>JAHFRL010000136.1 GCA_023266235.1 Betaproteobacteria bacterium
ACGACGCAAACGCGGGCGAAGCGCGGCCACGTGAATAAAGCGTGCCCGGGCGTCGGCGTACGGTCGTCAATGATCGCCGCGCCGTAGCTTTTGTCGGCGCTGCCATGGCCGCCGCCGGTCGCGAATTTATTCGGCGCGATGCGGCCGCCGAAGTAGCCGATCACGCCGGCCGCGAGCACGATGTACGGAAACGGCACATTGAGCGCGAATATCGCGATGAAGGCGGCGGCGGCGACCGACCACAGCACGGCGTTTTTCAACGCGCGCTCGCCGATCCGGTACGCGGCGAACACCACAATTGCGGTGACTGCCGGCTTGATGCCGTAGAGTATCCCCGCGACCGCCGGCACCTTGCCGAACGCCATGTAGATCCACGACAACGCGATCAGGATGAACAGCGACGGCAGCACGAACAGGGTGCCCGCGATGATGCCACCTCGGGTCTTGTGCATCAGCCAGCCGATGTAGGCGGCGAGCTGGGTCGCCTCCGGTCCCGGCAGCACCATGCAATAATTGAGCGCATGCAGGAAACGGCGTTCGGAGATCCAGCGTTTTTTCTCGACCAAGTCCTGGTGCATGATTGCGATCTGCCCGGTGGGGCCGCCGAAGCTGATGAAGCCAAGCTTGAGCCAGTACCAGAATGCCTCATTCAGCGTTACGGGGGCGGGCGCCGCGATCGGTTGCGTATCGTTCATGGGGATGGCTCTTCGCGGAACGCGGCGTAAAGGTTGTCGAAAATCTTGTGCGCTTCCGCCAGCAGTTTGTCATCGTCGGCGATGCGGTTGCGCGCGCCCTGCAGTATGCTTTTCAGGCCGTCTGCCTCGGCGACCGGGATGCCGCCGGTGTCGAGATAATGGACTATTGCGCCAATGCGCGCGAGCGCGGGGTCGGCCTCGAGAGCAAAACTCGCAACCAGCACCTCGAACGTGACGCGCCCGCCGATGTGCGTGAACTGCGCGCCGTCAAAATCGAAGCCGACCGCGCGCGACGGGCAATCGCGCGGCCGCTCGAGCCATGCGAACTTTGCCTTGGGGTCGATGAAGCGCTTGATCAGCCACGCGCTCGCCAGCCGGTCGACCCACGGCCGTTTGCGTGTCGCCCATACATGGCCGCGGTAATCGCCGCGACGCGCGGGCTTGATATCGCCGGTCGCTGGCTGCGGTTCGTCCGGCGACAGCGCGCGCGCGAGCGCGCGTTCCGCATCGGCGAGCGCCGCCTCCGCCTGCGCCCGCGCTCGACCCGGGAAGAAATCCTGAGCCGCCACGTTCGCGAACTGGCGGCGCAACCTCGACAGTTCACGCGCCCGCCCCGCATTCCTCAAATCCTTGCGGGGCGTCAGCCAATGTCGCAATTTGGCGACGATCGATGCGTACGCGGCGGTGCGGTCAAACAGCGCGCTGAATGTCGCGTGCTGCTGCGCATCGCGGGCGAGCACCTTGATCAAGTGCGCGCTGCCGCCCGCGCGCTGCACCTCGAGCGCCTGCGCTTGCAGCGCTTGCGTTGCGCCGGCCGAGTCCGGCAGCAGGTAGACGCCGTCGCGCAGCACGCCGCAGCCGAGCGCCTTGAGACCGCGCCAGACGCGCATGCGGGCGGTCGCGTTGCGGGTCGGCAGGCTGATCACGAGCGCAACCCAGGGTGTGTTGTCAGAAATCATGTAATATATACTACACAATAGTAGAGATAATTATAAGTCATGGAATCGGGGCGTCACGGCGATGGCGCCGGTGCGCGGCTGGGAGCATCCGCTCGAGCTACAAATATCAGACGCGGCGCAAACATCGCGCTTTATGGTATTGTATTTATTTGCATATCGGTCCCGATCAGGGATGCGGGGCTGGATCCAGCGCGCTAAATGTTGAATAAAATCGGCAAATACGAGGTTATCCGCGAGCTTGGGAAGGGCGCGACTAGCGCCGTCTACGAGGCGCTCGACCCGTTCGTCAACCGCCACGTCGCGATCAAGGTGGTGTTTGCCGAGGCGCTCGGCGACAAGGAGCACGGCAAGCGTTACAAGAAGCTGTTCCTGACCGAGGCGTCGCTCGCCGGCAAGCTGTCGCACCCGCACATCGTCAGCATTTACGACGCGGTCGCCGACGACGAGGCGAGCTACATCGTGATGGAGTATGTCGACGGCACTACGCTTGAGCAGTACAGCCGCGCCGAGCACCTGCTGCCGATCAACAAGGTGATCGAGATCGTTTTCAAGTGCACCAAGGCGCTTGACTACGCCGCCAAGCAGGGCGTGATCCACCGCGACATCAAGCCCGCCAATATCATGCTGTCGGGCGAGAACGACATCAAGATCACCGATTTCGGCGCGGCGCTGACGTCGGCCACCGAAACCACCCAGATCACAGGCATCGGCTCGCCCGCCTACATGTCGCCCGAGCAGGTGAAGGAACAGGCGCTCACGCACCAGACCGATATTTTCTCGCTCGGCGTGGTGCTGTACCAGATGCTGACCGGGAAGCTGCCGTTTCAGGGCAACAACAACTACAGCATGATCTATCAGATCATCAACGCCGAGGCACCGGCGCCCAGCGCCCTGCGTACCGAAGTGCCCCCGCAGCTGGATGCGATAGTCAAGTGCGCGCTGCAGAAGAATACTCGCGAGCGCTATCAGACGTGGGAAGAAGTTTCGCACGACTTGGTCGCCGTATTCGGCAATCTGCAGAAACCCGAGAAAAGCATACCGGACAGCGAGAAATTCAACGCGCTGCGCCAGCTGACTTTCTTCAAAAACTTCGATGACGTCGAATTATGGGAGGTGCTGCGCGTCACCACCTGGAACAAGTGCAGCCCTGGCCATGTGCTGCTCAAGGAAGGCGATATCGGCAAGTCGCTCTTCATCCTTGCCGCGGGCGAAGTCAAGATCACCAAGCAGGACAAGCTGCTCAACGTGCTGCGCGCCGGCGACTGCTTCGGCGAAATGGCCTATCTCGGCAAGAAACCGTTCCAGCGCAACGCCAGCGTCACTGCTTCGACCGACATTACGGCGATCGAAATCAAATCGGAGTCCCTGGCGCAGGCCTCCGAGCTGTGCCGCCATAATTTCAACGGCGCGTTCCTCGAAATCCTGGTCGACCGGTTGTCGATGGCCAACACGCGGCTGTCGCAGCTGCTTGCCGACAAGAATATCAGCGTTTTCTGACCCGCTGCTTCTGCCGCGGCTTGCGCGCGCTCACTTGCCCGCTTATTTTCCCGCCGCGGGCGACGATGCGTAGTGCTCGAGCATGACGCGGTCGCGCCAGAATTTCTCATCCAGCAGCGCCGCCGGCAGGCCGAGCCGGGCAGCGGGTTCGACCGGCGATTCTTTTGCCACTCTGAGCACCTCGTCGTAACCGATCCTGCGCAGCACCCCGGCCTCGCTCGCCATGCGTGCGACCATGAACTTGTCATGGGCGCGGTACACATAGATCTGCGCCGGCTGCACCTTGCCGGCGGGGTTGCGCCAGCTGATGGTGTAGCGCGTGTCGGGTTTGAAATCCTGTTTTTCCATGGTTCACGCTTCTATCGGCCGAACGCGCGACGACCGCGCATGCAGGGCCCATCCTAATCCAACTTCGCTATGCGTCGCCTTGCGCGCTACGCAGTCGCGGCGGTGTGGCACGCGGCCGCAGTGAATGCCCCTGGCTTAAGTGTGGGAATTCGCCCGCCGCGCCGACGCAGATTAGGCACTATAATCTTCATCCTTCACGGGGGATTGCCGGAGCAGGCGGGTGAGCTGCCACCGGCTGAGACAGCTCGATGCGGTGCGGCTATTGTTCTTGCGCCGGTCGGCCAATGACCGTATATTAGAGTTTCATTCTAAACTAATTTTGTGAGGAGCGAAGGATGAATTTCGACAAGGAGCTCGATGCGCGGGGACTGAACTGCCCATTGCCGATCCTGCGCTGCAAGAAATCGCTGACCGACATGACGACCGGCCAGGTGCTCAGGATTCTCGCCACCGACCCCGGGTCGGTGAAGGACTTCCAGGCGTTCTCCAAGCAGACCGGCAATGAACTGTTGGCCTCGGAAACCGCCAGCAACGAATTCATTTTCTTCATGAAGAAGAAATAGCCGTCACACCCGCCTGCATCGGAACGACTCATGGCCACCTATGCCGAAATGCACGAGATCGTCGAGGACATCAAGTCCGATCTGCGCTATGACCATGAGCTGAACGGCTGCCTGAACTGCGGTATCTGCACCGCGACCTGCCCGGCTGCGCATTTCTACGATTTCAGCCCGCGCGAGATCGTGCAGCTGCTGTGGACCGAAAACGTCGAGCAGACCTACGACGCGATGCAGGAAAAAATCTGGGCGTGCGCGCAATGCATGACCTGCGCCGCGCGCTGCCCGTTCAAGAACTCGCCCGGCGGTTTGATCGCGATCATGCGTGAAGTCGCGATCAAGCACGGCATGCAATCGGCGAAAGACGTGCTGCGGCCGTTCGGGCGCGTGATGCTGAAACTGATCACGACCGGCAACCAGCTCTCGCCCGACATGATCCAGCCCGACCACTTCCCGGACTGGGGCCCCAATATTCAGAAGGTCCAGGGCGACCTCAAAACGCTGCGCATGGCGATCCCGGTGCGCACGCTGCAGACCACCGACACCGCGTGGGAGATGTCGCTCAAAACCTCGGTCGAGATGTATACGATCTGGGAGATGACCGGCGTGCTGAAATCGCTCGAGACGATGGACGAGAATCTTTACGACGTCATTGAAGACTTCATCGATGAGAAGCGTGAAGAATATGAAGACCTGCTCGCAGAGCAGTCCGACAAAGAGTGAACCGTGAACGGTGAACGGATGAGAACTGGCTGTTTGCCGTTCACCGTTTACCGTTTATCCACCTAACGGGGTAGACATGAGCACAGACCTACATCCAAGCGACGGCTCCGGCATTGCCGGCCACGGCGCGTTTTTTCAGCCGACCAACCTGTCCCCCGAGGACGCCGCCAAGGCGACCGCCTGGGTGGAAAAGCACGTCGACCGCCGCACCCTCGATCTGGCGGACCGCATGGACGACGTGCGCGATCACATGTGGCAACTCGAAAAAGAGGGCGAGATCATCGTCCACCGCGTGTCGGACGCGCACCGCCCGGTCGACGTCAAGACGCTGTTCGGCTGGAACAAGAAGATCCCGACCCTGCAGCTATGGCACCACAAGTCGTGCGGCCAGTGCGGCAATATCCCCGGCTATCCGACCGCGCTGCTGTGGACCATGAACAAGCTCGGCCATGTGCCGGGCAGGGATTATCTCGACGAGACCGACCAGACTTCGTGCACGGCGTGGAACTACCACGGCTCGGGCGTCGGCAATCTCGAATCGCTGTCCGCGGTGTTCCTGCGCAACTTTCATCAGGCCTACGTGTCGGGCAAGCAGCACGGCCATGAGCTCGGACACTTCTTCCCGTTGGTACATTGCGGCACTTCGTACGGCAACTACAAGGAAGTGCGCAAGTACCTGATCGAGTCGCCGCAACTGCGCGAACGCGTCAAGAAAATCCTCGCCAAGATCGGGCGGCTGGTCGACGGCAAGATCGTGATCCCGGAGGAGATCGTGCACTACTCGGAGTGGGTGCACGTGATGAGGAACCGCATCGCCTCCGAGCTGCAGAAGATCGACGTTTCCCATATTCGCGCAACGGTGCACACCGCCTGCCACTATTACAAGATGGTGCACGAGGACGCGATCTATGACGACACCGTGCTCGACGGCAACCGCACCGCGGTCGGCACCTCGATCGCGCAGGCTCTCGGCGCGCAGGTAATCGACTACTCGACGTGGTACGACTGCTGCGGGTTCGGTTTTCGCCACATCATTTCCGAGCGTGAGTTCACGCGCTCGTTCACCATGGACCGCAAGATCAAGGTCGCGCGCCAGGAAGCCAATGCCGACGTGATGCTCGGCATCGACACCGGCTGCATCACCACCATGGACAAGAACCAGTGGATCGGCAAGGCGCACGGCCAGAACTACTCGATGCCGATCATGGCCGACATCCAATTCGCCGCGCTCGCGTGCGGGGCGGACCCGTTCAAGATCGTGCAGCTGCAATGGCACGCGAGCCCATGCGAGGAAGTGGTCGAGAAAATGGGTATCTCGTGGCTGGAGGCGAAAAAGAATTTCGAGGCGTATCTGAAGGAAGTCGAAGCGGGCCGCATCGAGTATCTCTACGACCCCGCGCTGGCAATCAGCAAGTGAGAAGCAAGGAGTGAAGAGTAAACCGCCGCGTTGTTTTTTCTCCCCACGCCTCACCCCTCACCGCTCACGGAGCACATATGAATGACACGGTATTGATCGTCGGCGCCGGCCCGACCGGGCTGTCAGCCGCCGCCGGCATCGCCTCGGTTGGCAGGAAGGTGGCGCTCATCGAGAAGGAAAACGTGCTCGGTGGCGCGCCCATCCTGTCGCGCTATGCCAAGCTGGTGCCGTCCGGCGAGTGGGCGAAGGACGCGCTTGGCCGCATGGTCAAGCGCGTTACCGACAACCCGCTCGTGACGGTGCATAAAGGGACCAGGGTTGCCAGGCTCGACGGCGAATTCGGCGGGTTCACCGCCACGCTGGCTGACGGCCAGAGTATCAATGCCGGCGCGGTGATCCTCGGCACCGGTTTCACGCATTTCGATTCGATCAACAAGCCCGAATGGGGTTTCGGCACTTACGAGGACGTGGTGACGACCACTCAGGTGGAGCAGATGGTGGGCGCGGGCAAGATCGCGTGTCCGTCGGACGGCCGCGTGCCGCAACGCGTGTGCATCCTGCTGTGCGTCGGCTCGCGCGACCGCCAGATCGGCCGCGAATGGTGCTCGAAGATCTGCTGCACGGTGTCGTGCAACCTCGCGATGGAGATCAAGGAGCTGTCGCCCAAGACCGACGTCTACATTTACTACATGGACATCCGTACCTTCGGCCTCTACGAAGACAAGTATTACTGGCGCTCGCAGGAGGAGTTCCACATCAAGTACGTCAAGGCGCGCATCGCCGAAGTCACCCAAGGCCCCGACCAGCGACTGCTGGTCAAGGCCGAGGACACGCTGGTCAAGCGCCCGATCGTGATTCCGTTCGATCTCGTGGTGCACGCGATCGGCATGGACCCCAATCTCGACAATCCCGAGATCGCCAAGGTGTTCGGCGTCGGGCTCGAGAAACACGGCTTTATCGATCGCGGCGAGCATTACACTTCGAGCTTCGCGAGCACGCGCCGCGGCATTTACGTCGGCGGCTCCGCGCTTGGACCTGAAGACATTGATACCTGTGTCTCGCATGGCCTGGCAATGGCGATGCGTGCGGTCGGCGATTTGAGCGCTGTTGCGCAAAAGGCGGCGTGAGCCGCGGTCCTGAACGAGCGCGACTATGCTGTGGTTCAAAAAACAGCCCCCTGCGCAAACGCTGGCGGTCGCGGGCGATACGGTCGTGCCGCAACCGCTGCCGATCGCGCTCGACAGCCAGATTTTCAAACACTATTTCGATAGCCTCGTCGCGCAATCCGCAGGCGCCGGCGGCGCCGCGGCGTTGATCGAGCGGCTGCAGGCGAAGCAGCGCTCGATCGCATCTGTCCTCGAGCTCTCGCAGCAAGCCGCGGAGTTGGACGAAGTCGAATTGTTGCTCGACCAGGTATTCACCGCGCGGCGCAGGCTGTATCCGGCGCTGGAGGCTGCCGGCGCGGCAACCGTGCTGGCGGCGCTCGCGCAGCTTGTGCGCGGTGCGCTGCCGGTCGCCGAGCGGTTGCAGGCGTTCGTCGATGCGATGCCGGGCACTGCGGGCATGGACCGCGCGAGCATCAAAGCCGCGAACAAATTGCGGCGTGCGGCGTGGGATTTCGCTGCCGAGCTGTTGCACTTCAGCGATCCCGACAAGTTCCCGCTGATGACACGCTGGGTGTGGGACCAATCGACGCAAAGCGGCGCGCTGCGCGAATTCATCCGCGGCAACGACACGCTGAAGGAAATTCCGCTGACCAACGCTCCTGAAATGTTTGAAGGCGCACGCGCCTGGCTGGTCGATCAACTGCGCACCGAGGGTATTTATCGGGACCTGCCGCTGTGGATCGATCTGATGCTGGGGCAGGCGTACACGAACTACCTGCGCTCGGTCGCCGAAGGCAGCCTGGGCGCCGATTTCGGGCGCGGTACCACGCCGCACGAACAGCTCGCCAAGCTGCTGGGCGTCGACGGCGCACGCCGTGCCGGCTTGAGCCGCGTCAAGAAAAGCAGGGTTGATGAGTCAGGATCGAGGATTGAGGTGCAGTGAATGCCTATCCATGAAAAATCGCTGATCGCGCCTGCAGACCTGCTGACCACCGACAAGCTGGTGGTCGACGGCATCGACGTGTCGGGCCACTGGAACACCATGATCAAACCGCGCTACATCAGCGACTACGATCCGGATTTCCAGCAGACGATCCAGGGCTACGGCGGCGGCGAAAACGTGCACCGCTGCTGGCAGTGCGGCTCGTGCACCAACTCGTGCACGGTCTACGCGATCAACACCGACTTCAATCCGCGCTACTGGATCTATCTCGTCAACATCGGCCTGAAAGAGGAGCTGCTCAAGGACAAGGACATCATCTGGCAGTGCGTGTCGTGCAACAAATGCACCAACATCTGCCCTAAGGACGTGCGCCCGGAGGGCGTGATGAAAGCGCTGCAGCACTGGCTCGAGGACGAGGGGCACGTGCCGGTATCGAGCTCGACCAAGTTCGACGAGGAGTTCACGCGTCAGTGCCTCGAGCGCGGCCGCATCGAGGATACCGAGGTCATAATGAATTTCTTCAGGAAAACCGGGCAGGATATCGTCGCGCTGGTGAAGTCCGGCTGGCTCGGCATCATGGTCGCGCGCATGAACAACCTGCCGCTGCTGCGTGAGGGCCGCATCGGCGCGTTCCTCGCGCGGCTGCCGATTCTGGGGCCGCTCAAAATGGGCTGGGCAATGCTCGTCAAGCCGCGCACCAAATCGTGGGGGTGCACCGGCGAGGTGCTGCGGCAGTACGTCGAAGAGCAGAAGCGGCTTGCGCGCGGTTGATTGCTGCAACAGCTTTGCCGTGTCCTCTGCGGTGAGGCTTTTTCGTTTTGGTTAAGTGAGGCAAATGGCAAAAGTTGCGTATTACCCAGGCTGCGCGCTCGAAGGCTCCGGCGGGCCGTACGACCGCTCGACGCGCGCGCTGGTCAAGGAACTCAACCTGGAGATGGTGAACCTGCAGGACTGGAACTGCTGCGGGGCGATGGAGGTAAAGAACATCCATCCGATGCTCCAGACCTACATGTCGGCGCGCAACATGGCGATTGCGTCCGAAAAAATGGGCTTCGACACCGTGATGGCGCCGTGCAACGGTTGCTACCACAACCTCAAGAAAGCCGAGTACGAATGCGCGACCTCGGCCGCGACCATGCAAACGGTGCAGAATCTCGCGCGCAAGGCCGGCGACCCGGTCTACAAGGGCGACGTGCGCACCATCCATCTGCTCGAATGGCTGATGGAGGAAATCGGCGCCGACGGCATCAAGCAGCGCATCAGGAAGAACCTGAACGGCATCAGGATCGCCAACTACTACGGCTGCATGTATACGCGGCCGCGCCAGATTTTCCCGGAGAAAGACCAGGGGCCGGGTTCGGAGTCGTCGCACCAGCCGCATTACATGGACGATCTGCTCGCGGCGGCGGGCGCGGTCAACGTCGATTTTCCGTTGAAGACCGCATGCTGCGGCGGCGCGCACACGCTGTCGGATTCGGATACCTCGACGCAACTCGTGCTGAACCTGCTGCAGGCGGCCGAGGAGTCCGGCGCCGAGGTGATCGCAACCGAATGCCCGACCTGCCATTCCGGGCTCGAGATGCACCAGATCCGCGCCGAAACCCAGTTCGGCATCAAGACCAACGTGAAAATCCTCTATTTCACCCAACTGCTCGGTTTGGCGCTCGGGCTGTCAGCGCGCAAGCTCGCGATCCACGAGAACATCAGCGACTCATTGGATTTCTTGAATGAAAAAGGGGTTATCTGAGTGAAGGGCGAAAAGTGAAGGGTGATCCCCCTCACCCAGCCCTCTCCCCCGGTGACGGGGGAGAGGGCTGCCCTTCACCCCTCACCCTTTACGTATATGCTGTGCAATGGCTGCGAGTTCCATCCTGAGCTTTACTACGATGTCGAATTCCAGATCTGGGTGCGCGTCGAGGACGACGGCACGCTCGCCATCGGCATGACCGACATTGCGCAAACCATTGCCGGCAAGATCATGCATGTGCGGGTGCGACGGCCCGGCACGCTGCGGCCGGCCGGCAAACCGGTGGCGACGATCGAGAGCAGCAAGTGGGCAGGACCGGTGCCCAATCCGTTCGAGTGCACCATAGATGCGGCTAATCCCGAAGTCCTCGAACAACCGGCGCTGCTCAACCAACACCCATACGGGGCGTGGATCGCACGCGTCAGGCCGATGGCGCCGCTCGCACAGGCGCTCGCCGGCCTCGTCACCGGCGAGTCGGCGCGCGACGGCTATTGCGCCCGTGTCCGCAATGAGGACATTCACTGCAAACGACTGGCCGTCTGATGGCTGAACAACACTATCTCGACAACGAAGCGAAGTCGGTCGTCATCGTGATGACGAGCGGCCCGTCGACGCCACAGCGCTGCGCGACGCCGTTTTTCATGGCGGCGCTGCTGGCCTCGATGGATGCCGGCGTCAAGGTCTTCTTCACCATGGAGGGCGTGAAGCTTTGCCAGCAGGGCGTGCCCGATAATTTGACGGCACTGGATGGGGGGAAGAAAATAATCGAGTTCATGCGCGACGCGAAAGCGGCGGGAGCCACGTTCCATCTGTGCCGGCCGGCGTTGCCCGGCTACGACATCGAAGTGACGAACGTGATACCCGAGGTGGACGAGATATCGAGCGGCGGCGCGCTCGCGGACCTGATCCTGAGCTGCGACAAAGCGCTTTTTTTCTAGTGCGAAGGAAGAACCATGGCTTCAATCAAAGGCTGCAACTTTCCGGACGACTTGTATTACAACGTCGAGAACAACGTGTGGGCACGGCGCGAAGCGGACGGCAGTGTCGTCATCGGCATGACCGCGTACGCCGCCGCGCTCGCCGGGCAGATCGTGTCGTGCACGCCGAAGAAAGTCGGCAGGTCTATCGATCTCAACAAATCGGCGGTTACGGTCGAATCGGGCAAGTGGGTGGGCCCGGTCAAAACACCGGCCGCCGGCGAAGTGGTCGCGGTCAACGCCGCGCTCACCGCGGCGCCGGCGACCATCAACTCTGATCCTTACGGCGCGGGCTGGATGGTCAGGCTCAAGCCCAGCAACTGGGATGCCGATTCGGCGGCGCTGGTTACCGGCGGCGCTGCGGCGAGCGCATTTGAGGCGAAAATGAATGCCGAAAGCTTCGCCGGCTGCCAACCCGCTTAGCCGGCGCGCCGTTCATATTACAGCCGAACCGATGCATGCGCTGATCAAATCCTGTGCGCTGGCAATCGCCCTTTGCTTGCTGCCGGGTGTGGCGCCGGCGAAAGCCCCGGACGGGTGGCCGTTCGTCGATTTCAACGAAGCGGTGCGCGTGGCGAAACGCGAAAACAAACCCATGTTCGTTTATTTCGGCTTTGCCAACTGTCGGTACTGCGAATACGCGAACAAGCGCACGTTCGCGTCCGACGCGCTGCGCAAACGCTATGTCGACCATTACGTGCTTGCCTATTTTGATATCCGCGGCAATCCGGACGACGTGATCGCGCTGCCGGGCGGCGAGAAGCTGACGCGTACTGACGCCATCAAGCGGCTCCGGTCGAGCCCGGTCCCGGCGTGGATGTTCATGAGCCCCGACGGCCAGGAAATACTGATGCGACGCGGTTCGCGCACCCCGGTCGAAGCTTTCATGCAGTTCGACCTTTACGTCGCGGGCGGCGCGTACAAACGGAGCTCGTTCGGGGACTTCCTCGCCCAGCGCGGCCTGCGCGAAGCGAAGGCGGAATAATCATCCTGTCTGCGTCGATCTTGCCGTCTGACCATGACTGACTGGCTTGAAATCGCCCGTCAAATCGAACCGCTCGACGGCGTCGGGCTCGACGCGGGGCTCACTGCCGCGATGCAGCGCCGCCACCCCGCGTTGCGCGGCGAGCACGTCGGGCGCATCAATTTCTATACGCCCACCTTCAAGGCCTACGCGACTTCGGAGCTCGCGGGCTGCGGCAAGAACGCGTGGCCGGCGGTGTCGATCACCAGCGGCGATTGCGAGCTCGCGTGCGACCACTGCAAGGCGAAGATCCTCGAGCCGATGATCCCCGCGCGCACGCCCGGCGAGTTGTGGAGGGTCGTTAACCGCGAGATCGAGCGCGGCGCGCGCGGCATGCTGCTCTCCGGCGGCTCGAACCGGCGCGACGAAGTCGAATACGACGCGTTCTATCCGGTCATCCGCCGCATCAAACGGGCGTTCCCGGCGTTCAAGATCGCACTGCACACGGCGCTGGTTGACCACGACATCGCGCTCTCGATGGAAGACGCCGGCATCGACGCCGCGATGATGGACGTGATCGGCGCGCAGGATACGATTTCCCAGGTCTACCATCTGCGCCGCGGCGTCGATGATTTCGAGCGTTCGCTCGCAAGCCTCGTCGCCACGTCGCTCAAGGTCGTGCCGCACATCGTGATCGGACTGCACTACGGCAAGTTGCTCGGCGAATGGAGCGCGCTCGAGATCGTCAAGCGCCACCAGCCTGCGGCACTGGTGCTGGTGGTGGTGATGCCGTTCTACGCGCCCGCCGGCCGTCCTTTTGCAACCCCTGATCCGCATCAGGTCGGTCAGTTCTTTGGCGACGCACGCGCCGAATTGCCCGACATTCCGCTGCTGCTCGGATGTGCGCGTCCG
>JAHFRL010000137.1 GCA_023266235.1 Betaproteobacteria bacterium
TGAATCTGCCGAAGATGGCGCGCAGAATGCCGCCGACAACGACCACCAGGATGAAGCCAAAGATTAGCAACGTTTCAAAATCGATGCCGCCGCCCGACTGCGGACGGCTCTTCGGCGGCGGCAGCGGTTCGCCGTCGATGACCTTGATGATGCGCTCGGCGCCGGCGCTGATGCCGCCGTTGAAATCGCCCTGCTTGAAGTGCGGCACGATGTCTTCTTCAACGATGCGCTTGGCGGTCGCATCGTTGAGCACGCCTTCGAGACCGTAGCCGACTTCAATGCGCAGCTTGCGATCGTTCTTGGCGACCACCAGCAGCACGCCGTCGTCGACGCCTTTGCGGCCGAGCTTCCACTGCTCGAAAACACGGATCGAATACTGCTCGATGACTTCGGGCTGCGTCGTCGGCACAATCAGCACTGCGACCTGGCTGCCCTTGCGGCTCTCGAACGCGGCCAGTGTCTGCTCGAGCGTCGCCTGCTGCTGGGAGGTAAGCGTGGCGGTGAGATCGGTGACGCGGCTCTTCAGCGGCGGCACCGCCACGTCGGCGAGCGCGAGCCATGACGCGAGCAGCGCGCACACCGCGAGCAGGGCCCGCGGCCAGATGCGCCGGGACAAGTCCTGATTCATCGGCATGTAATGAGCGACGGATTTACTTGCTGTATTCGCTCGGCGGGCTCGGCGGAATGGCGGCCTTCGCCGGTTCCTGCGCTGGCGCGGCGGGCTTACCGAAATCGACTTTCGGCGGCGTGGCGATCGCCTTCTCGTTCTCGACCGTGAATTGCGGCTTCTCCTTGAAGCCGAAAATCATCGCGGTAAGATTGGTGGGGAACTGCACGACCGTCGTGTTGTACTCCTGCACTGACTTGATGTAGCGGTTGCGCGCGACCGTGATGCGGTTTTCCGTGCCTTCGAGCTGCGCCTGCAGATCGCGGAAATTGCGGTCGGACTTGAGTTCGGGATATCTTTCAACCACCACCATCAGGCGCGACAACGCTGAAGTAAGTTCGCCCTGCGCCGCCGTGAATTTCTGGAACGCCGCGGGATCGTTGACGAGCTCGGGGGTCGCCTGGATCGAGCCCACCTTGGCGCGCGCGTTGGTGACGCCGAGCAGCACCGCCTGTTCCTGGCCGGCGAAGCCTTTCACGGTTTCGACGAGGTTGGGAATGAGATCGGCGCGCCGTTGATACTGGTTCACCACCTCGGCCCAGGTCGCCTTGATCTGCTGATCCCCGGCCTGCATCGTGTTGTAGCCGCAGCCGCCGAGTCCCAGCGTCGCAACGAGTAACGTCAGCACAACAAATAATCGTTTCATGGATCGCTCCTCTCAAGAAGAATCGAATCGCAGGTTAAATGGGGGCGGCTTGCGCGCTTTGCAAGTTCTTCATCGTCTCGGCCGCAAAACACAGGTCTTCCCACGCTTTGGCCTTGTCGGGCAGGCTGCGCAGCAGGTACGCCGGATGGTAGGTAATGATCAGCGGTATGCCCTGGTATTCGAGCACCTTGCCGCGCAGGCTCGCGATCGTCGCCTCGCGCCGCAGCAGGTTGACCGCCGCCACCTTGCCGAGCGCGACGATCAGCCTGGGCTTGATCAGCGCGATCTGGCGGTGCAGATACGGCTCGCACTGTGACACTTCCAGCGGCTCGGGATTGCGATTGCCGGGAGGGCGGCATTTGACCATATTACCGATGTAAACGTTTTCTCCGCGCTTGAGTCCGATCGCGGCGAGCATGTTATCGAGCAGCTTGCCGGCCTGGCCGACGAACGGCTCGCCTTTCGCATCCTCGTCCGCCCCTGGTCCCTCGCCGACGAACAGCCACTCGGCCTGCTCGTCGCCGACGCCGAAGACGGTCTTGTTACGCCCCTGATGCAGCGGACACGCCGTGCAGCCGGCAACGCTCGCTTTCAACTGCGGCCAGTCCATGCGCATGATTTCGGCGGCGCGCGCGTCGAGCGGCAGCGCAGGTGCCGGCTCAACCGGCGCGCGAGCGCCGGCCGGTTTGACCGGCGCCGGCGCGCTTTGCGCAACTCGCGCAGCAGCTGGTGGTTGCGGTGGCGCTGCGGGTTCGGCCGGCGAAGCGGCGGCGGTGCGCAGGCGCCACACCGGCCACAGGCCGAGTTCTTTCAGTATTTCTTCGCGCCGCGAGCTCATTTCAACTCGAGTTCCATGATGACGGCGTCTTCGCGGCCCGGCGGCGCGGGATAGTAGCCGCGCCGCTGCGCGATTTCACTGAAACCCGCGCCCGCGTACAGCCTGCGCCCGGCGATATTCGACGGCCGCACTTCGAGATAAATCTTGTGCGCGAGAAAATCGCGCGCGAACTTGACCAGGAAATCGAGCATCTCGCGGCCGAGCCCGCGGCGCTGCCATGCGGCGGCTATGCTCAGATTCAGCAGGTGCGCTTCGCCGGCTGCGATCATGACCACGCTGTAGCCGACGGTTTCGCCCGCGAGCTCCATGATCCAGCAGTGATAGCCGGCGTTGAGCGAATCGCTGAAATTGCCGCGCGTCCACGGATGCGGGTAGACCTCGTTCTCGATCGCGACCACGATGTCGAGATCGTCGGCCGTCATGCGGCGGTAGAGCGGCAGATTGTCGAGGAGCGCGCTCATCGTTCGTCGCCTTGCCGCAGCGTGATCTTGCCGCGCTCGTTAATCGGCAGCGCAACCTTGTTCCGCACGTAAAGCGGAGCCGCGCGCTCGGCGGCAACCGCGTTGCCGCGCTCGAACTCGGCCGCCGCAAGCGTCGCGATCTGCCTTGCGTGCGGCGCGAGATCATCGATCACGCGCTCAAGCCTGCCGGCGTAGCGGCTCTCGAGCGCCGCACGGTAAACGGCAAAACCGCTGCCGCAGCCAGTCCACGCACCGGCGGGCAAATCCGGTACCGCTTCCGGCTCGTACAGGCCCGGTTCATGCACCGTATGCCACGCGTCGCCGCGCTTTTCATAAGCGGCGTAATAGACCTCGCCCACGCGCGCATCGATACAGCATACTACGCGTTCGGCGCGCGAGGCTGCAGCAAGCGCGAGCAGTGTGCTGATTCCGGCCACCGGCACCCCGGTGCCGAATGCAATGCCCTGCGCGACGCCGCACGCGATGCGCAGCCCGGTAAAGGAGCCGGGGCCGGCGCCGAACGCAATACCGCCGAGATCAGCGGCTTTGAGCCCGTGATTCACGAGCAGCGCGTCGATCATCGGCAGCAGCAGCTCGGAATGGCGCTGGCCGGCAAGGGCCTCGCATGCGTCGACCTTCCCATCCAGCCACAAGGCCGCGGAACACAGTTCGGTCGAAGTTTCGAGCGCAAGGATTTTCAATGGACGGGACGCGATGGGCAAAATCGGATTTTACACGCTGCGGCGGCCGCAGAGGATGACAAATAGGCGGTGAGCCGTTACGCTTCGCCCTTCCCCTTTCACTTTTCACTTTTCACCTTTCACGGCGAAGCACATGCGCGAATACAAAATTGCCGCCATCCCCGGCGACGGCATCGGTACCGAAGTCATTGCCGCCGGACTCGATGTGCTCAAAGTGCTCGCGACGCGCGCCCGCGGCTTCAAGTTGAACGTCGAGCATTTCCCGTGGAGCAGCGATTACTACAAGCAGCACGGCTACTACATCCCGGAAGGCGGGCTCGACCGGCTGAAGAAATTCGACGCGATTTTCTTCGGCGCGGTCGGCGCGCCCGACGTGCCCGACCATATATCGCTGTGGGGCCTCAGGCTGCCGATCTGCCAGGGTTTCGACCAGTATGCGAACGTGCGGCCGGCGCGCGTGCTGCCCGGCATCACGAGTCCGCTCACGGGCGGCGAAGGCATCGACTGGGTCGTCATCCGCGAGAATTCCGAAGGCGAATATTCCGGCAGCGGCGGCCGCGTGCACAAGGGGCTGCCGGAGGAACTCGCGACGGAAACGTCGGTGTTCACGCGCAATGGCGTCGCGCGCATCCACCGTTTCGCATTCGAGCTTGCCAGGAAACGCCCGCGCAAACACCTGACGCTGGTCACCAAATCCAACGCGCAGCGCCACGGCATGGTGATGTGGGACGAGATTTTCTACGAAGTCGCGAAGGATTTTCCGGACGTCCAGACGCAGCGCGTGCTGGTCGATGCGATGACGACGCTGATGGTGTTGAAACCGCGCACGCTCGATACGATCGTCGCCACCAATCTGCACGCCGACGTGCTGTCCGATCTCGCCGCTGCGCTCTCCGGCAGCCTCGGCATCGCGCCGACCGCGAATCTAAACCCCGAGCGCAGATTCCCGTCGATGTTCGAGCCCATTCACGGCTCGGCGTTCGACATCACCGGCAAGGGCATCGCCAATCCGGTCGCCACGTTCTGGACCGCGTCCATGATGCTCGAACACCTGGGCGAGAAGGATGCCGCGGCGCGCTTGATGCAGGCGATCGAAGCCGTCACCGCCCAGAAAATCCTCACCCCCGATCTTGGCGGCGAGGCCACCACCGCAATCGTGACTTCCGCGGTGTGCGACGCGATTTAGACGCGCGGCGCGATGCGGAAATGACTCCGACCATTTATACATGATTAATATCGCCAACATGACAAAACCATTTGCGCAACGCATCGCCGCGATGAACGCGATGTACAAACTCCCCGCCAGCGACCGTCCAGCGGTGCCCGCGGACGTGCGGGACCGATTGGTCAAATTCAAGGCGACCCTGCTCGACGAAGTGCACGAAATCGACGCAATCGTCGAGCTTTCGAAAAACGGCGACAGCGCGGCCGACATCGCGGTTGCGATCGCCGACCTGCTGGGCGACATCATCGTGTACTGCCGGTCCGAGGCATTGAAGTACGGCCTGCCGCTGGAAGAAGTGCTGGACGTCATCATGGACAGCAACGAAAGCAAGCTGGACGCGAACGGCAACCCGATTTACGACGCGAACGGCAAATTTCTCAAGGGACCGAACTACTGGAAGCCGGAACCGAAGATAAAGGCGCTGCTGGTACAACGCGGCATCCAGGGCGGGAGAGCGTGAGGGCGGGAACGCGGGAGAGGGAATAAACCACCTCCGACCTCCCGATCTCGCGCCCTCCCGGCTTCCGCAAAGCCGCATGGGGATTGGGTTCCAGGGCGATAACCGTGGCGAAACCGTGGTCTGTCTATGCTATGAAGCTAGATTTGACCCCGGCGATTTCGATTTGGATTTGCGATTTGTGCCGGCGATTTACTCGGTACATCGCCTTACCGTTTCCGCAGCGCGAAGTGCGGATGGTGGGCGGCGGAGCCTGAGTTTTCCGGTTTTTCCGCCGCCGTGCCGATTCTCCGATTTTTCCGGAAAAATCGATCAATTTGATAGAATTTCGGCCTCTCGCGCGTCGATGAGGCGAAATAATCGCTGGCTTTTGTTTTCTGCGGATGCCTAGAATGTCAATCACCGAAGCAGTAACGGAAATTGACGATGTCAGACAGCGATACCGAGCAGCGCTACCTGGTCAGCCTCGCCGGCACGATCTCGGGCTGGGACAAGCCGCAGGAAAAATTGCGCAAAGCGTTTGCCGAGGAAGAGTTCATCCTCTACGGCCAATCGATCGTGCGGCTGCTGCCCGCAGGGGACAAGAAACCGCACTTCGAGGTCTTTGTGCGGCTGCAGGAGGAAGAGCAACACCTCGCCCCGCCGGGAACGTTCCTGCCGATGCTTGATTACTACAATCTGGGGCCCCAGCTCGACCGCTACGTGGTGCACAGGCTTCTCAATTCGTTCGGGAAGAAGCGCCCCGGGGAATGGGGCATCGCGCACCTGAATCTGTGCAGCGGCACGTTTGCCGACAAGGAGTTCTGTTCGTTCGTCAGCGAAGAGCTCGGGAGGGAGCAGGTGCCCGGCGACTGCCTGTGTTTCGAATTCCCGGGCAAGGAAGCCGATTTTCCGGCAAGCGCGCAGGCACTCGCCGAAAACTTCAAGAAAATCGGCTGCCACATCTCGGTCGGCGCGATGGACGACGACAGCATTGCGTTCAAGCCGATCAAGGAACTGCGCGCGGATTTCCTGAAGATCGGCGGCGGACTGATCCGGAACCTCGCGACCAACGAGGCGGCGGCGGCGGAAGTCAGGACCGCGGCCCGCGCGTGCCGGTCGTTCGACGTGCAGACCATTGCGCAATACGTCGAATCCGCGCCGACGCTGACATTGCTCAGAAAGCTCGAAATCGACTTCGCCCAGGGCTACGGGATCTCGAAGCCCGCCCCCCTGGCCAGCGCAGCGAAGCGCTGATTGTCGCTCCGGCGTAACGCCCGGCTGCGTCCTTGCCGAGGGACGGCATAACGAAGTTTCAGAAAAAGGTGCCGCACGCGGGCATTGCGAGCGGCCGCTACTCTTCGCCGATGCCGGCTTCGCGGATGACTTGATGAATAAATGGGGTCGGCGCACAGTCCAACCATCCGAAAGGGAATCCCGATGCAATCCGAAGCGATAACAGGAAGCTGCCTGTGCGGGGGAGTGAAATTCGAGATCACGCCGCCGCTGTCAGCCTTCCGCTACTGCCATTGCAGCCGCTGCCAAAAGGCGAGCGGCAGCGCGCATGCCGCGAACATCTTCATTCCACAGGACCAGATCAAGTGGCTGGCCGGCGAATCGCTGATCACCCGCTTCGATCTCCCGGGCGCGAAGCGTTTCTCGGTCTGGTTCTGCAGCCGTTGCGGCACGCGCGTTCCGCACAAGATCCGCGAACGCGACGATTATCTCGTGCCGGCAGGCTTACTGGACCAGGACCCGGGGAGGCGCCCGGAGAACAGCATTTTCTGGGATTCGCGGGCGCCGTGGTACGTCGAACCCGCGGCGATTCCCAAATTCAGCGAGTACAACACCTAGCCGGGCCCCTTCTAATCTTGTGCCTGAACCACCCCAACGTTGCGCGAATATTTCTCCATATCAACGTGTTGGGTGGGTCCGACCCCGGATCAGCCTGGATAGCTACTCCGGCCTGACGCCAGCCGCCTTGGCGAGTTTCGCGAATTTTTCGACTTCGGCCTTGATGAACGCCGAGAATTGCTCCGGCGTGTTCACGGCCGGCTCGAAGCCGAGGGTGGCAAAGCGTTCCTTGAAATCGGGCGGCGTGACAATTTTCGCCATCGTAGTGTTAAGCCGATTGACGATCTCGGCCGGCGTTCCCGCAGGCGCGACCACGCCCATCCAGCTGCTGATGTCGTAGCCTTTCAGTCCGCCGGCTTCTGCTATGGTGGGGACATCGGGCATCAAGGGCGTGCGTTGCGCGCTGGTTACGGCGAGCGCCCTGAGCTTGCCGGCCTTGATATGCGTCGCAGTGACGGACGTTGCAAAAAACCCGAGATCGACCTGGCCGCCGAGCAGATCGGCGATTGCCGGGTTGTCGCCTTTGTACGGCACATGCGTCATTTTTACGTTCGCCATCGCGGAGAACATTTCGGCGCTGAGGTGCCCAAGATTGCCGACACCGGCAGAAGCGTAGCTGAGCGTGCCCGGCCGCGCCTTGGCCAGCGCGATCAGCTCTTTGACCGATTTCGCCGGAACCGAAGGATGGAGCACCAGCACGTAGATGGTTTTCACCAAAATGCTGATCGGGGCAAAATCTTTGACGATATCGTAAGGAAGCTTGGCATAAAGGTTCGGCGCGAGCGTGTGCCCCCCTGCCACTATCAGCAGCGTGTAACCATCCGGGGGTGATTTGGCGACAGCGTTGGCTCCGATCGTGCCGCCTGCGCCACCGCGATTATCGATTACGACCGGCCGTCCCAGCAGCTCGGCCATTTTCGGTCCGACCAAGCGCCCGAGCAAGTCGGTGACGCCGCCCGCGGGATAAGGAACGACCAACCGGATCGCCTTATCGGGATAACCCTGGCCCCACGCGGTCGGAACGAGCAGGGCGCCAATCAATGCTGCGAGCAGATTACGGCTCATGTTCATCGCGTGCTCCTCACGAGGCAAAAACGGGACCGCATCGGAATTGCGCGTTCGCCAGTTCTGCGCTTCCGGTTCCTCGAGCGCGGGGTTTACGTGCGCATAAGGATGCGCGCACGAATCAATCAACGTCTAACCCTGCGCAGGAAAAGTTACATGAACTTCCAGGGACTGGCGATCGATATACCCGTCCGGCTCACCATATCCTGCTCCATCGAACGAAGCTTGGCGAGAATCTCATTTTCATCGACGGTGAGAACCCTTTGTTTGTCAACGACCAGCTTTCCATCAATGATTACTGTCTCGCAACTGTCGCCGGTTGCCGAATGGACCAGAGCCTGCACCTCGTTGAACATGGGTCGCCAATCAAAGCGATTGGTCTGAAAGATGGCGATATCGGCCTTTTTGCCCGCTTCCAGGGAACCGATCTCATTCTCCAGGCCGAGAGTTTTTGCGCCGTTTATGGTCGCCATCTCTATGGCTCGCTCCGCCCCCATGATCTCCGGATCGAAGCGCAGGCCCTTGTAGAGGATCGCAGCCAAATTCAATACACGGATCATGTCGTGGTAGTTGGAGCAGTCGGAACTGTCGCTGCCAAGAGCTACCGGTATACCCGCCTCCAGCATTTCCGGGAACCGGCCGAATACGAAGGGGTAGCCGAGTTTGACCCCAGCGGACGGACAGTGAACGACTTTGCTGCCGCTCTTGGCCAGCATGTCCACTTCCTTCTGGTTCACAAAAAGCATATGAACCAGGGCGACGTTTTCGTCCAGAACCCCCAGTTTTTCCAGATATTCGATCGGGCGACAACCGTTTCGCTTCCTGCATTCGGTTACGGTGTCATGCCAGGCGGATTCATGAAGGGTAAACAAAACTCCGTATCGATCGGCCATCTTCTTGGCTTCGATGACCAGGCGATCCGTGTATCGCTGCATGCCGACAATGGTTACGCAAGGCCGGATATTTTTCCGGTCACTGAAATCCTTGAGGAGTCTTTCCTGATGTTTCAGGATGTCATCCGTCGACTCCATTAAAGCGCTGTGTCCCAGGCTTTCCCGGTCGGATGCTCGTCTTCCCATGAACCCTTTGATTCCGATCTGCTCGATCCCGCCCTCCAGCATTTCCACAGGGTGATAGGACCCGGCCTCAAGGAAGGTGGTTGTTCCGCCCTTCAGCATCTCTATAAGAAGGGCCTTCGATCCCCACACTTCGTTCTCCGCAGTAAGTTTAGGGGAAGCCTTGTAGTGGGTAAATTGAGACTGCACAGCGGGGCCGAGCGTATCTGGAATCAGGCTCTTGCTCATATGGTGGCTGAAATGGATATGGGCATTGACCAATCCGGGAATCATCACCTTGTCGGTGCAGTCAAGGGTCTTTTTTCCGGTATACCTTTCGGAAACCTCGGTTGACTTGCCGACAAACAAAATATTTTCGCCCTGAACCGCAATACCTGCATCCCTGATTACCCGGCGCTCCGGGTCTACCGTGATGGCGGTGCCGCCGTTCAGAACCAGATCTACAACTTGCTTGCCCCCCTTGCTTTTGCTTTCCATTGCCTGCCTCTCGAAAGTCTTTTAAAAGCTCAAAAAAAGCGCCCCTGCTACTTTTCTCTTTACTGTTGTCCCGCGAACACCTCACATTTCCCGGTGATCCTCCGGATGATGCGGCGGGATAAGGTGGTTTTCGCTGCGCGGCGGCACCCGGATGACCATTGTGCATATAGTGCACAAGATTTTATGAAATTAACGGTTATGATCGCGTCTGTCAATTGCAAGCGTGCGAATAATGTGCATAATATGCACATGCGTCACGATGCCGCATCCGCCCCTGAGGGCACCCAGAGCATTCGGCGTGCGATCTCGCTCCTGCGCGAAGCGGCAGAGAAAGCGCCCGGCGGTAGCTGGCGGCTGAGCGAACTCGCCGCGCGCTGCGGCATCGACCGCACGACTGCTCACCGCATTCTCAAATGCCTGGTTGCGGAACGGCTGATCATGCGCAGCCCGGACGGCCAGCGTTACCGCCTTGGCCCGCTCGCATTCGAACTCGGTCTGGCCGCTCAACCGATCATCGATCTGCGGTCCCTCTGCAGCGACGCACTGACACGCCTCGCCGACCGCTGCGGCGACACGGTGTTTCTTATCGTGCGTAGCGGCCTCGACGCGGTCTGTATGGACCGGCGCGAAGGGCATTACCCCATCAAGGCGCTGACCGTAGAGATAGGGACGCGCCGGCCGCTTTGCGCATCCGCCGGCGGTCTGGCAATGCTCATGCTGCTGCCCAAGGAAGTGCGCCGGCGCGTGATTGTAGAGAACGCTCGGCGGCTCGCGACGACAACGAGGCTGGGCGTACGCACGCTGACGACCATGCTCGATGAATCGATGGCGGCAGGCTGCGGCCTGAGCCACGACCGGATCATTCCAGGAGTGGTGGCAATCGGTGTGCCGATCCGCGATTTCCGCCATGAACCGCTGGCAGCGTTGAGCGTTACCGCCATCAGCGAGCGGCTCGGCACGACGCGCAGGCCGGAAATCGTGGCAATGCTGCGCGCCGAGGCCGCCGCGATCGAGCGCGCGCTGCAAAAGCACGACATGCGACCAACGCGATCCGAGTAGCTTCGCAGATTTTTCAGCTCGTTCGAGCGCGGCTCGCTTGCTGATTCAGCATCGCACGCTTTTTTTGACGAGAGAGGACGACCATGATCAAGCGACAGTTCATGCACCCCAAAGACATGTGGCAACGGTTCGAAAACGGACATCTGCTTTACAGCCCCGTAGCGACGGTGCATGGAACGGATCATGCGCACGTTTATGTTGCCGGCCAAATGGCACGCACTCCTACAGGGGAAATCGTCACCAAAGGCGACTTGCGCGCGCAGCTCCGCAAGGTTTGCGAAAACCTGGAGATAGGTCTGGCCCACGCCGGCGCCACCTTTGACGACGTCGTCCGCACGACGACCTATGTGACCGATATTGTCGAGTATTACAAATGCTCGGATGAACGTTTCAAGTTCTTTCGCAACAACCGCCCGCCCAGCGTTCTCATCGAGGTGTCCCGACTGGGCCATCCCGATGCCATGGTCGAGATCGAGGTCGAGGCGATCATCGAACCCGAGCGCCTGAAACAGGCGACCGAATGAGTCCGCCGCTGCCCGTTTGCGCGATACATTAGCGCTCGATCGTTTACGAAGGAGATTCGCGCCTGGAACATTTCCACATCCACAGGCATGCGGTGATTCCCGTCACCGCATGATCTGAAGAAGAGAAGCCGATAGCGTGTTCATCTGGTATTCCAAGACTTTTCCATAAGCGAGGACGACCATGAAATCGATATTGCAATGCATTACGCTCTTCACCGTTTGCCTGTTCTCCGCAGTCACCGTGCAGGCCCAGTCCGGCGCGACGCGTTCGGAAGCCTCAGCGCAGAATTACCCGGTCCGCGCGGTACGTATGATCGTAACGTTCGGGGTCGGCGGCGCATCGGACTTCGTTGCGCGGATTCTGCAGCCGAAGCTGAGCGACGCACTGGGCCAGCAAGTGGTGGTTGACAACCGCGTCGGCGCCGAGGGCAACATCGGCGTGGAAATCGCGGTACGTGCCGCTCCCGACGGTTACACGATATTGCTCGGTCACGTCAGCCCCATGACGGTCAACCCGAGTGTCTATCCGAAATTTCCGTACCGGCCGGTGCGCGATCTCATCGGCATAACGCTGGTCAGTGATCTGCCGGGCGCCATGGCCGCGCATCCTTCGGTGCCGGCGGCGACGGTCACCGAGTTCATTGAATATGCCAAGAGCCGTCCCGGAAAACTCAACTTCGGCTCCGTCGGTCCCGCCAGCCCTTCAACCCTCGCGTTCGGGTTTCTCATGAGGAAGTCCGGCATCAAACTCGTGGAGATTCCCTATAAGGGCGGTGCGGGCCCGGCCACCATTGCGGCGCTGGGCGGCGAGGTCGCGGTGACCATGGCGACCGTCGCCTCCTTTATCCCGCATGTGAAATCCGGCAAGCTGAAAGTGCTCGCCGTGATATCGCCGAAACGCGCTGCGCAGCTTCCCGACACGCCGACCATGGCCGAGTCCGGATTCCCCGAGCTCACCACAGGTTCGTGGCAGGGCATCTACGTGCCGGCCGGCACGCCGCAAAGTATCGTGAAGAAACTGTATTCCGTGATCATCAAGGTAATGAATGACCCCTGGGTGATCGAGCGCCTCGCATACGGCGGCGGAGAAGTAATGACGAGCAAGTCGCCCGCGGAATTGGCCGCCTTCATGAAGAGCCAGACCGAATTCTGGGCAGCAATCGTGAAAGACCTTGGGGTGGCGATGGAGTGACGGCGCGAACGCTCGGCAACAAGCGTGAGGCAGAGCGTGAGAGGAAAAAAACCACTTTCGACCTCCCGATCTCGCGCCCTCTCGTGACTTTTATTCGTGGGCTGGCCCGGAGTGATGCCGAAATGATCGAGCCTGGGCCCTTAATCCCTCTTAATCCCTCGATCAGATGGTTGCGAGCCGCTGGACCGTGTCCGGATACCGCTTGACGAGATTGATCAGCAGTGCAGCTTGCGCATTCGGCTTGGCGCGCCCCTGCTCCCAGTTTTCCAGCGTGCGAACGTTGGTCCGAAGATAGACAGCGAACAATGCGCGCGAGATCTTCAGGTCTTCGCGCACGCGAATCAGTTC
>JAHFRL010000138.1 GCA_023266235.1 Betaproteobacteria bacterium
CGCGGAGCAAGCAAAGCACGTCGAGGAATCGGGTACCGAGGCAAAACTCGCGCAGCTCAAGGAGTTGCTCCAACGCGAAGGATTCTTCGAGGATCCTCAACAACGGTTGCTGATATTCAGCGAATTCAAGGACACGCTGGATTATCTCGTCGATCGTTTCAAAGCATGGGGCTTCCGCGTCGGCTCGATTCACGGAAGCATGAAATCCGGCTCACGGAATGATCCGGGTACGCGGCTCTACGCCGAGCAGCAGTTCAAGGATGGGGAAATACAGATCCTGGTGGCAACGGAGGCGGCGGGAGAGGGTATTAACCTGCAGTGTTGCCATATCCTGTTCAACTACGATATTCCATGGAATCCGAACCGGCTTGAGCAGCGCATGGGACGGATTCATCGCTACGCGCCCATTATTACACAGCTCACCCCCGTGCCCGCTGCCAGGTAGCTCCCCAAATGATAATGTCATGCCGGCGGTGCGCTCGGCGCCGCAGGTTAGGGTGATGTCACAACGCTCAGATCATTTCATTGCTTGGTTGCCGCGGTGGCGCACGGCCGACGGCTAGATCGACGCACGCAATATAGGTTACACTTTCACTCGTGGCATCCACTTTTTATAAGCCGATCTGCACCACTCCGCCCACTCGATGGCGGTAGCCGCTTGCGCACGCCGAAGGCGGGCTGCCTCCTGTCAGTTGTAAGCTGTTCACCCCCTCGCACCGCCAGAGAAAGCGGGTATAAGAGCGGGTATCAATATTGGATCAGCCCATATATAGTCTTATACATCAATAGGATGGGCATTTTATGCTGCTGATGATCGACAACTACGATTCGTTCACCTACAACTTGGTGCAGTATTTCGGCGAGCTCGAGCAGGACGTCGCGGTCTACCGCAATGATGAAATCACGCTCGAGCAAATCGCGGCGCTCATGCCGCGCCAGATCGTGATCTCGCCCGGCCCGTGCACGCCGAATGAAGCCGGCATTTCGGTGCCGCTGATCAGGCAATTCGCAGGGGCCATCCCGATCCTCGGCGTATGCCTCGGCCATCAGGCCATCGGCCAGGCGTTCGGCGGGAAGATCGTGCACGCGAGGCAGGTGATGCACGGCAAGACCTCGGCGATCCACCACGGCGCGCGCGGCGTATTCCGCAACCTGCCGAACCCGTTCCATGCGACGCGCTATCATTCGCTGGTGATCGAGCGCGCGAGCCTGCCCGACTGCCTCGAGATCACCGCGTGGACCGACGACGGCGAGATCATGGGGGTGCGGCACAAGACGCTCGCGGTCGAAGGCGTGCAGTTCCACCCGGAGTCGATCCTGACCGAGCGCGGTCACGCATTGCTCGCCAATTTTCTGCAAGGAGGAAAGCCATGAAGCCACAGGAAGCCCTGGCGCGCATCATCGAGCATCGCGAGATATTCCACGAGGAGATGCTGTCGCTGATGCGGCAGATCATGAGCGGCGAGGTGTCGCCGGTGATGATTGCCGCAATTATCACCGGCCTGCGCGTGAAGAAGGAGACCATCGGCGAAATCGCCGCGTCGGCGCAGGTGATGCGTGAATTCGCAACCAAAGTGCCGGTCGGCGGCGATGACAAACTGGTCGACACCTGCGGCACCGGTGGCGATGCGGCGCACAGCTTCAACATCTCGACCGCGGCGGCGTTCGTCGCCGCCGCGGCCGGCGCCAAGGTCGCGAAACACGGCGGGCGCTCGGTATCGAGCAAGTCGGGCAGCGCCGACGTATTGGAAGCGCTCGGCGCCAACATCAATTTGAACCCGGAACAGGTCGCGCGGTCGATCAAGGAAATCGGCGTCGGCTTCATGTTCGCGCCCAGCCATCACAGCGCGATGAAGCATGCGGCGCCGGTGCGCAAGGAACTCGGCGTGCGCACCATTTTCAACATCCTCGGCCCGCTCACCAATCCGGCCGGTGCGCGCAATCAGCTGATGGGTGTGTTCCATCCCGATCTGGTCGGCATCCAGGCGCATGTGCTGCAGCGGCTCGGCAGCCGCCACGTGATGATCGTGCACGGCCTCGAAAGCCTCGACGAGATCTCGGTGTCCGGGCCGACCCTGGTTGGCGAGTTGAAGAACAACGAAGTGCGCGAATACCGGATCAAGCCCGCCGATTTCGGGCTTGCGACGCATGACGCCGCGGCGATCCGCGTCGACGGCGCCGAGCAATCAAAAGCGCTGCTGCTCAAGGCGCTCGAAAACAAGCCGGGCGCCGCGCGCGACATCGTTGCACTCAATGCCGGAGCGAGTATTTATGTCGCGGGGCTCGCCGACACGCACGCCGCGGGCGTCAAGCAGGCGCTCGCGGCGATCGCGAGCGGCTCCGCGCGCAAGAAGCTCGACCAGTTCATAGCGTTCACGCGCAGCATGAAAGAACAATGAACCGCGGAGGCGCAAAGGAGAATGAGAGGCGTGAGGCGAGAGGGGAGAGGCGGAAAGTTGATGACGCTGCTGGTTACCCCTCGCGTTGTCGCGCGGCGCGCTCGCGTCTCCGCGGTTAGCTCGTATGTCTGACATCCTGCAGCGCATCCTCGCGGTCAAGGCCGGGGAGATCGCCGGGGCAAAAACCGCCAAACCGCTTGCCGCATTGCGTAGCGAAGCGGAGGCGATGCCCGGGCCGCGCGATTATGTCGCCGCGCTGCGCACGAAAATCGCCGCTGGTCAGCCGGCGGTGATCGCCGAAATCAAGAAGGCGAGCCCGAGCAGGGGCGTGCTGCGCGAAAATTTCGATCCGGCGGCGATTGCCGCGAGTTACGCCGGGCACGGCGCGGCGTGCCTGTCGGTGCTCACCGATGCGCAGTTCTTTCAGGGCAGCGCTGACAGCCTCAAGCAGGCGCGCGCGGCCTGCGGCCTGCCGGTGTTGCGCAAGGATTTCATGCTCGAGCCTTATCAGGTGTACGAGGCGCGCGCGATGGGTGCCGATTGCGTCCTGCTGATTGTGGCCGCGCTTGACGTTGTGCGCATGCGCGAGCTCGAAGCGACGGCGCAAGCGCTCGGCATGGCCGTGCTGGTCGAAGTGCATGACGCCGGGGAGCTCGAGCGCGCGCTCGAGCTCAAAACGCCGCTCGTTGGCGTCAACAACCGCGACCTGCGCACGTTCGAAACCCGGCTCGATGTCACGCTCGACCTGCTGCCGCGCATTCCGGAAGGCCGCATGGTCATCACCGAAAGCGGCATACGCGAGCCGGACGATGTGCGTTTGATGCGCCAGCATGGCGTCAATTGCTTTCTGGTCGGCGAGGCATTCATGCGCGCGCGAGACCCTGGCGTTGAACTCGCGCGCTTATTCGGCACTTGAATCCGGATGGCGCTAAAATCAGCTTTTCGCTATTGATAGCCGCATATGATCGACCTCGACCGCCTGATCATCGCCTTCGACAACGGCCTGCACACGCTGCTCGCGCCGGCGCATAGCGCCCGCCCGGTTCCCGGTGACGGCATCGCCGACACGGCATTGAACGCGAGCGAGCGCGAGTTGGCCGCGGCGTTGATGCGCGTGAACCACTGCGGTGAAATCTGCGCCCAGGCGCTGTACCAGGGGCAATCGCTGACCGCGCGCAATCCCGCAGCGCGCGCAGCGCTCGAGCAGGCGGCGGCCGAGGAAACCGATCACTTGGCATGGACCGCGCAGCGCATCGGAGAACTCGGCGGGCGCGTGAGCCTGCTCAACCCGCTGTGGTACGCAGGCTCATTCGCCCTCGGCGCCGCTGCCGGCTTGCTCGGCGATAAGTGGAGCCTGGGTTTTCTCGCCGAGACCGAGCGTCAGGTCGAAGGCCACCTCGAAGGCCATCTCGACCGCCTGCCGCCGCAGGACGCAAAAAGCCGCGCGATAATCGATCAGATGAAGGCCGACGAAGCACGCCACGCGCGCGCCGCCCTCGAGCATGGCGCGGCCGAGCTGCCCGAGCCGGTCAGGTCCGTGATGAAACTCGGCTCGCGGGCGATGACGCGCACCGCGTTCTGGATCTGAGGCCGTCGCCTCACGCCTCTCGTATCTCGAAGTCGTGCGTGATCTGCGCGGTCTTGGCCAGCATGATCGAGGCCGAGCAGTACTTTTCCGCCGACAGGTGGATTGCGCGCTCGACCTGCTGCGGTTTGAGCCCCTTGCCGCTGACGATGAAGTGGAAGTGGATTTTGGTGAAGACCTTGGGGTCATCAGCGGCACGCTCAGACTCGATCTCGACCACGCAATCGGCGATCGCGGCGCGCGATTTTTTGAGGATGTGCACCACGTCGTAAGCGGTGCAGCCGCCGGTGCCGATCAGCACGGTTTCCATCGGCCGCATGCCGAGATTGCGACCGCCGCCCTCCGGCGCCCCGTCCATTACGAGCGCGTGGCCGCTGCCGGATTCGCCGACAAAACACACGTTTTCGACCCATTTGATGCGAGCTTTCACGCGGTTTTCCTGGAAAAACGGGAATGATGCCGAACTATAGCAGTCCGGCGCGCCGCGGCTGCTCGTGGCGGTCCTACTGCCGGTTTGACAGGTGTGTCATTTTTGCCATAAAATCCAAAGCTTTCCGTCATTTCCAACGCTGCAAGCAGGGTTATGAAGACTTTTTCGGCGAAAGCCCATGAAATCAAGCGCGGCTGGTACGTGGTCGATGCTCAGGACAAGGTGCTTGGGCGGCTCGCCGCGGCGCTCGCGCACCGGCTGCGCGGCAAGCACAGGCCGGAATTTACGCCGCACGTCGATGGCGGCGATTATATCGTGGTCGTCAACGCCGATAAGCTGCGTGTCACCGGCGCCAAGGCGCGTGACAAGCTTTATCACCGCCACAGCACTTATCCGGGCGGCATTTACACCACCAACTTCGCCAAGCTGCAGGCGCGCCATCCGCGCCGGGTGCTGGAAATGGCGGTCAAGGGCATGCTGCCCAAAGGCCCGCTCGGCTACGCGATGCTGAAAAAGCTCAAGGTCTATGCCGGCACCAGCCACCCGCATACCGCGCAGCAACCGCAACCTCTCGAAATAAAGGCCTGATACCATGGCAGTGAAGCAGCCCCAGCAGCCGCAGCACAACTACGGCACCGGCCGTCGCAAAAGCGCGGTCGCGCGCGTTTACATCAGGCGAGGCAAGGGCGATATCATCGTCAATGACAAGCCGGTCGACGAATTTTTCTCGCGCGAAACCGGGCGCATGATCGTGCGCCAGCCGCTGGTGCTTACCGACAAGCTCGGCGCATTCGACATCAAGGTCAACGTCGATGGCGGCGGCGAGTCGGGGCAGGCCGGCGCGGTGCGCCACGGCATCACGCGCGCGCTGATTCAGTATGACGCGGCTCTCAAACCGGTGCTCAAGAAGGCCGGGCTGGTGACGCGCGACGCGCGCGAAGTCGAGCGCAAGAAAGTCGGTTTGCACAAGGCGCGACGCCGCAAGCAATTCTCGAAACGCTAACCCTCGGGGTTCGGCAATGAAAGCCGCCTGCGGGCGGCTTTTTCGTTTGTAACTTACAATAATGCGCGACGTTTCAGCGTCGCGCACGGGTGACGGGAATGGCACACAAGGCACTCAAAATCGGAGTCGTGGGCGGCACCGGCTATGCCGGTGTCGAATTGCTGCGCTTGCTGGCGCAGCATCCGCATTGCGAGCTCAAGGTAATTACGTCGCGTCAGGAAGCGGGCACGCCGGTCGCGGTGATGTTTCCCAATCTGCGCGGCAGGATTGATCTCGCTTTCAGCGCGCCGTCGGACGCTGCGCTCAAGCAGTGCGAGGTCGTATTCTTCGCCACGCCCAACGGCGTCGCGATGCAGCAGGCCGGGATGCTGGTCGATGCCGGCGTGCGCGTGATCGACATCGCGGCCGATTTCCGCATCAAGGACATCGCGACGTGGGAAAAGTGGTACGGCACCAAGCACGCGTGCCCCGAGCTTGTGGCGGAAGCGGTTTACGGCCTGCCCGAAGTCAACCGCGAGAGTATCAGGCGCGCACGCATTGTCGCCAACCCCGGCTGCTATCCGACAGCGGTGCAACTTGGTTTTCTGCCGCTGATCAAACACGCGATGGTCGATCTCGAGCATTTGATCGCGGACGCCAAGTCAGGCGTCAGCGGCGCCGGACGCAAGGCCGAAGTGCATACGCTGTTCTGCGAAGCGTCGGACAACTTCAAAGCCTACGGCGTGACCGGCCATCGCCATCACCCCGAAATATTGCAGGGCCTGAACCTGATGGCGGGGCGTGACGTGCGGCTCACGTTCGTGCCGCATTTGACGCCGATCATCCGCGGTATTCATGCGACGCTGTACGCGCGGCTGCAATGCAACAGCCGCGATAGCGTGGATCTGCAGCAGCTCTACGAACGACATTACGCCAACGAGCCGTTCGTCGATGTGCTGCCGGCGGGCAGTCACCCCGACACGCGCTCGGTGCGCGGCTCCAATTTGTGCCGCATCGCCGTGCATCGGCCGCACGGCGGCGACGTCGCAGTGGTGCTGTCGGTGATCGACAATCTGACCAAGGGCGCGGCCGGCCAGGCGGTACAGAACATGAACCTCATGTGCGGCCTGCCGGAGACGAGCGGACTGGAGCAGATCGCATTAGTGCCGTAATCAAGAAGCTCAAGCGCATGTTCGGCATCTCGGCGCCGCGCATGGCGGTGCGCGCCGCGATCCCGTGGTATTGGCGCTGGCTGGGAGTGATCGCGCTGGCGCTGGTGATTTTGATGTTGTCGAACGTCGCCTATGATTTCGGCAAGAAGTTCGCCGGCTTCGATCAGAGCGAGGCTGATCGCGAGGCGCAGCGTCTGGGTGAAAGCAACGCCAGGCTGCAGCAGGAGCTCGCGCAGGCGCGCGGTCAGCGCGCGCAGGGCGAGCGCCAGTTGCAGATGGAGCGCGCGACTTATGCCGACCTGGTCAAGCAAATGAAGGCGTTGGCCGAGGAAAACGCGACACTCAAGGAGGATCTCGCGTTTTTCCAGACCTTGATGCCTTCGGGTGGCAAGGAGGGCGGGGTGGCGATCAACCGCTTCCTGGTGCAAAATGACGCCCTGCCCGGCGAATACCGCTACCGGCTGCTGTTGACCCAGACCGGCCAGCGCAGCAAGGATTTTCAGGGCAACTTGCAATTTGTGGTCAATTTGCAGCAGGATAACAAGAAAGTGGTGATGACCCTGCCTGCCGAAGACGACAAGGACAGCAGGGGTTTTAAGCTCGATTTCCGCTTTTATCAGCGCATCGAAGGCACGTTTCGCGTCGCCCCCAATGCGGTGGTGAAAAGCATGCAGGTCCGGGTGTTTGAAAGCGGCAGCCGCGAGCCCAAGCTCACCCAGACCGCCAACGCGTCCTGACCGGGAGTGCAACCATGTTTGGAAACAAGGGCAACAGCAACAAACCGCAGAACCGCATCGACTGCCTGATCGGTGCCGGCACCACGATCGAGGGCAACATCACTTTCAGCGGCGGCTTGCGCGTCGACGGTCACGTACGCGGCAATGTGCTGGCCGCCGAGGACAAGCCGGGCACGCTGGTATTGTCCGAGCAGGCGCGCATCGAAGGCGAAATCCGCGTCTCGCACGTGGTTATTAACGGCACGGTGGTCGGCCCGGTGCATGCGATCGAATACGTGGAACTGCAGGCCAAGGCCAATGTCACAGGGGATATCCATTACCGCACGCTCGAAATGCAGCTCGGCGCGGTGGTGCAGGGCCGTCTGGTTTATCAACCCGAGGGAAAATCCGACAAAGTCGTGCAGTTGAAACCTCTTTCCGCTGAATGACGGGCTGGCAAAGCGTTATAATAGCAATCACCTCGATTTTGCAGGAGCAGAACATGAATGCAGTTACCGAAATGCCCGCGCCGCTGGTCTTCACCGACAACGCGGCGAGCAAAGTGAAGCAACTGATCGACGAAGAAGGCAATCCCGAGCTCAAGCTGCGCGTGTTTGTCACCGGCGGCGGCTGTTCCGGATTCCAATACGGCTTCACGTTCGACGAGGCGATCAACGAAGACGACACTTCGATGCAGAAAAACGGCGTCACGCTGCTGATCGATCCGATGAGCCTGCAATACCTCGGCGGCGCCGAAATCGACTACCAGGAAGGCGTCGAAGGCGCGCAGTTCGTGATCAAAAACCCGAACGCGACATCGACTTGCGGCTGCGGATCTTCGTTCTCGGCCTGATCCGGATTTGATTCAATGAAAAGGGCGCCGCGGCGCCCTTTTTCATGTCAAGCGCGGTAGAGCGCGCCGAGGACGCGCGCGCCGCGCGCGCCGGTGACCGCCGGCAGATTGCCGGGCTGTGAATTCAGCGTTTGGCGCGCCAGCCAGGCAAACGCGAGCGCCTCGACGTGCTCGGCAGCAATGCCAAGCGCATCGGTCACCGCGACTTTTCTCGGCGCCACCTGTTGCGCCAGCAGCTCGACGAGCGCGATGTTGCGCGCGCCGCCGCCGCCCAGGTAAACCTCGCGCGCGCCGCCCCAGAATTTTCCGATTGCATCAGCGATTCCCCGCGCGGTGAACGCGAGCAGTGTCGCCTGCACGTCCGCCGGCTTTTCATCGCCGGCAAGCTGACGCGCCAGCCAATCGAGGTTGAAGGTCTCGCGGCCGGTGCTCTTTGGCGGCGGGCGGCCGAAAAACTCATCCGCACACAGCCGCATGAGCAGCGCCGGAATCGCGCGGCCGCTTTTTGCCCACGTTCCTTCATGGTCGAACGGTTGCTTGAGATGGCGCTGCGCCCACGCGTCGAGCAGCAGATTGCCGGGCCCGCAATCGCAACCCGTGACGGCGCCGGATGGCGGCAGGTCGGTGAGATTGGCGATGCCGCCGATATTGACGATCACGCGATGCATGGTGCGGCTTGCGAACATCGCCTGATGGAACGCGGGTACCAGCGGCGCGCCCTGGCCGCCGGCCGCGATGTCGCGACTGCGGAAATCGCACGCCACGTCGATAGCGGTCAGCTCGGCAAGCTGCGCGCCGTTGACGAGCTGAATGGAATAGCCATTGGCGGGCTGATGGCGCACCGTCTGTCCATGGCAGCCGATCGCTTTCACGGCTTTAGCCTCAGGATGGTTTTCCAGCAGCACGTGCACGACTGATGCATAGGAACGCGCAAGTTCGTTAGCGGCGAGCGCCGCGCGCCGCAACTCGTCGCCGCCGGGTTGATTGAGGGCGAGCAACTCGCGCCGCAACCCGGGTGGGTAGGTTTGATGGTGATGTCCGATGAGGCGCGGCTGCTGCGCGCTGAAATCGGCAAGCACCGCGTCAACACCATCGAGGCTGGTGCCCGACATCAGCCCGATGAATAGCTCGGGCATGGGAAACTAGTCGAGGCGGGCGAGGTTGGTAGTGCGCAGCAGGGCGAGCCATTGAACGTACGGTTGGGCGGCCTGCTCGAACTCCGGTTTCTGCTCGGGCGTGATCGGCGGCGCTGCGGGCATCGCAACGCGCAGCGGGTTCTGGTGCACGTCGCTGGTGCGGAATTCGTAGTGCAGGTGCGGACCGGTCGCCAGTCCGGTCGCGCCGACATAACCAATCACATCGCCTTGCGCGACACGTTTACCCTTGCGCATGCCTTTGGCGAATCCCGACAGGTGACCGTACCAGGTTGTGTACTTGGACTGATGGCGCAGCACGATCACGTTGCCGTAGCCGCCCTGCCGGCCGGCGAATTCGACCACGCCGTCGCCGGTCGCCTTGACGCGCGTGCCGGTCGACGCGCCGTAGTCGATGCCCTTGTGCGCGCGCCAGGCCTGCAGCACCGGATGGAAACGCGCATTGGTGAAACCGGACGTGATGCGCGAGAATTCGAGCGGCGAGCGCAGGAACTGCTTGCGCAGGTTCTTGCCTTCGGGCGTGTAATAGCCGCCCTGGTTTTCCGCGTAGCTGAAATACACCGCCTGATAGGCCTTGCCCTGGTTGATGAACTCGGCGGCGAGCACGCGCCCGGTCCTGACCGGCTCGCCGCGATGATAGAACACCTCGTAGACGACGCTGAAACGGTCGCCTTTGCGCAAATCGCGGTGAAAGTCGATGTCGGTCGAGAAGATGTCGGCGATCTGCATCGCCACCGCATCCGGCAGACCCGCGGCGTCGGTCGCGCCGAACAGCGAGTTTCTGATTTCCGCCGATTTCATCAACACGCGCTGCTCAAGCTGCGCCGGCTCTTCCTTGACCGTGAACGCGTCGCCGTAACGGTCGACGGACAGCAGGCTGCCGGCATTCAGATAGCGCAGGTTGGCGAGCGTGCCGTCGGCGCCGGTGGTCGCACGCACGGTTCTGCCGGGGATCAATTGATACAGCGCTTTGGCCTGCTTGTTGTTGCGCAAGAACTGCGACGCCGCAGAATCGTCGACTTGCAGCCGCGCGAGCAGGCTCGCGACGGTGTCGCCGCGCTGGATGCGCTCTTCGCGCGCAAAGGCAGGATTGTTGTCGCCGGCCGGCGTCAATGCCGGCAGCCTGAGTTCCTCGACGATGTTGCTGACCTGCAACTTTTCAACGAGCGTGTCGGGGGCGATGCCGAACGCGGCGACGACGCCGAAACATGGCAGCGCGATGAGCGCGGCCGGCAGCCGATGGCGAATTGCCAGCTCGCGTATCAAGCCGGCAATTTTTTGGGCTAAAATCATACTTTTAGCTTGTTGTCTTAAGGCACTGCCTGGAACGACGCGGAAAGCTTAGCAGAACGGTACGGGGGCGCAACCCTGAATTTCACATCGTGAAATATAGAATGATCACAATGAGTCCGCCGTGGCAACGTTGAAAGAACAGCTCGAAATCATCAAGCGTGGCTGCGACGAGCTGCTGGTCGAGGCCGAGCTCGTCGCGAAACTCAAGACCGGCCAACCGCTGCGCGTCAAAGCCGGGTTTGATCCGACCGCGCCCGACCTGCACCTCGGCCACACCGTGCTGATCAATAAGCTCAAGCAATTGCAGGATCTGGGCCACCACATCGTGTTCCTGATCGGCGATTTCACCGGCATGATCGGCGACCCGAGCGGCAAGAACGCGACGCGCCCGCCGTTGTCGCGCAGCGAGGTCGAGCGCAACGCCGAAACGTACAAGACGCAGGTATTCCGGGTGCTCGCTGCGAACAAAACCGAGGTCGTCTACAACTCGGCGTGGATGGATAAACTCACACCGGCCGACCTGATCAGGCTCGCCGCGACGTACACCGTCGCGCGCATGCTCGAGCGCGACGATTTCGGCAAGCGCTACAGAAGCAACCAGCCGATCGCGATCCACGAATTTCTTTACCCGCTGATGCAGGGCTACGACTCCGTCGCGCTGAAAGCCGATCTCGAGCTCGGCGGCACCGACCAGAAATTCAACCTGCTGATGGGGCGCGAGGTGCAGAAGCATTACGGCCAGCCCCCGCAATGCATACTCACCATGCCGCTGCTCGAGGGCCTCGACGGCGTCAACAAGATGTCGAAATCGCTCGGCAACTACGTGGGTATCACGGAAAGCCCGCAGGAAATTTTCGGCAAGCTGATGTCGGTCCCGGACGAGCTGATGTGGCGCTATATCGAATTGTTGTCATTCGAGCCGCTCGCGACGATTGCGCAATGGAAAAAGGACGTCACAACCGGGCGCAACCCGCGCGACATCAAAGTCGGCTTTGCGCAGGAAATCGTCGCGCGCTTTCACGATAAAGCCGCGGCGGCGAAAGCGCTCGCCGATTTCGAGGCGCGCTTCAGGCAAGGCGGGATACCCGATGACATTCCCGCCGTCACTGTGCGCGCCGGCGCCGGCGGCATCGCGATCGCCAACTTGCTGAAGGACGCGGGGCTCATGGCCAGCACGTCGGAGGCGCTGCGCATGATCGCACAAGGCGGCGTCAAGCTCGATGGTGAAAAGATAAGCGACAAAGCGCTCAAGCTTGGCAAGGGCGCGCAGGTCGTGGTCCAGGTCGGCAAGCGCAAATTCGCGCGCGTCACCATCATCTGACCTTGGCTGGAATAAAATAGGTTTTTGCGCTGTTTGTCCGAATCCGGACGCTGCAGGGCTTTTATTTTTGACAGGAGGAGCGCATGACCCGCATCAACAAAGTCGCCGTTGTCGCCGCTTTTGCATTGATCAGCACCACCGCGCTCGCACAGGGTGTGCGCACCGAGAAGAACATGAGTCTTGCGCTCGCCAACGAGGCCGCCGCCGCCGCGGTCGAAGCATGCGCGGCCAAGGGCTATCTGGTCAGCGCCGCGGTGGTCGACCGCGCCGGCCAACTGAAGGCGCTGCACCGCGCCGACGGCGCCGGGCCGCACACGCTCAGTTCGAGCAGGCGCAAGGCCTACACCGCGGCATCGGTGCGCGACAGCACGACCGCGCTCATGGAAATCGCGCAGAAGAACCCGGGTGCGGCGAACCTGGGGCAGATCAACGGCTTCCTGCTGCTCGGCGGCGGCCTGCCGATCCGCGCCGGCAATGAGGTGATCGGCGCGATCGGCGTCGGCGGCGCGCCGGGCGGACACCTCGACGATCAGTGCGCAGAAGCGGGGATCGCGAAAATCAAGGACCGCCTGAACTGACGCAGCCGATTTACC
>JAHFRL010000139.1 GCA_023266235.1 Betaproteobacteria bacterium
AGTGAAGGACGGCCTCGCCCGGCTCGGCCTCAACCACGCCTACATGAACTCCGAGCAGTACAACGCCTACATCCACGCCGAGATGCAGGCGAACGAGAAGATCGTGCGGGAGGCGAAGATCAGGATGGAGTAGCGCGCCGCGGCGTCAATCGGACAGGCACTCGCGATCGGGGCGTAGATCGGCGCGAGCAACAGGATTTCCGGTTTCATTCGCCCAGCAGTTCGAGCGCGTTGAGGCCCAGAATGCGGTCGCGTTGCTGCCCGGTGAGCCCGGTCAGCGCGTTGATCATCGCCAGCGGGTTGTCCTCGGCCATGTCGTACGGCGCGTCGGTGCCGATCGTCACGCGGTCGGCGCCCGCCTTGTCGACCAGGAAACGCAGCGCGTCCGCGTCGTGGGTGAGCGCGTCGAAGTAGAATCGCCGCAGCAGCTTGAGCGGCGAGTTCCGGGTATTTGCCCGCGCTTCCTTCCTGACCTCGTAGCCGTGCGCGAGCCGCCCGATCTGGTACGGCAGATGGCCGCCGCCGTGCGCCAGAATGATCTTCAGATCGGGCAGCTCGTCCAGCGCCCCGCTGAACATGAGGTGAGCGGCCATCAGCGCGGTGTCGAACGGAAGGCCGGCGAGATTGCCGAGGTAATAGCAGCCAAGATCGCGGGGCAGCGTGCCGGCGACGTAGGGATGCGTGAAGATGAACACGCCGAGCTCCTGCGCGCGCTTCAGCACCGGGCGAAACTGCGGCTCCGCGAGCAGTTGTCCCTTGATCCTGCAGCCGAGCTCGATCGCACGGAAGCCGTGCTCCTTCACGACGCGCTCCAGCTCGGTGACGGCGGCATCGGGGTCCTGCATCGGCAGCGTCGCCATGCCGCGCAGCCGGTCGGGACGCCGCGCCGCCATCCGCGCGATGCCGTCGTTCATCACGCGTGCCGCGGCGAGTCCGGCATCGGCGGGCAACCAATAGAAGAACACGACCGGCGTCACCGAAATCACCGAGATGTCGATGCCCTTGCGGTCCATGCCCTCGACCTTGGCGTCCGCGTCGTAAAACTCGGCATAGACCGGCGTCGAGTGCTTGTCGTCGCGCACAAAGGTCTCTTTCTCACCCGCTCCTTCGACGCGCATCTGGAAGTCGCGCGGGCGCTGCCTGATCGCCTCCATCAACTCTTGCGGCAGCACATGGCTGTGCACGTCCACCCGCTTGGTTCTACTCGTCATTGTTACTCCGATAGATCGTGAAGCCGGGAGATCGTGAGAGAGTTCGTTTCGCTCTCACGCCCTTACGCCCTCACGTTGCTGCGCTCTCCCGCTAGTAATGCGACTTGAAGCTTATTGCCTCGCGATAGGCGAGGTCCTCCAGATCGATGTAGGAGCGTTTGGTTTTCTTGTCCACCGTGTACTGGATTTTCCGGTTGGTTTCGTTGGTGGCGCGTATGTCCAGTATTTCCAGCGACTCCTTGACCTCCCACTCGTGGGCGCCCGCGATTCCCGCCGGCGCGTAGATGATCGAGCCGGCACTGACTTCGTATGCCTTGCCTTCGAAGTCGCGCACGGTGGCGTGCCCGGAAATCACGTAATAGCACGCCTCGATCGGGTGCCAGTGCAGCTGCTCGTACGTGCCCGGCTTGTAGGTCGCGCGGCCCAGCCGGACCCGGTCGGTCTCCAGCACTTCCGGCCATCCGATCAGCGGTTGGTAGGTCTGGCCGTCCGTCACGCCGCGACGCCCGGGAAAGTCCGCCTGATTGATTACCCGCAAGGTTGATTTCACTTCCATCTCGACTCCTCCTTCGCTCAAAAAGTGGCCCTCCAAACGGATATTAAACAATAAATGCGGCATACCATACCCAATTTTCCCGCGGGCGCGCGGGTTTGACAGTGCCGAAACGGGGTGAGACCATGCCCCGGACGGGAGGCCCTCGAAAAAGCGTCTGCTTTTCTTCCAGAAGAGGCCCAACTCGAATCCAGCCAGCAAAGGAGAAGAACGTGAAAAGACTGTTTATCGCCATCTTGGGCGTTTTGTTGTGTTCGGGCGTTCTCGGTTCGGGTATCGCGCGGGCGGCAGAGAATTACCCGGCGAAACCGATTACGTTCATCGTTGCGGTCGAGGCCGGAGCCGACGGAGACGTCCTCGCCCGCCCCCTCATGCAAAGAGTTTCCCAGATGCTGGGCCAGCCCATCGTGATCGTGAACAAGCCCGGCGGCGGCAGCTCCATCGGCTATCGCGAGATTCACAGCGCCAAGCCCGACGGCTATACGCTCGGCTGGGGCTCGGCGACGATCATCACCAACAAGCTGCAGGGCGTCTCGCCGTTCGACTATCACGACTTCACCCATCTGGGCGCCTATGCCACCTTTTTTCCGATTGTGATCGGCTCCACCAAGAGCAAGGTTCAATTCAACACCATCCAAGAGGCCATTACGTATGCGAAGGCGCACCCCGGCGCAGTCACCCTGTCGACGGCGGGTGTCGGGCAGAGCTGGTGGGTCGCTGCCATGTCCTTTCTCGGCGGAACGGGCCTGGACATGAATTCGATTCCCCAGCCGGGAGCGGGTGCGATGACCGTTGCCCAGGTGGCAGGCGGGCATGCCGAACTGGGGGTTGCGGCGCTGGGTTCGGCCAAGAGCATGGTCGAGGGCGGACAGGTCAAATTCCTGGCGACCCTGGGCGACGCGCGGGCCCCGGCGCCGTATGACAAGATTCCCACCGTCAGGGAACTGGGATACGACGTGAGCTGGGAGTCGACCAATTTCGTGATGGGACCGCCCAAGCTGCCGAAGGAAATCGTGACGATCCTGGTCAACGCCATCGAGAAGGCGGCGAAGGAACCCGAATTCGTCAAATTCGTCAACGACAGAAACACCCGCTGGGAATACATCCCCCCCGACAAGGTGGTCCCTGCGTTCGACAAGCGCAGAGATGCCGTGCGGGAGATCATGCGGAAAGCCGGGATATTGAAAGAGGCAAGCTGATCCGCCCGGATCCGCTGCACCTTCCGGTGAAGCCGGCGCGCCGGCGTCACCGGAGTTCTGAGCGAGTGCGCGCGGCGCGCGGGATGACAGACACTCCGCCGGGTGCACAGTCCATGGCACGTCCTTAAGGGGACTATCCGGAAATCCAGAGGGCCTGCGTCTTCCTCTGACAAGGGACTGGACCAAGCCGGAAACAATACCGCCAAGAGGAGACGGCATGAAGAAGGCGGCCATATTCAGACTTGAAACACTCTTCGATTTTTTTCTGCTCGTTCTGGGCATCGCCATCGTCGTCGTGTCTTTGGGTTACGGTTTCGGCAGTCTCGGGCGTCCAGGGCCGGGTTTGTATCCCGCCTTCCTCGGGGCGGCGATTTCGATTTTCGCTTTTTTCATTCTCATTTCGGAACTAAGGTCTGGAACCGGTAAACCCATGCCCGACAGGCGGGGCGCGTCAACGCTGGTCCTCATGACGGCGACATTCTGCCTGTGGATCGTGGCGATGCCTCTCCTGGGTTACGTCGTCGTCACCCTGCTCGCCACGTTTGCCTTCTGCAAGATCATGAAACTCGAGGGATGGTGGCAGCCGCTGGTTGTGTCCGTCGGAACGGCCCTGTTCATTTACCTGCTGTTCGATCACTGGCTGTATATCGACCTGCCGCGGGGAATTCTGGGATAAAGCAGAACGGCCATGGAAGGATTAAGTCTTCTATACAGCGGGTTCGTCAATTCGTTCACGCTGGTGAATCTTGTCGCCTGTTTCATCGGGGCTCTGATAGGCACCATCGTCGGCGTCCTGCCGGGTCTGGGGCCGACGGCGACCATGGCGTTGATGCTGCCCTTCACCCTGCCGTACGGGGCGACGACCGGCCTGATCATGATGACGGGCGTCTGGTACGGCGCCATGTATGGAGGCTCGACCACCTCGATTCTGGTCAACATCCCGGGAGAAGCGGCGAGTGTCGTGACCTGCATCGACGGCTACCAGATGTGCAGGAAAGGCAGGGCGGGAGCAGCCCTGGCGCTGGTGGCGGCAGGTTCCTTCATTGCAGGCACGATCGGGATTCTGGGGTTGCAGTTTTTCGCGCCCTATCTGGGAAACGCCGCTCTCTCCTTCGGTCCGCCCGAATTCCTTTGCTTTATGATCTTTGCCTTTATCCTGCTATCCAATCTCTCTGCAGACGCGCCGCTCAAAGGGGCGTTGATGATTGCCTTCGGACTCTTTCTCGGCACCATTGGCATCAATCCCATGGACAGCTATCCGCGTTTCACCTTTGGTTCGGAAACGCTGATGCTGGGCATCGATTTTCTGCCCATCGCCATGGGTCTTTTCGGCGTCTCGGAAATCCTGACCATCGCCGTCGAAAAGTACGTGCAACCGGAGATCAACAAAATCCGCCTGCGGGATCTCTATCCCGACAGGGAGGAAATCAGGCGCTCCATTTATCCAATAATGCGGGGTTCGATGGTGGGGTTTTTTGTGGGATTGCTGCCGGGACCCTGTACGGTGATTTCCACGTTTGTCTCTTATTCTCTCGAAAAAAGAATATCCAAAACCCCTGAGGAATTCGGGCATGGAGCGGTGGAAGGCGTGGTCGGGCCGGAGTCCGCCAACAACAGCGCGGTGATGGGCTCGATGATCCCGCTGCTCACGCTGGGGATCCCGTTTGCGGCGCCGAGCGCCATCATGCTGGCCGGGCTCAGGATGCATAACGTGGAACCGGGCCCCATGCTTTTCACGACCAACCCGGATGTTTTCTGGACGTTTATCGCGGCGATGTATCTCGGCAATTTCATGCTCCTGATCCTCAACCTGCCGCTGGTCGGGGCTTTCGCGAGGATTGCCGTGATCCGGCCCCAGGTCCTGATGCCGATGATCAGCCTGATCTGCCTGGTCGGCGTCTACAGCGTGAGAAATTCCATCTTCGATGTCTGGGTGATGATCGCCGCGGGCGTCGTCGGCTATTTCCTGCGGCTATGGAAATTCCCGATCGCCGCTTTTATCATCGGACTCGTGTTGGGCCCGACCACGGAAAACAGCCTGCGCCAGACGTTGATGATGTTCAAGGGAGACGTGTCGCTGGTCGCGGATCGGCCCGTGTCCGTCACCCTGCTGGCTTTGGCGGCGGCATTTCTGGTTTATAAATTCGCGGCCCCTTTTTTCGGGACGAAGTTTCCACTGAAGGTCGAAGAGGACAAGTCGCTCTGAACAGGCGATATCCCCATGGCGAAACAAAACCTGCTCGGCGTCGTCGGCCTCGGCCGGATGGGCGGCCCACTCGCGCAACGGCTCATGCGAGCGAAGTTCCCCCTCATGGTCTGGGACACCGTCGCCGCCTGCCGCAAGCCTTTCGAAAATAAAAACAACATACGCGTCGCGACCCCCGGCGAGATGGCGCGGGAATGTGCCGTCATCTTCTTCGTCGTGCCGTCCTCGCAGGAGATCGCCGCTTGCGTCAAGGGCAAAGACGGCGTCCTTCAGAACGCCAGGAAGGGCCTCGTCATCTGCGACCTCACCACCTCCGATCCCGCGGAAACACGCAAAACCGCCCGCCGCGCCGCCCGTCGGGGCATCCACTACATGGACGCCGGCATGAGCGGCGGCCCGGCCGGCATCCTCGCCGGTAATCTCACCCTCATGATGGGAGGTGATGCCAAGGTCCTCCCCCGGATCAGGCGCTACCTCGCCCCGTTTGCGGAAAACATTTTCCTCCTTGGCCCTCCCGGCTCGGGCCACGCCATGAAGCTCATCAACAACATGGTGCTTCACACCATCTTCCTCGCCACCTGCGAAGGCGCCCGCCTCGCCGAACGGATGGGGATGCGGGTGGCCGACATGATCAAGGTCTTCAACGTCTCCACCGCCTACAGCTACGCCAGCCGCCACCGCTTTCCGAACAACATTCTCAATGGTTCGTGGAACGCCCAGGCGCGCATCTACAATCCGTGGAAGGACGTCGGCATCGCCGTCCGTCTTGCCCGGGAGTGCGGCGCCGACGTCGAGCTCGCTGAGCGCACCCTCGCCTTTCTCGAAAAAGCCGTGGCGCGGGGGATGCTCGAGCAGGACTACTCGCTGCTGTACCGGGATTTCGACAAGATCAGGAAGGGCACGGCCGCATGATCGCAAGACCTGCCCCTCTTTTCGTTGCTTAACGCGCCGGATGATGGTCAGGGCGCGATGCGCCCGGTGGTCCCTGTCAATAAGCGAAAAATCTGCGCGTTGGGGCAGAAGTTGTTGTCACCTTCGACTTTTCCGGCGAGCCATCGGTCGCACAAGTCCTCGGACCGGCACTTGAGGCACCGGCTCCGCACGTCTTGTATGATGGCCTCGGTGTCACCATGCTTGGCAACTTCGGGGTCCACGCCGGCACGCGTCAGCATGTGCATCATGCGCCTTCCCGAGGCAGCCGCCAGGTATCTTAAAAACCACACGAGGAGGGCAATGCTCACGGCCACCATGATTATGGCCGCGCCGATCTCGAACAATGTTGGGTTCATGGTCCAGTTCTCCTATTGACTCGACCTGGGGTGCACCAAAACACGCATTTGATCCGGATGATTTGCGTAAATGGTGAGGCCTTGGAAACGAGGGCAACGGCCAGAAGTACCGAAACGGCAAGTCCGGTCCCTGCAATCCCTCCCACCGGGATTACGGGACACCCCGTTACATTGGTTATCGTCCTACCGGACCGCAGGCCCTGCCTTGAGATAGATCAACAAACGGGGTGAAACGCCAGAGCCGGCGATCCTACGCTCCCTGCCCATGAAGTTGGAAAACGCGCCGATGGCCGCCGCCGCGAACCCCACCATGACAAACATCAAGGCAACGCTGCCCGGACGGACAGTTTCGGGCAGTTCGTGCAAATGCGGGGAAAAGCGCCAAAATAATCGACCCCATTAATTCTGAGCATGAGAATCAGGATGCCGGCGGCCAGACGCGCGAAAAGAGCAGGATTGAATTTCTTATCGCTTATACTATGTATGGTTCGCGCGGCGCTTCGGTCAAGACCGCCAACGCAACGGGGGTTCGCCTGCGGGTCATTTCAAAACGGCGGCGTGTGCGGGAACGGACGATGCGCGGCACCACCATTCTGACTGTGGTTGCGAGGATTGCCGCCGGAATTTTGTGCGGCGGCGGTCGCGAACGCGGCCGACATTCGTTTTTTCGCGAGTTTGGAGGGTTCATTATGTGGCGCGTAGTCATGGTGATTGCAGCGGGGGCGCTGATGCTGCCCGCGTTTGCGGCCGAGCAACCTTACCCGAACCGGCCGGTGCGCATGTTGATTCCGTATCCTGCCGGAGGCGGGCTCGACCTGCCGGGGCGGGCCGTCGCGCAGAAATTCGCGGAGTCGACCGGCCAGCAAATGGTCATCGACAACCGCGGCGGGGCCGGCGGGTTGATCGCCGGCGAGATCGTCGCCAAGGCGACGCCGGACGGCTACACGCTGTTCCTCGCGAGCAACGGCCAGATCTCGATCGCACCGGCGCTCTACGAAAAGCTCCCCTATGACCCGCTCAAGGATTTCGTGCCGATCACGCATTTCGTCGACACGCCGATGGTGCTTTTCGTGAACGCCCAGTATCCAGTGCAGTCGGTGGCCGACCTGATCGCGGCAGCGAGAGCGAAGCCTGGCGCGATCGGGTGCGCCCTTTCCGGCGTCGGCGGAGTTTCGCACCTGACGCTGGAACTCTTCAAGCAGCGGGCGAACGTGAACCTGCTGCCCGTGCCGTACCGCGGTGCGGCGATCGGGCTTGCCGATGTGGCCGGAGGCACGGTCCCGGCGATTTTCTCCACGCTCGCGGCGGCGAAGCCGCTGCTCGACGGCGGCCGCGTGCGGGCGCTCGCGGTTGCTTCCGCCAAGCGCACCGGGGGACTGCCGAACCTGCCGAGTTTCGGCGAGCTCGGCTACCCGGGCATGGACGCGCCGCTGTGGATCGGCATGATGGCGCCGAAGGGCACGCCGCCGGGCATCGTATCGAAACTGCATGCGGAGTTCGTCAAGGCGCTGGCGGCCCCCGACGTCAGGGAGCGCCTCGCGTCGCAGAGCGCCGACATCATTGCCGGCAGGCCGCACGAGTTCGGCGAAATGATCCGCAGGGACACCGAGCGCTGGCGCGTCGTCGTCAAGGCCGCCAACATCAAGATCGAGTAAGCGATACCCGGCAACCTCAAAGGAGATGAGATTGAGCGCACGGAGAGGCTACGGCGGCAAGACGGTTTACGGTGCGCGCGTCGGCATCCTGATGCTCGACACCAAATGGCCGCGGCCGCCGGGCGATACCGGCAATGCGCTGACCTGGCCGTTTCCGGTTCTTTATAAAGTCATCCCCGGCGCCAGCGCGCGGGTGGTGATACACGAACAGGGCAAAGGCCTCGGCCAGGCATTCCTGGATGGGGCCGCCGAGCTGGTCAAGGAAGGCGCCGACGGCATCACGACGACGGGCGGTTTTCTCGCGATCTTCCAGGAACAACTGGCCGCGCACGTCAAGGTGCCGGTCGCGAGTTCGTCGTTGCTGCAGATTCCGCTCGTGCAGAAGCTCCTTCCTCCCGGGAAAAGAGTGGGCGTCCTGTCGGTCCACGGCGACCGCATCACGCCCGAGCACTGGAAGGCGGTCGGCGCTCCGCTCGATACGCCGGTGATGGGCACGGAAGGCGGGCGCGAATTCACGCGCGTGTTGCTGGAAGACGAGATCGAGATGGATTACGCGAAGGCCGAGCAGGACATTCTCGAAGCCGGCGAGAAGCTGCTCAAGCAGCATCCCGAAGTCGGCGCGCTCGTGCTCGAGACCCACAACATGGGGCCTTATTCGCGCGCCCTCAACAATCTGCTGCGGATACCGGTCTACGACGTGTACACGTTCGTCAGGTGGTTTCAGTCCGGCCTGGAGCCGCGCGATTTCGGGCATCCCGGCTCGTCGACCTTGCCCGTCTGGCGCGAAAGATAAGCGGCATGGAAGAGATTGTCGGTCTCGCGCCGTCCGGCTCGATGGGCAGCGGCTACAACGTCGACGCCTTCAAGCGCGGTCTCGCGGCGAATCCGCATTTCATCGGCCAGGACGCGGGCTCGACCGACATGGGGCCGTACTATCACGGCACCGGCGCGCCGTTCCTGCCGCTCGCGACCTACCGGCACGATCTGTCGATCATGCTGCGCGCCGCGCGCGAGCGCCGCATCCCGTTGCTGGTCGGCTCGGCGCTGACGAGCGGCTGCAATGCGACGCTCGCAATGGCCGTGCGCATGGTCGGCGAAATCGCGCAGGAACACGGCCTGTCGTTCCGGCTGGCGACGATCAGCGCCGAAATCGACAAGGCCGATCTCAAGCGGCGGCTGGCGCAGGAGCCGTTTGAAAGCCTGGGTCCCGATGGTCCGCTGACGCCGGAGACAATAGACCGCTGCGGCCCGATTGCCGCGCAAATGGGAACCGAGCCTTTTGTCCGCGCCCTCGACGCGGGGGCCGAGGTGGTGATCGCGGGCCGCGCTTGCGATGACGCGATCTTCGCCGCCATGCCGATCATGCAGGGCTACGACAAGGGCCTGGCCCTGCATTGCGGGAAGATCCTCGAGTGCGCCGGGCTGTCGGCGATCCCGTACGATCTCGCCGAGCCGCTGCTCGGCCGCGTGCGCCGCGACCATTTCGAGGTCGAGCCGTGCCATCCCGATCACCGCTGCACCACCGTGTCGGTTGCCGGCCACTCGCTCTACGAGCGGGGCGATCCGTGCCTGCAGCCGGGCCCGGGCGGCATGAACGACCTGACGGACGCGACTTTTACGCAACTCGACGCCCGCCGCGTGAAAGTTTCCGGCAGCCGTTTCATCCCGGACCGGATCTATCGCGTCAAGCTCGAAGGCGCGGAACAGGTCGGTTTCCGCAGCATCGTGATCGTGGGCATACGCGACCCCATCATGATCAGGCAGATCGACTCGATCCTGGAGGAGGCGCGGCGGCGCGCCGAAGATCGTTTTAAGGCCGCGGGCGGTTTCAACCTGCTGTACCGCGTCTACGGCAAGAACGCGGTCATGGGCCCGCTCGAGCCCGAGGTCGAAACCCGTTCGCATGAGCTGGGGCTGGTGATCGACGTGGTGGCGCCCACGCAGGACCTCGCGACCGGGGTCGCGATGTTCGTGCGCGGCACGCTGCAGCACGCGAGCTACCCCGGCATCGTCACGACCGCCGGCAACATGGCGTATCCGTTCTCGCCGTTCGGCATCCCGGTGGGGCCGGCGCACCGTTTCTCGGTCTATCACCTGATGGCGCTCGGCGATCCATGCGAGTGCTTTCCGATGAGCATCGAGGAAGTCAGGAACTGATCGTGGCGGCGCAGACGCAGAGACTTGACCAGCTTGCAAAAGTCATCCGCAGCAAGAACGCCGGCCCGTTCGAGCTGACTTTCGACATCATGTTCGACGACCCGGCGGCGTACGAAGCGGTGAAGAAATCCGGCGTGATCAACGCCAAGCGCATCGCTGAAGCTTACCGCGTTCGCGTCGACGACGTGCTGGTGTGCCGGCCGTACGATGCCGCGGTCGCCTTCAAGATCACGATCCGGCGTCCGGTAAGCTCGGGAGATATCGAAGACCGGGACGTCTACGGCTGCCAGCAGCATGTGCCTCTGACGAGCATCGAAGTGCCCGCGTTACGCGCTGCGGCGGGTTAATCGATTCTATTCGATCCGAATCTATGGAGACGCGGGTCGCGCCTCAAGCATCAAGCATCAAGCACAAATGGGGTCGACGTGAATTAATTACTCAACGCGCCAAAATAATCGATCCCGACTCCATTTATTCACGGTCCGACCCGAACGAAGCTCGCCCGCATCAGCGCACCTTGAACACCAGCTTGCCGCGCAGGTGGCGCCCCTCGCTCACCCTATGGGCGGCGGCGGCGTCCGCTAACGCGTAGGTCGTGATTTCGGGCACGCGGACGGCGCTGCCGGTGACCAGCGCGACGATGCGCTCGAGATGCGCGCGGTCGCGCCCGACTTTGGGACGCAGCGATGCGACGTCGGCGCGCGGCGAGGCCGGCGCCGTATTCCCCGAGGCAATGAACGCGGCGCGCCCGCCCGGCCGCAGCACGGCGAATGCGCGCTTCGCCACCTCGCCGCCGACGGTGTCGAACACCGCATCGCAGCCGGACACCACTTGCGTGAAATCCTGCTTGTTGTAGTCGATGATTTGATCGGCGCCGAGGCCGCGCAGGTAGTCGTGGTTCGCCGCGCTCGCGGTCGTGATCACGCGGGCGCCGATATGCTTCGCGAGCTGGATCGCAAAGCCGGCCACGCCGCCCGCGCCGCCCTGGATCAGGATCGTTTCGCCGGACTTCAGTTTGAGCGTGTCCTCGATCGAGCAGAGCGCGGTGAGGCCGATCAGCGCCACCGCCGCGCACTCCACGTGCGTAAGCTTCTCCGGCTTTCTCGCCACGATCGCCGCTCGGATCGCGACTTTCTCCGCGTAGGCCGCTTCCTGGCTCACTTCGCAGACGCCGAAGACCGCATCGCCGATCTTGAAATCCTTCACCCCGTCGCCGAGCGCGCTGACGACGCCGGAGAAATCCCGCCCAGGTATGTACGGAAAGTTTGTGATCGGGGCATAGTGGCCCGTGCGCACTTTCCAGTCGGCCCCGTTGACGCTGGCCGCATGAACGTCGACGAGCACCTGGCCGGGCCCGGCAACGGGATCCGGCACGTCGCCATACCGCATCACCTCCGGCCCGCCGTGTTCCATGAAGTACGCTGCTTTCATCGATTCCGCCCTGTGAAGTTGTCCGTCCGGCGGCAATCCTAGCACGTCAGGCATCCGGGGAATCAGCCGCGTAAGCCGATTCGGAGGGCTTTCTATTTCGCCTTCCTCGCGTTGTAGGCAAGCGTGAACTGGTCGAGCCGCGGCAGGTAGACTATGTCCTTCGGCATCGCGATCGAGAACGAATAAAAATAGAGCGGGATGACGGGCACCTCGTCCGCGACGATTTCGGTCGCGCGCACGAGCAGCTCCTTGCGCTTCGAATCAGTGAACAACGGCATGAACAACGGGGTCACGGAACAACGGGGTCAGGCTTGGCTAATTGCATAAATATGTTTGTTGAGGGCTCTTGCGAACGTAGCGGACTGTCGCGAGCGTTCTTCGATACGAGAGAATGCATGACTGACGGTCGAGATATCGCGCCCGAATTGTTGGGCGAGAGCCGTGAGCGTAGCGGCTTTTGTCTTGAGTGCAAGCCATGCGACGAGCGCACGTGCGTCGGCAGGCAGGCGCGCGCGGCCGGGGGCGAGCAACGTGGTCTCCTGCAGGCGATAGTTGCGGCACACATGCGCGAGGATTTTCTCCATCGAGGGCGCGCGCCGGTGAACGGGCCTGGATTTCAGGATTGTTCTG
>JAHFRL010000235.1 GCA_023266235.1 Betaproteobacteria bacterium
GGCAGTCAAGGAAGACCAGGCGCAATTGAAATCGGACAAGGCTGCGCTGCACCGCCAAATAAAGCGATTGGAGGCCGACGAAGCGAGGCTGAAATCAGACACTGCCTCAGGCAAAATGTCGGCGGAATCCAAGGACGCGTACGAGGTTTACCAAGCCCGGCAGGCGATCAAAGGCGAGAAGAAGGACATCGCCGCCGATAAAGCGGCCTCGCTGCAGATGAGGTCGGACAAGACCGCGCTGCACCGCCAAATAAAGCGATTGGAGGCCGCTGAGGCGAGGCCGAAAGCCGACACCGAGGAAGGCAAGATGGCGGCAGAGTCCAAGGACGCGGAAAAGGTTTACAAGGACCAGCAGGCCATCAAGGGCGAAAAGAAGGATATCGCGGCCAACAAGGCGAAGCTGAACGCTGACCAGAAGAAATAGCCGGAAGCAGCATCCGCGGCAATTGCACAAACTCCACCCCGGCGGGGTTTGTCATTTCTTCACGAAGCATCGTACCCGCTTCAACGCTTTTAAGTCTGTCTTAATTCTTGGCTCCTAACATGGCAGCACATAGAGCGGTGGCTCTATTGCTTGTTCAATCAACCCTAGGAGCAAATCATGAAACAGATCACGAAACCGAAAATGTTGGTGCGTAGCCTGATTGCGGCTGGCGTCATTGCGGTCGGGTTAGGCGGCTGTGCGAAGTATGATCCGTCAGTTTTTCAACAGGCCGTCGCCGGCAGTGCCTCCGCGCCAGCCATGGCAGTGAGCGCGCAGCCTGCGACGGTCGCGGCGCTGCCCGATTTTACCGGCATCGTTACGCAAAACGGTCCGGCCGTAGTCCACATCAGCGTCACCCAGAAGGCTGAACCAGCCGGGTCCGCCCCCGCCATGCAGGGGCTCGATCCGAGCGACCCGTTCTATGAATTTTTCCGGCAATTCCGGGTTCCGATCCCGCACGGCCAAATGCCGCTGCAAGGCGTCGGGTCCGGCTTCATCGTGAGTCCCGATGGGGTCATTCTCACCAACGCACACGTGGTCGACGGTGCGACCGAGGTGACGGTAAAGCTCACCGACAAGCGCGAATTCAAGGCGAAGGTGACCGGCATCGACAAACCCACGGATGTCGCCGTGCTCAAAATCGACGCCAAGAATTTACCCACGGTAAAGCTGGATAAGGCGGATGACGTCAAGGTTGGCGAATGGGTCGTCGCTATCGGCTCGCCTTACGGCTTCGAGAATACCGTGACTTCAGGCATCGTGAGCGCCAAATGGCGCACCTTGCCGGGCGACTCCTATGTGCCGTTCATTCAAACGGACGTCGCCGTCAATCCAGGCAACTCGGGCGGACCGCTCTTCAACATGAGGGGCGAAGTCATCGGCATCAACTCGCAGATCTACAGCCGGTCGGGCGGCTACCAGGGATTGTCGTTTTCGGTCCCGATCAACGTCGCGCTTGGCATTCAAGACCAGTTGATGCAGCACGGCAGCGTTACGCGCGGGCGGCTGGGCGTAACCATCCAGGACGTGAATCAAGCGCTCGCGGACTCCTTTGGTCTGAAGAAACCGGCGGGCGCACTGGTGAGTTCGGTGGAGCAGGAAAGCCCGGCCGCGAAGGCGGGGCTGCAGCCAGGCGACGTGATCCTGCGCTACAACGGCAAGGACATCCTGAGTTCATCGCAGTTGCCGGTGCTCGTCGCCAATACCGGGCCTGGAACCGCCGCCAGGCTCGACGTAATGCGCAAGGGTGAAACCAGGCACATCGACGTAACGGTGGGTGAACTCAAGAACGCCAGGGTTGCTGCGGCAGATGTGGCCGGACAGGACCACGGCCGGTTGGGTGTCGTGGTGCGACCGCTTGATCCAGACGAGCAGAAGCAAGCAGGCGTCACAGGCGGGCTGGTGGTCGAGAACGCGACCGGCCCCGCTGCAAATGCGGGTATTCAACCGGGCGACATGATCCTATCGGTCAACGGTACACCCGTCAGGAGCGTCGAGCAGCTGCAGTCGCTTCTGTCGAAGGCCGGCAAACACGTCGCGTTGCTGATTCAGCGCGATGACATGAAGCGGTTCGTGGCCATCGATATCGGCTGAGAGCCGGTTGGCGTGACGAACCACGGGGCAACCCCGCACTTGCGGGGCCCCGAATTGCACTACTTACTCAAACCAAGGAGCGATACCATGAAAACCAGAGCATCTATCATGGCCAACTTCATCGTAATGTCCGCCTTTGCATTTGCGCTGCCGGCCGCGGCCGCGCCGGGAAGCAACCTGCCGGCAGCACATCACGAAGGCGCAGTAACCTATATCTCGGGCGGCGTCGGCCAGCAGGAAGCAAATGCCATACGGCACGTGGCGAAGTACTACCCGCTCGAGCTTGATTTCCTGCTCAAATCGAAACCCAGGGACAAGTATCTGGCTGGAGTGAAAGTCCGGATCAGGGACATGCACAACAAGATGGTGCTAAACATCACGAGCCATGGCCCGTTCCTGCTTGCAAAGTTGCCCGAAGGCAAGTACGCGGTCAGCGCAGAGCGTAACCACGACCTTATGAACCGCGAAGTTCACATAGTGACCAAAGAACATCGGCGCGTAGTGTTTGAGTGGCAAGCGTAACCCGCCGCATGGACTATTGGCCTGACGCAACCGCCGCGTCCCGCGCGCGGCAGCTGGAAACCAAAAGCAAAGGTTTTAAAGTGAAATCATCGGGGAACCTTGCAGACCATATTCTTCCAACATCCGCGACAATGGTAGGGATCTGCATGACCGTAATAAGTATCGTGAAGCTGTCCAAGCGCGCGGGGATCAGCAATTACATTGACGAAATACTGGCCGTTGACAGCGCCATTTTCCTGCTGAGCGTTTTTTTCTCCTACCTGTCGCTGCGCTCTGCGGGCCTGGCGAGGCGCCTTGAAGCTTTCGCGGATAATACGTTCATAATTGGGCTCGCTCTCATGGTCATATCGGGATTTGCTCTGTCGTTTGAATTGTTCTAGACCACGCCGGATGGACAGCGATCGGAAGTCCCTGCGACAAGCTCAGGGCAGGCTTGGCGCCTAAACAACCCTGAAGTTCTTGAACTGCCAGGGGTCGGACCTGTCGACGTCTTCCGGAAACAGCTTGCCGCGGTCAGCGAGCGGCGTCCAGTCGCTGTAAGCGCCTATGACCTTGCCCAGATAGGGTTTGGCGATTTTGAGCACGCGCTGAAAATCGAGATCGTCGGGGTCGCACACGCCGCGCAGCGGATTCTCCATCGCCCAGATCACCGCCCCCATGACGCCGGCCGCAACCTGCAGGCTCGTCGCATTGTTGAACGGCGCGAGCTTGCGCGCCTCATGCACCGAGAGCTGCGAACCGTACCAGTAAGCGCCCCTCGCGTGCCCCATCAGCAGCGCCCCGAGCTCGTCGATACCCTCGTAGATCTCGTCCATCAATATGCGCTTGCTCCCGGGCAGCGCCCAGTTCTTGCCCGCATACTCATGCACCGACAGCACCGTGTTGTCGCACGGGTGGTACGCGTAATGACAGGTCGGGCGATACACGACTTTTCTGGCGGCCCGCACCGTGTAGTAATCCGAAATCGAAATCGCCTCGCCGTGCGTGATCAGGAAGCCGTGGAACTGCCCTTCCATCGGCGTCCACGAGCGCACGCGCACCGAAGCGCCGGGACGCGTCAGGTAGATCGCGGCCTTGCAGCCGAAATCGTGGCGCTTGCCGTCGCGCGGAAAATGTTTTTCGTGCGTGCCCCAGCCGAGTTCGCACGGCTGCGTGCCTTCGCCGA
>JAHFRL010000259.1 GCA_023266235.1 Betaproteobacteria bacterium
CCCCTTGACAGGCATATAAATATCGTCCTATCGTTTCCCCTGGACGTTTACAGAAAGGCGGTCCTTTCGTGGGGAAGCGAAAAACCGGCGACGTTTCTTTCCTTACGTCTTCCAAGCTCGTAACAAAAAATCATACCTATATCAAAACTTCCAAAGGCCGATGGCGGGATGAGAATACGGAAAAGCTCATCCCGAAGCATATCATTGAAAAAACAATCCGGGGTTTGAAGGCCTACGAATCCGCCCAGGCGAAGGCCCTGGACAGGCATCGGGCGGCCTTCCGGGACGCGGAGCATGTTCGCACTACCAGGTACAGGGACACGAAGACCGGCCGATTCGTTTCCAGGCGATCCGCGATTCAACGATGGAAGAAAGACCCGGAACGGGTGAACGTCGAAATAAAGGTAAAGCTAAAGGTTCAAACGGAACGGACCCCAGGACACCGAAAAACGAAGACGATAGACGTTCCCCAGGACTTCAATCAGTACCGCAAGGAAAAATTCCGGGAGTACATGAAACAAACCTCCGATATAAAAGGCGACCGATCCGGGGAACCTGTTCGATTCGGCTATACCGACAAACAAGGAAAATTTTTCGGGATCGTCTTCCATCCGGAGGAAGGGAAAGCCGTTACGCGGGAAGACCTGAAAGAAATGTATCGCATGTTCCGCATGCACTCTCAAAATAATCTGTTCGGGGATAATTGGTACGAAAACACGAACGGGACGGGGCTGTCTTACGGTTCGGGCGAACCGGCGAACGAAGGAAACATTGTCGAAACTTGAAAGGGGGGAGTATGAACGAATTTAGGCATTGGACGGAAACGGCCAGACCTGTTTGGGAATATCTGCGGAAGGTTTTTCAAACAAAGGAAATACAGGTCAACGAATTCGGGGCGGACTTGACCGTGGGCGGAAAAAACGTCGAAGTAAAATCCTGTCGGGAGTGGATCAAGGACGCGGGGGCGAATGGTAAACGAAGGCGCGGAAGGTTCCATTTTCAGCATGAAAACGACGCGCAATATATCGTGTTCGTCCTCATCCGGGAAGACGGAACTTTAGTTTTCAAAACCGTATCGGGGTATCAGTATAAGCTAAAGAAGGGAACGAAAGCCCTTCCCTGGCCGGATGTATTCGCCCCCGGCCTGGGGCTTTGAAAAGCTCTCCGGTTTCCCTGGAAAAGCTTTTCTACCCGAAATCCAGGTCCCGCTATACCAGGACCCGGAAGCCCCTCCCCGATTCGCCCCCTCCCAGGTTCATCGCATGGGACACCGAAGACGACGGGGCCGGGAAGCTCCTGTTTTTTTCCGCCTTCGACGGAATCACCGGGGCGACCTTCGACACGGTTCCCGAATTCATAAAGTATGTCCGGGACCGGGAACCGGATTTCCTACTCGCGCACAATGCTATGTATGACCTGATGAACCTGGTGGGGGCGATTGAGGGGGCCGGGGAGAAAATCGACTACCAGGTATCGACGGCGCGGGGGCGGTTCATCCTGGGGGCCTTCCGGTATAGAAAACAGGTATTCCACCTTCGGGACCTGTTCAACCTGTTCCCGTATCGGCTCCTTGACATTGGGGAAAAAATCGTCGGGATGGAAAAGGGGAATTTCGAAACGGCCAGGAAGGACCCGGCGGCTTTCCGCGCCTATTCCATCCGGGATTGTGAAATCGTTTATTACGCCTACGTCAAATATATCGAATTCTGCGCCCATGAAAAAATCCGGCCGAAAATCACCCTTGGCGGTACAGCTATGGAAGCATTTTTGCGGAAATATCTCGACCGGCCAATATTGAGGCCCCCGGATGAAGTGAACGCATTTATAAAAGAAGCGTATTACGGGGGCCGGACGGAAGTATTCAAACACGGGAAAATCGAAAATCAAAATATATTCGTGTACGATGTAAATTCCCTCTATCCTTACGTTATGAAGAATTCAAAATTCCCCGTCGGCCGATGGTTTGAAATTGATAACCCTACCCCGGAAGACCTTCCGGCCCTGTACGGGAAGGCCGGGGCGGTTCATGCTATGGTGGATGAATACCAATATTTCCCCGTCCTCCCGTCGCGGTACAACGGGAAATTAATGTTCATGAACGGAATAAAAATAGGAGTCTGGACATTAAACGAATTGGAATATGCCGTTTCCCAGGGTGCGAAAATCAAGGAAGTTTACCGGATCGTCTATAACACGCGATCCGTCTTCCTGTTCCGGAAATTCGTAACGGATTATTATGAGAAGCGGAGGAAATTTCCGGAGTGGTCGCAATTTTATAAAATCCTCTTGAATTCGAGCTATGGCAAGTGGGGCCAGGGGAACACGGCCGAAACGGTAACGTATGGCGAACCGATCAAGGAGGAAAAGGTTATCCGTTGCCTACGCTGTTTCGATTTAATCCTGGCCGATAGGGTTATGAAGATCGACCAGAACGAAATATATTTTTCTGAATTCAATTCGTACATCATGGCGGCCATTATTACGGCCGGGGCCAGGGTACACCTTCATAAAATGCTGTCCCTGCTACCTCCGGAGGAAATCATTTATTCCGATACCGATTCGATTTTTTCCTTCGCGGAATTTCCCCCGGAAACGATAGGCCCGGAAATTGGAAAGCTGAAATTGGAATTTTCCGGCCTGGTCCCGGAGGGGTATATACTGTTGCCGAAATTATACTACCTGGAACCTGACAAATTCGCCGTCAAGGGAATTATCGCGGACGTTGACCCCATAACGCATAAACGGATAATCGACATTGATATATTCCGGCGGCTGTTTAATGACGGTTCCGTTTCCAAGGTGGACCGGCGGCCGGTCAAGTTAAAGGAATTCCTACGGGCGAAGGATCGGGACACCAGGCGGGTCAATGAATGGATCGACCGGGAAAAGGAAATCGAAATGAATTACGAAAAAAGAGATATTATCCCCTCCGTGGAAATTCGGGGGATGCGCGATACTTTACCCTTGACAGTATTAAACATTTAATTATTAAATAACCCTGTACCCGGAAGGGGGGTGATAAATTGACAGGGGAAAGCATCATCGGGCAGGGGATCGGGGTTATTTTCGGCGCGGCAATTTTCATCGGCTTTGTTTGCGTCCTGGGGCTTCTTGTAATTTGGACGGTCGGGAAAATTGCCGAAATGGTTTTCAACCTCCGGACACGAAAGGGGACAATGGCATGGGCTACGCGGATCAGTTCAAGAAGGCGGAAGGGGAAGGGGCGACCAAGGAAATCAGTTCCCAAATCTACAAGTTCGAACGGGAAGGCCAGGAGATCGTCGGGGAACTGATCGGCTTCGAAAAATTCGTACCCCCGGAGTCCTGGGGCGGGGCTTCCGGCGATTGCATGCGGTACGTCATCATGACGGACGAAGGGCAGATTTCCGTCGTACTCGGCCAGGTCGCGGACAAGACCATTTACGATTCCGGAGCGGTCAACGGCGACGGCCTGTACATCCGGTACAACGGAAAGAAGGCCCTCCCCGGCGGGAAAAACGTCAACCTGTTCACCATCAAGCGGTTCGCCCTGGCCGAATAGTCCGGGGTCTTTCCCCCGGCCCCCTCCCCTTCCCCGGAGGGGGCCGGGTACTAAAATCGAAAGGACGGGAGAAATGGAAATCACGAAAGAAGCGGTCATCAAGAAATTCCTGGAATACGATAAGGTCTTCGGGAAGATCAAGGCCCGGCTTGACGAACAGGACGCGAAAATAGCGGCCTTGGAGGAAAAGGCGACGGCCACCCCCACGAAGGCGGAAGACGATGACGACCTCTTTTAACAGCGGCCGTTATCAGCGGCCCCCGCGTCCCACGTTGGATTTCCGTAACAGCATGGAAATGGCGATTGAAGGGGTCCGCGTGGGAGGAACGCGGCCCCTGGTGAAGAATCACGCCCTCATGATGGAAGCCCGTTTGAATCAAAACGAGCTTCGGGAAAACGAAGTGCATTATTCAAACCTTCCCCTCCCGGACCTTCTGCAACGGCTTTCGAAAAACCTTCACAATTTTCGGGCGGCGATCCTGTTGGAAAACGACGAAGACGAAGCCCGGAAACACGCGGCGGACGCATCGAACTATCTGGCGATGATTCTTGAAAATCGGTTCCCAGGGGGTCCCTTCTAATGGCGGAACGCGACGGATCGGGAAGATTCAAACCTGGGACCGGCGCGGCCGGTCCCGGCGATCACCGGCCTATCGAAGACCTGGGGAAGCTTGCGGCCGAAGCGGAAAACCCCTCCCCGGCCAATCCCGAAGGAACAAGGCGGGGGCGGCCCCCAGGTTCGAAGACGGGGGCCGGGAAGGGTAAGAAGCCCTCTCCCGGCATCAATCCGACTCCTGGGGCGGAAGACGCGGCCCCTGGCCTTCCGGAGCTTCCCCCGGAAGTGTACGGCGCGCCTTGGGCGGCCCTGCATACCCTGGCCGGGCATTACTTCAAGGACCCGGACACCTGGGAACTCAAACCGGAGGAAATCCAGGGATTCGGAATCTGCACGAAAGCATACCTGGACGAAATCATGCCGGAATGGTTACAAGCTCACCCAGGCCTTGCGGGATTGTGTTTCTGTATCCTGTCCTCGACCGTACCTCGGGCAGTTTCGACCTTGCGGAAGGTACAAGGCGAAAAAAACAAATTAGCGGCCGAAAACGCGGCCAGGAAGGAAGGTTCGATTTTATGACAATCGTTACTTTCAGAGTATTGGAAGACCGGACGTTTCACGACGGGCGGTATCTTACCCTGGAAATCCCGTCGGAACGTCCGCCGGAAAAGAAGGAAGACCCCGCCCCCGTCCTGGGGCCGGAAGGCGACCCCAGGGATACGAACAAGCTCCCCGGCCTGGAACCGACGGCCCAGGCGGAAGGCGGCCCCCCGAACCTGGCAGAAGGGTATAAGGGCTAAGCTTTGATCGTAACTGTCTTCGGGACGCGGGGGAGTGGGAAATCGACCTTTATCAAATCAACGATAAAGAAGCTCCCCCGCGTCTTCCTGTACGATACCCTGGGCGAATACGGTACGGATACCGTCGATCAAATCTTCTACACGAAAAAAGAGCTTGCCGAATTTTTCCTCACGCTAAAGAAAAATCAGTTTTTCAATATTTCGTATCTTCCCCTGGTCCCGGAGGATGATTTCGATTGGTCCGCAAGGGTCGCCCTGGCCGTCGGCGGGGTTTGTTTCGTGGTCGATGAAATCGACCTCTACACGAAACCGTCTTACTGTCCGCCTGGTCTTCGGAAGCTCATCCGGTACGGAAGGCACTACGGGATTGATATGATAACGGCTTCAAGGCGGCCGCCGGAAGTATCGCGGGAGATCACCGCGCAAACGGGGAAGTTTATTTTGTTTCGGATGCACGAACCGGCGGACCAGGCGTACATTCGATCCGTCGCGGGGGTGAACATCGCAACACAGAACCTTGAACAGTTCGAATACTACCAGGTCGAAGGGGGCCGGGCGGAAAAGAAAAAGCTGAAAATATGGTTCAAGGTAACGGGCGAACATCAGGGGTCCCAGGCCCCGTTGATTCAGGAATCGGGGCCGGAAGCGGAACAGGAACCGGAAGACCCATCCCAGGAAGAAAATCCCGAAGACTGATTTTTATTTTATTTTCCCCTTGACATTTTAATTTTCCTCCCCCACCATGCCATTATGACACGGTGGGCATGTCAAAATGACATGCCAAAATGACACCATGAAAGGGAGGAAAAGGAAATGCCGAAAAGCGCGAAGGGATACATCGTTATCGCCCTGGTCGCCCTGGTCGCCATCGCGGTAGCTACCCGCGTCCCGGCCATCGGGTCCGTCGTGTTCCCGGCCAAGGCCGCGTGAACGTAACCCTCTAACACTCCGAACGCGGAAGGGAGAAAACGAAAATGGCAAGGGACCTGATTCGCAAACTCGGGACGGTACAGAATTCCATCGTCCAGGGGAATGTTTCCGGGGTGAACTGCACTCCGTTTGAAATCCGGACCACGGCCGCGATCAAGCGGCTCTGGCTCAAGGTGTCCGGTACGTTGGCATCAGCGACGAACGCGGCGACGGCCGCACAGCTTTACCAGGTCGCCCGGCTCCTGTCCTCGATTCAGCTTCGCGTGAATCAGGCCCAGGGGCCGATTTCCGTGGACGGCCTGACCCTGCTGTACAAGAATTTCAAGGACTACGGGGTGATCCCCGTCCAGGCGGACGCGGCCGTTACGCAAGCGGCGGCGAAGGCCTTTTCCGGGAACCTCTGCATCGACTTTTCCATCCCGCACTATGCCGGGGGAGACCTCACCCTGTTCATGCCGAAGCTCGGGAACCTCTACACCCTGGAACTTTCCCTCGCGGCGGCGACGGCCCTGCTGACTCCGGCGAACGCGGGGGAATCCACCTTCGACGGTCCCATCACCATCGAAGTGTGGGCGCAGGAAGTGGTCGGCCTCGCCCCCCGGAAAAACAAGTACAATGCCGCGTACCTCATCACCGACACCGGCCTGGTCGGTGCGAACGCGGCCTATTCGGTCAAGATCCCTTACGGGACCCTCTTGAACGAATTGCACATTCACACGATGGTCGCGGCCGCCTACGACGGCGCGGTGGTCGATAACATCATCTTCCGGAACGGACAGGCGGAAATCTTCCGGAACGTGACCACGAGCTTCATCCAGGCCTTCGCGGATTTCGTGAATCCCCTGGTCCGCCCCACGGTAACACCGGCCGGGGTGTACTTCCTCGACCTGGCGATCAATAACGACTTGTCTTCGCTCCTGTTGACGGCCGGGATGAAGGAACTGGAACTCCTGTTCAACGGCCTGAAGACGGGAACGATCAAGGTCCTGGTGAACGAGCTTCGGGACGGCCTGGACTAAGACGGCGGCCGCCGGACGGAAGGCATTTCGCGGAAGGCGGCCGGGGAACTCCCTACCAGGGGAACCTCGGCCGCCTTTTTTGTAAAATATCTACGAAAGGAAAAATTCATGGACGGATCAATCGACCTTCCGTTTGGCCTGGACTATTCCGGAACGGACGTTCCGGCCGCGTCTTCCTCCGTTTGGGATTCAATGGGGATCAATGAGGTTTTTTCAAAACTTGTTGGGGCCGGGGTAACTCGGGCTGCCTATGAGATCAACAAACCTCTGTTCGACGCGACCGGGAAACAGCGGTCGCCGGACGGACTCCTGGGGAAGATCGGGACCGTCGGCCTTTCGACGGACACGAAAAACATGATTCTCCTGGTCGCCGTCATCGGGGCGGCGGTCTACATCCTTCCGAAGCTGATGAAGGGATAACATCATGGGAAACGCTCTCGGGAAAATGACGGGCAAGGTTCGAAGCGGGATTTCCTCCGTCGCCCAGGACCCCGCGAAGGCCCCGATGAATACGGATCGGAAGCTTACGCCCCCGTTTCGGGCGGGGTCGCCCCCCCGTTCCGCGAAACCGAATTCTCAGCTTGCGGTCGAAGCTCAAAACCGGGGCCTGGGCGGAAAATTCCGGGAACCGATCAACGAAATGCTGAATTCCATCGGCCGGTATAAGTAAATGTCCTGGCTGTCCAAGGCGACCGGAATTCATATCGGCGGTTCCTGGGGTATCTCCAAGGACATCAATCGGGGGTACGATGCCGTTACGACTTTCGGGGGAAAGGCGGGGCGGGATTTTTACCATTCCCTGTCGCAATTCGGGGAAGGGATTATCGGCCTTGTAGAATCCCCGGCCGCCCATTTTTCAAAGGGAACGGAATACGGCCCCGGATGGTCGAAATCCTGGTCGATGCTTTCGGAATCCGCCCCCACGGTCGCAGGAACGGCCATCGTCGCGGCCTATGGGATCGACTACTTTACAAGCCCCTCGGCACCCCCGGCCTATTCTCCCCCGTCCTACGTTGTTTCCCCGGCGGAAGCGGCGGGGAACGAAGGGATAGCGGCGCAGTTTGGGATGAACACCATCGGGGCTTCCGTCATTCCGGAACCGGTCCTCCCCGCGACCGGCCTGGAAATCGAAGCGGCTTCGGGAACCGGCATGGGAACCTGGGAAGTGCCTTCCTCGGCCGCCTGGTACGATCCCGCAATCTCGGCCGGGAAGTACCTGGGGGAAAAGGTCGCCGTTCCCCTGGCATTGAAAGCCCTTATGCCTTCCCCGGCGGCCCCGGCTTCCTCGGGCGGGGTATTCGTGAATATCCCCGGCCAGGGGGCGGAAGGGGGCGGAGGATCGACGGGAAGCGGAGGAGGCGGGGGTTTGGCCGGTCTTCTACAGGATGCGAACGGCGAACCGTCCTGGGTCCTTTACGGGGGCCTTGCGATAGCGGCGGCGACTCTACTTTTAACCCTGGCAAGGGGGAAGGGGTAAATCATGGGATGGTGGACGGACAGCATGGGGGATGTAGCCCTGGACGCGGCTTTCGTTCCCCCGGCGGACCTTGTGGAAAGTAATATCGTATATCCCACGGTAAACGTCCTGGACGCGGCCCAGGCGGACTACCTCTCCGGAAAGATCACACAAGATCAGCTTATCGGCTTCAAAACCGATATGGCGACTCTGGACAAGAAAACGACGGGGCAGATTGCAAAGGATACAGCGGCCATCGAAGAAAAATATTCATATTCTAACCTGTACGTCAAACCCGTTGTCGCGGCGGCCGGGGCGGTTTCGGATTCGATTAAAAACGTCCTGGCCCTGGGCCTGGTAGCCCTTGCCCTGTTCCTTCTGGTACAGGGGAAAGCCCTTGCGAAATCTTGACAAGGCGGCCTTGCTGTTCCTGGGGGCGGCTATCGTGCTTCTCATCGAACCGACGGCGGAAAACGAAGTGAGGAAAATCATGGGCGGGTCAAGGGAACCGGAATTCGAACCTCTGATACAGAAAATCGCGGATCGGTACGGTTTCGACCCGAACGTGCTTCGGGCGATCATCCGGACGGAATCCAATTACAAGGCGGACGCGGTTTCGCTCGACGGCCAGGATATAGGCCTCGCGGGGGTCCGGATCGGAACGGCTCGGCTGTTCCGGAAGGAATGGAAGGCCTTGGATTCTGACACGATCAAGACTTACCTGATGGACCCGGAAACGAACCTCGACCTTTCGGGGCGGGTGATTGGCGAATTGACGGATCACGGCCTGGGGTCTTCCCCGGCCTTGTTTCACGCCTACAACATCGGGGAAACGAAGTACCGCGCCGGGGTCCGGTCGCCTTTCGTGGATCGGTACGTCGTAGCGTACAATGATTACACGGAGGCGACGGCATGAAATACTTTCGGGATTTTTTCGCGTCGAAAACGATCCTGGCCGGGGTAACGGGAACGACGATTTTCGAAGAAACCTGGCTTGGAATGGCGGGAATCGCCTTCTCCCTGGGGGTCGGGGTACAGGACCCGAACGTATGGGCTTTGACGGAATTCCGGTTCCTGGTGAACGAAATTCCCGTCCTGGACTATGGTAAGATCACGGATCGGATCGGGTCCCTCGACCTGATGACTCCGGTGAAAATTGACCTTCCTCCCTATGCGAAAATCCGGGTAGAGTGCGACAACAATTCCGGGACGGATACCCTGTTCGCGGCCCGGCTTCAATGCAAATCGGTCGATTGAAAAAGGGGGAGAAAAGACGATGCGAAAATACGGAATCATAGGTTTACAAACGGCCCTTATCGGGGTCCTTTCCGTCGCCCTCGCCTTCGGCGCGGGATTTTTCGAGCAGGGAACGGCTCCGTCGGGCGGGTATCCGTCCGCGCCGACGTTCACGCACGTCGGGACGGGCTCCGTCACGGCGACGGACAATATCTCGGGGACCGGGTCGGCCGACTTGAAGAACTGGCGGAACGCCTACATCAATAACAGTATCACCGGCGCGGGAAGCGGGGCGATCTCCGGGTATTACGTCGGGAGCTTGAAGCTCACCGACAATACCGCGTTGGACAACCTGGTCGATGGATCCTACTCCGCGACGATCAAACCGAAAAACGTTTCCGGCGACAATACCGGTCTGCTGAATAATTTCGCGAATTTTATGACGTCGATCACCAACGACGCGAATTTCGGCCCGTCGAATGTCCGGGTTGGATACGATGCGCTGATGAATCCTACATATGGCTCTCAGGTCGGAGCCTGGAACACAGCTGTTGGATACGAAGCGTTGATGAAGAACACTGACGGGACCAGGAACACTGGCGTCGGATATGAAGCGCTCCGGGAGAACCTGGTCGGCAGCTTTAATACCGCGGTCGGCCAACACGCCTTGCAGAACACGACGGGAAGCGAAAACACCGGCATCGGTCAGGGGGCGCTGCTTTACAATACCTCCGGAGAAAAAAACACAGCGGTCGGCCTGGGGGCGCTGCAAAGCAAAACGGCCGGAGACAGTAACACCGGCGTCGGCTATAAATCCATGTACCAATCCGACGGCGGGATTTACAACACCGCGGTCGGCGCGTCCTCGCTGCAATTGGTCACCGGAGATTTCAACACAGCGATCGGAAGAAACGCGCTCATCAATGTGACCTCCGGCGCAAGCAACATCGGGATAGGGTACGGCGCGGGACCGACGACGGGAACGCTCAACAGCACGATCGCGATCGGCTCCGGCGTAGTCCCGACCTTGGAAGGCGAAATCATCATCGGCGCATCGAACGGGATCGGGTCCGGGACCACCGTCGTACAAACCACGCTCCGCGGCGACGTGAAAACCGGCTCGACGTTTTCCGGCGGAACGCCGGTCTACATCGTCGCGGACAATACCGTCTTGACGCGCAGCGCCCATGGAAACGGCTCCATCGTCGTAATGAACGACGTCGCCGGAAAGATCATCACGCTGCCGGAAATCACGCCGTACCCGTCGAGCATGACCGCGGACCAGGTGCTCATCGGGGCATCGTATACGATTCAGGTGTGGGGAGCACGGTCCGTGTTCATCAAACCGCATGCGGGGGAAGCGATCCGCCTAAGTGGGGGAACTTCGGAATTGGCGGCGGGGGTTGGAATCACAAACGACAATACCGCCGGGTCGGAAATCCGGCTTGTGGCCTACGGGTGGGATTCGTGGTTGACGATGGCACCACAGGGAACCTGGGTTAGTGAATAACATTAAAAAAAGGGGAACGTAATGAAAAGAAAAACCGTTTTTTTCATTCTTTTGTTGTCGATGATTGCGGGATGCGCGGCCCTGTCTTCGAACGTCGCCCAGGACCCGGCCAAGGCCGCCCTGTACGGGGCGAAGTCCGAATGGTCGGCCGTCAGGGAGTACGTCATCAAGGAAAGCTATTCCGGGCGGCTTTCCGACGTTCAAACGGCGGATTTTCGGAAGCTCGACGATAGGTTTTCCCTGGTCTATAATATCGCCCTGTCGATGTACCTTGGCGGGATTGACAATCAGGTCCGCTTTTCCTCCAATCTCGACCAATTAAGGGATATGCTGATTGAAGCTCGACGGGTGTATACCCCAGGGGGTACGAAATGAACGCGGAAATCGTCATCGTCGCAATCTTCGAACTCTTGAAGGTAGCCGGGACCCTCGCGGACGCGGCGGGGATTCCCCGCGAAGCTTTGAACCTTGAAACGTACCAGGAAACCGTTGACCGTCTTCGGTCGGAAGGGAAGATCAAATGAACACGGACAAGAAAACGACGATTGCGGGAGTCCTCGGCGGGGTCTTCCTGGCCATCCGCCCCTTGGTCCCTCCGGAATTTCAACCTGTATATGATTCGGTTTCGGCGGCCGTCGCGGGAAACGCAATCATACTTTTGGGCTATTGGACGAACAAATAACATGCTCGACCGGGTGATAGACTTCCTCGTTTTTTCGGCCAGGATGCCGTTTACCGTCCAGGATTCCCGCGAACACCTTGAGGAACTGCGGAAGGAATTGACGGTTGTACGGGAGGAACAAATCACGATCCGAACGATTGTCAAGGGGTGTCCAACTTGCATGCGGACAGGCGGCCATCCCGGATATGAAACCTCCCCCTGATGTATTCCTGTCCGAAGTGCGGGGCGGTCTTCGAACCGGAAGACGAACAGCGGGAATGTATGGCGAAGGTTCCCCAGGTCTTCCGGCCCCTCGTTCAGCCGTTCGCCTTGCGGTCCCTGGTGTTTCAATGCCGGGGCGATGAGTGCCGGGGATTTTTCACCGTGATTTACCGTCGCCCTGCATGGGCCGCCCTCTTTCCCCCTTCGGGGGCGGCCGTCATAGGGGGGTCGCCCCGCCCAGGCG
>JAHFRL010000140.1 GCA_023266235.1 Betaproteobacteria bacterium
TTCTATAACGACACGACACCCCGCTATGACGACGCCGCCGCCAAACTGGCGTGGCAACGCACCGTCGATTTCTTCAACCAGAACTTGCGCGGCGGCTGAACGAACGCCTGCCCGCGGAAATCAATCCCGACCCCATGGCGCTCATCGATAACGAGCGAAGAGAAAGTATGAACAGACGAATAAGATTGGCCGGCTTGCTTGCGCTTTCCGGCACGGCAACGTTCGCGTTGGCGCAGACCGCTTCGACCGGCTCAGCACAGGCTTATCCGAACAAGCCGATCCGCATCGTCGTGCCGTACGCGGCCGGCGGCCCGATCGACATGACGACGCGTCCGCTGGCGCAGCGGCTCAACGAGGCGATGGGCAACCCGGTGGTGGTGGACAATCGCGGCGGCGCCAACGGCATCATCGGCACCGACAACGTCGCCAAGTCGCCCGCCGACGGCTACTCGCTGGTAGTTGCCTCCGGCGGAGCGTTCGCGATCGGCCCGCACGTCTATGCCAGGCTGCCGTTCGATGTGTTCAAGGACTTCACTCCGGTAAGCCTGTTCGTCACCATGCCCGAGCTGCTTGCGGTGCACCCGGCGCTGCCGGTGAAGTCGGTGAAAGAACTGGTCGCGCTGGCCAGGGCGCGGCCGAATCAGCTGAACTTCGGCTCGTCGGGCACCGGCGGCACGCCGCATCTCGCCGCGGAGTTGCTCAAGAGTGCCGCGAAAATCCAGATGGTGCATGTGCCGTACAAAGGCATGGGGCCGGCAACCATGGACCTGATCGCCGGACACCTGCAGCTCGTCTTTGCCGACCTGCCGGTGCTGCTGCAGCAGGTGAAAGGCGGCAAGCTGCGCGCGCTCGCAGTCGGCACGCCGAAGCGCTCGGCCAATCTGCCCGACGTACCGACCATGGCCGAAGCCGGCTTCCCGCAGATCGAAGCGTATAATTGGTACGCGCTGTTTGCGCCCGCCGGCACACCGAAGCCGATCATCGCCAGGCTCAACGCCGAAGTCGGCAAGGTGATGAGCAACCCCGACGTGAAGAGCTTCACGCAGGGCCAAGGCGCCGAAGCCGTCAGCAGCACGCCCGAGGAACTCGCCGCCATGCACAGGCGCGAGTATGACAAGTGGGGCGCCGTGGTGAAGGCTGCCGGCGTCAAGCCCGAGTAGAGCGCGCAAGCGGAAGCAGCAGCCGCGCGGTGACGTAAATGAGTGAGGCGAGAGATTCTGCACTCATCATTCCGCACCCATCATTGGTTTGCCCTACCCCGCCGCCGACGGCATTCAGCGATCCTCGACCGGCGTGGTCGCCACGAGGAAGGTGAGGTCGGTGAGCCCCGTGTTGTTGATCGAATGGGCCACCCCCGGCGGAATGAAGATGACATCGTGCTTGCCCACCACCTGCTGCTTGCCGTCGAGCTCCATCAGCCCCTGGCCTTCCATTACGTGATACACCTGCTCCTGCACTTTATGCGTGTGCCGCTCCACGTACGCCATCGGCTGGTAGGTGGAGATCCGGTAGTCGATCAAACGCGAGCCCGCGGTCTCCGGGCGAACCAGCGGCTTGGACAGTGCGCCGCCGAAGTGGCCGGGGAATTGCCGCCAAGGCACCTGGACGACGTTGCGGATGAGGGCCGTCTGCTTTTTTCTTTGCTGCATGGTTCTCTCCTTTTCTGGTTACACGCTGCTGCTTGAAATATCCTGCTTCATCCGCAATGCCGGCTCACCGGCGCTCATCCGGCCGGCCTCGCATCGCGTTCGCCGGCAGCGCTCTTCGCGGCGAGATAGCCGAAAGTCATCGCCGGTCCCAACTGCGCGCCCGCCCCGGGATACTCACCCCCCATTACCGAGTGCATGTCGTTCCCGCAGGCATAAAGCCCTCTTATCGGTTGACCGGTCTCAGCGCAGACCGCGGCGCGCGCGTCCGTGCGCAGGCCCAGACTCGTACCGAGGGGCGTGGGGACCACCGCCACCGCGTAAAACGGCGGCTGCGCGATCGGTCCCAGGCACGGATTCGGCCCGTGTCCGGGATCGCCGTTCCCGCGGTCGTAGGCGTTGCCGCCCTTGCCGAACTCGGCGTCCACGCCGGTCATCGCGTACTCGTTGTGTCTCTCAACCGTCGCGGCGAGCCCGGACGGATCGACCCCGATTTTCCGCGCCAGCCCTGCCACTGACCGGGCCACGTGAAGATAGCCGCTATCGACATACGGCTTCAATACCGGCGTCATCGGCCTGATCATTCCCAAGCCGTACTTCCACACGAAGCGCCGGTCGCACACGAGCATCGCGGGAATGCTTGAGACGCGCTGATGGGAGAGGTACATGGCCCGCACGAACTCGTGGTATGAGACTGCTTCGTCGACAAACCGCCGTCCGGCCGCGTTCACCGCGACGAGCCCGGGCTTGGGGCGGTCCAGGACGATGTGGGGGTAAACGACAGTCGAGCCGTCCCTGCGCGTCGCGATCGAGCTGGGGAACCACAGCGCGTTATCCATCCCGCCAGGACCGAGCGCGGCGCCTGCATCCAGCGCGAGTTGCAGCGTCTCCCCCGTGCACCCCTCGAACGCAGGGGTGTGTTGCGCGACCGGCTTGGGCAGGTAGCGCTCGCGGAGCGCCGGGTTGGCGGGAAACCCGCCGCCGGCAAGCACGATGCCGCGGCGCGCGCGCACCCGGACCCGCGCACCGTTTCGCTCGACCACGAACCCAACGACGCGGCCGTTATCGGTGATGAGTCGCGTCGTTTTCGCTTCGAACCAAATCGGGACTTCGCGCTCGAGGAGCTTGCCGTAGAGGCGCGCGGCGAGCGCATTGCCGAGCACAAGCCGCGTCCCGCGGCGAAAGCGCAAGCGGTCGGCGGCATAGCGCAGCACCAGCTGAGCGCCGAGCACGCACGACGCCCATGATTTTGCGAAACGCAGCAGCTGCGCGGCTTCACCGCGCGTCACCATCATGCCGCTGAACAGCATGAGCTCGCGTATCGGCCAGCCGACCCGCTCGAAATGCTTGCCCAGCGTGCGGCCGTCGAACGGCAGCGGCTCGAGCGGCCGCCCGCCTTGCTCCGCTCCGGCGAACTCCTGCCGGTAATCAGGCGCGTGCCGATAGATGCGGAAGCGTATGTCCGCGTGCTGCTCGAGGTATTCAAGCATGCGCGGCCCGGCGGCGAGAAATGCCTCGCGCAGCGAAGGATCTGCGCGATCGCCTACGAGTCCGTCGAGATAAGTGCGCGCCAATGCCGCGTCGCCCGTGATGCCGAGCCGGCGCTGCTCCGGATTGTTCGGAATCCACACTGTTCCGGACGAGCGCGCGGTCGTTCCCCCGATCTGGTCGCTTTTCTCGATCAGGAGGGTCCGCATGCCCTCGATCGAAGAGACCAGCGCAGCGGTCATGCCGCCCGCGCCGGCGCCCAGAACGACGAGCTCGTAGTCCTCATCCCAGGCGTCTATTGACGCCGTCGCCGTCACCGCGTTTCCTTCCGCCTGGCCATGCGCGCTCCAGTCAGCCCCATAAACCAGAGTACTTTATTTCCCCGCAACGACCAAGAGATAATATCGGACAGACCACGGTCTCGCCGCACATTCGGCTCGAAAGCCGATCCTGTTATCCTACGCACAGAGCTATGCATCGGGAATTTGCCGCCATGACTGAGAAACGGGCGAACAACGTGAACGGCGGACGGGCGCGCGGGCTGGTTGTCGCCGCGCTCGTCGCGGCCGTGACCGCCGGATGCGCCGGCGTGGGCGAACTCTTTGCCCCGTCGGCCCCCGGCGTGACGGATGAGTGGGCGGCGCTGCTGCACGAGATCCGCGCGTACGAACGCCGCATCGGCTTTGTGGACACCGACAACTTCGTCGATCTCTCCCGGGAACAGGACGAGTTTCCCGTTTGCGGCTACGCCTCGCGCCTGACCCTGCCGTACTCCTACGAGGATCCGGCGATCCAGTGGCTCGACGCGGCGACGGAAGAGGCATGCCGCGCGCGCGGCCACGACGCCGATGCCTACTACGCCACGGTGGAGGCGTGGGGCGAAGTCGGAACCCCGGTCACCCCCGCCATGGTCGCCAGCAAGCTGGACCGCTTCCTGTACCTCGTCATACACGAGGATTGCCACGATCAGTTCGGCCTCCCGTACGGCATCGAGGAAGCGCTCTGCAACCTCATCACCTTCAAGGCGATGGCGGCGTTCACCGAGGAAAAATACGGGCCTTACGCGCGCGAGCACCGGGCGATTCGGCGCTACGCCGAGACGCAATCCAGGGTCACTCGCGCGACGATCACCCATTACGAACAGCTGGCGACGCTCTATGCGCGCTATGAGGGCAAGGAGATCTCGTCGGACGTGCTCCTGCAGGAACGCGCCACGATCTTCAAGCTTGCGGCAAAGCCGCTCGCCTGGACCAAAGGCGAATTGAACAACGTGAGCATCGCCAACAACATGACCTACAGCCGTCATTACCCGTTCCTGGAAAGCGTGTTCGACGCGCTGGGGCGCGACCTGGCGCGCACCGTTGCTTTCTTCAGGCACGTGGACGCGCTCAAGCCGGCGAGCGCGGACGTGATGAAGCGGCACGGCATTGCCGCGGAAAACAGCCTGGAATACATCCGCGCGTACGAGGCGGCGGTGGTGGACACGATCCGCAAGGCGCTCGCGAACGCAGACCGCGTCAGCTCGCCCCGGCCCGCTTGGTCCTGGTATTTTGCCGCCGATGAACGCAGATAAACGCCGATAGAAGAAAGAAAGTCGGGCCTTTCCACGTCACCTCTCACGCCTAACGGACTTTGTCCTGCTATGCCATCGGAATTAGCGACTTTATACTTCCATCTCCCGCTCTCACCCTCGCATGCCCTCACGCCAAGTTGCCTTGCAACCTAGTGCTTGACGCCGATGCCGCCACGGCGGAAGCTTTTGCGAAAATCCACTCCGGCTCCAACTGATGTCATGACCGCACCCGCCCTGCCCCGTTTCCTGACCACCGGCAAAGCACGTCGCATGATCTGCGCCATCCGCCTGCTCGCAACGGCGCTGCTCGTATCCGCCGCTCTCGGGCTCGCCGGCTGCGCCAGCACGACGGAAGGCGGCGCGGTCGGCGCCGAGCGCAAGCAGTTGCTGTTGATTTCCTCGCAGCAACTGGAACAAATGGCGGCGCAAAGCTATGCCAAGCTGCGGGCCGAAGCCTCCCAACAGGGCAAACTCAATATCGACCCGGCCCTCACCCAGCGCGTGCGCGCGATCGCCGCGCGCATCGAGCCGCACACCGCGGTGTTCCGGCGCGACGCGCCGGGCTGGAAGTGGGAAGTGAACGTCATCAACAGCAACGAACTCAACGCCTTCTGCATGCCCGGCGGCAAGATCGCGTTTTACTCGGGCCTGATCAGGCAGCTCAACCTGAGCGACAACGAAATCGCGGTTGTGATGGGGCACGAAATCTCGCATGCGCTGCGCGAACATTCGCGCGAACAGGTTTCGCACGCGATTGCCGCGCAAACCACCATCGGCGTCGGCGCCGCGCTGCTGGGCCTCGGCGAAGGCTCCGCCGATCTCGCCAGCACCGTCTATGAGACTTTGATCGCGACCAGGTTCAGCCGCGTCGATGAAAGCGAAGCCGATCGCATCGGCCTCGAATTGACGGCGCGCGCGGGCTACGATCCGCGCGCCGGGGTTTCGTTATGGCAGAAAATGACCAAGGCGAACCAAGGCGGGCGCCCGCCGGAATTCCTCAGCAGCCACCCGGCGGAAGCGAGCCGCATCCAGCAGATCGAATTGCTGCTGCCGACCGTGCTGCCGCTGTATGACGCGGCGCGACGGCGCGGCTGAGCGCGGTTGCCCGCCCGGCCCGATGGCGGGTCCGCCCTCCGCGGAACGCATAGAATAGCGAAGGGAGCAACGATCCGCCATGCGCGGGGAATGCAAATGGGCTGTGCTTGCCCTGGCATGCGTTTCCGCAATGCTGGTGTGCGTGTCCGCGGACGCGCAGGTGCGGCGCGCCGCAAGAATCGTCAGTTTACCGAAATCGATTGCAGAAATCCGGCACGGGTGCTCTCGCCTTTTCTACTCGAGCCTGGTGCCGGTCAGCTTGATCAGATAGCCGTACTTTTCGTAGTCGGATTTGATGCGCGCCGCGCCAGAGGTGCGCCCGGGTACCAGGCGTTGCCCGCTCTTCTTCGCGGTATGATATGCGTAATGAATAAACCTGTCTCAACGCCGGGCGTGGACAAACCCGCATTTCCCATCGCTACACTCCCGGCAGCGGGCATGTCGCACGCGGCTGAAATCAAGGTGATGTCGTCGTCGGCCATGAAGGCGGCGTTGCTCGAACTCGTGCCCCGATTCGAACGCGCCACCGGGCACAAGGTCGTCGCGAGCTGGATTCCCGGCGTCGATCTGATGCGCCGCGTCAAAGACGGCGAGGCGGGCGATCTCGTGATCATGCAGGCGAGCTCGATCGACGAACTCATCAAGCTCGGCAGGATCGCGCCGGGCAGCCGTGTCGATCTCGCGAAATCGGGCGTCGGCGTCGCGGTGCGCGCAGGCGCGGCCAGGCCGGACATCAGTTCGGCCGCGGCGCTCGAGCGCGCGCTGCTGGCGGCAAAATCGATCGCGTATTCGACCGGCCCCAGCGGCGTCTATCTCGCCGGCCTGTGCCAGCGCCTGGGCATCGCCGATGAACTGCAAGCCAGGCTCAGGCAGGTGAAGGGCGAACCGGTTGGCGCGGTGGTCGCGCGCGGCGAAGCGGAGATCGGCTTCCAGCAGGTGAGCGAGCTGCTCCCTGTCACCGGCATCGACTTTCTCGGGCCGCTGCCGGCGGACATCCAGCAGGTCACCGTTTTCTCGTCCGGCCTGCAAGTCGGCGCCCAGGCGCCGGCCGCGGCCAAGGCGCTGGTCGAATTCATCACCGCGCCGGCAGCGGCTCCCGTCATCAGGATGAAAGGCCTCGAGCCGGCATGACCGGCGATGGATGGGGTTGGCGTGAGTTACGGGACGGCTGACTTTTTCTGCGCCCGATTTGACTCTGGCCCGGACTCGGCGGAAGCTTTCGCGGAATTCCACTCCACTTATTGTTTTCTAATTTCACAGGGTGACGTCGACATGCGCAAATACCTGCACATCAATCTCCGGGATCGCTCGGTCGAGACGGAGGAATTGCACGGCGAGGCGGTCATCCGCGCCGGCCGGCACTACATTGCCAAGACCCTGCTCAAGCGCGGGGTGGCGACAGTCGACCCGCTGTCCCCGGAAAATCCGCTGATCTTCTCCGCCGGGCCGTTCGCGGGCACCAACTTCTCCAACGCCAACCGGCTCAGCGTCGGTTGCAAGAGCCCGCTGACGGGCGGCATCAAGGAGGCCAATGCGGGCGGCACCTTCGGCTTTGCGCTCGGCCAGCTCGAGACCGCCGGGCTCACCCTGGATGGCGCAGCGAACGAGTGGGTCGTCATCCGCATCACCCGGGACGGCGCCATCACCTTCGAGAGCGCCGGGCCCTATCTCGGCAAGGGCAACAACGAGGTCGCCGCAATGCTGTTCGAGAAATACGGCAAGAAGGTCAGCTTCGGCCTGTGCGGTCCGGTCGGCGAATATCTCGGCCTGGTGTCGGGCATCGCTTTCGCCGACACCGACGGCCGGCCGTCCCGCCTTGCGGCGCGCGGCGGCGTCGGCGCCGTCATGGGCAGCAAGAAGGTCAAGGCCATCGTCGTCGACATGCACAAGATGCCGACCTTCCATGACCGCAAGAAAGTCATGGGCGCGGTACGCGAATACGGCGCGCGGCTCGCCAAGGAGCCGGCGATCGACACCTTCAAGCGCGTCGGCACGGCGATGATGGCCGACATCATGAACCGGCTCGGCGGACTGCCGGTGCGCAACTTCAGCAACGGCCAGTTGGTGAATGCGTCGCAGGGCACGCTCAAGCTGGGCGGCGACCATATCCGCGAGCGCAACCTGAGCCGTGGCGGGCAGACCGCGCACGCTTGCATGCCGGGCTGCACGATTGAGTGCAGCAACGTCTACGTCGACGAGAAGGGCAAGGAGATCGTGTCGCCGCTGGAATACGAAACCCTCGGCCTGATGGGCAGCAATTGCGGCCTGACGGACCCGGACGACGTGGCGCGGCTGAACGCCGCCGCTAACGATCTGGGCGTCGATACCATCGAGGTCGGCGCCACGCTGGGTGTATTGATGGAAGCCGGGCGAGGCGCGTTCGGCGATATGGATTTCATGCTGAAGGCCTTCGAGGACATGCGCCGCGGCAACGAGCGCGGCCGCCTGCTCGCCCAAGGGACTGCCCGCGTCGGCGCGCATTACAAGGTCGCCCGCGTTCCCGTCATCAAGAAGCAGGGTATCAGCGCCTACGACCCCCGCGTCGTCGAGGTCACCGGCATTTCCATGATGGTCACGGCGCAGGGCGCCGATCACACCTCGGGCAACCTGCCGGTCTTCGACTGCAAGGGGAAGACGACCGAGGAACTGGTGGCGGCGAGCCTGGAGATTCAAACGGCGTGCGCCGCCGCGGATTCCCTGGGCCTCTGTATCTTCGGGCGCTCCGTGACGAACGTCAGCGCCGAGCTCATCGTGACCGCGCTCAACGACGCGCATGGCACCGCCCTCGATCCGTCCTTCATGCAGACGCTGGGGCGCGAGGCGCTGCGCATGGAGTGGGAGTTCAACAAAGCGGCGGGTTTTACCGAGGCCGACGACGAGCTTCCGGAATTCTTCTACACGGAGGCTCTTGCTCCGAGCGGCAAGACCGCGCGCCATCACAGCGCCCAAGTCAATCGGCGCCTGCGCGAGCTGCTCGGCTGACCGCGCGGGCGAAGCATGCTGACAGCTACGCGAATTCGCGCCGGGCTGGCGCGCGTCCTGCCCGGCGCGCTGGCGATATTCGCCGTGGTCCCGGCGCATGCCCAGCAGTTTCCCGCGCGGCCGGTGCGCCTGGTGGTGCCGTACCCGCCGGGCGGCGCCAACGACATCGTGGCGCGGCTGCTCGCGCCCGGCATGGGCGAGCAGCTCGGCCAGAACGTCGTGGTCGACAATCGCGGCGGCGCGAATACCATCATCGGTTCGGAACTGGTGGCGACCGCGGCGCCCAATGGCCACACGATCCTGATGATTGCAGCCGGCCACGCCATCAATCCCAGCCTCTACCCCAAGCTGCCGTACGACACGGCGCGCGATTTCGCGCCGATTGCGTTGGTCGGCGATGGCGCCTACGTCCTGGTGGCGCACCCCTCGCTCGGGATTGCGTCGACGGCCGGGCTCATCGCGCTCGCCAAAAGCAAACCGGGGCAGGTTGCTTACGCCTCCTCGAGCATCGGCAACCTCACGCACCTTGCCGCGGAGCTGTTCAATTCACTGGCCGGGATCAAGATGCTGCACGTGCCCTACAAGGGCGGCGGCCCCGCGATGCTCGATCTGCTCGGCGGCAGGGTCGCGGTTTTCTTTTCCACCGTTGCGGTGGCGCGGCCCCACCTGCAGACCGGCAGGATCAAGGGCCTCGGCGTGACGACCCCGCGGCGCAGCCTCGCCCTGCCGGACCTGCCGACGATTGCGGAATCGGGATTACCCGGTTACGCGGTGAGCGGCTGGTACGGCCTGGTCGCGCCGGCTGCGACACCGAAGGCTGTCCTAGACCGGCTGAATGGCGTCGTGCGCGGCGCGCTGCGGCCGGCCGACATCAAGGAAAAGCTCCTCGGCGTCGGGGTCGAGGTCGTTGACGCCACGCCCGCGCAGTTCGGAGAGTTGATCACCGCTGAACTGGCCAAGTGGGACAAAGTCGTCAGGCCGCTCGGCATCACCCCGGAATAGGGATCGCCCCGGATGCGCCTCCCGCCTCTCTTACGTCCGCGCTTTTGATTTCCTGCCGGGGGCGGCAGGCGGAATATATCCCGACACCCGGCAGAGCATCGCGTCGATCTCCTTGCCATCCTTGAATCGAATCGAGCGGCACACCATGACATCCCCCCGGGCAGACAGGTCGGACACGCCGAGGCGCACTTTCGCCAGCGACATTCCAGTCGCCGCGGCGATCTCCGAATCGAGGCGCTCACCGTTGTTCTTCAGGTATTGCAGGATTTCTTGCATCTCGAATACTCCTCATCGCAGTCAGTCGTGTCAGCCCAGGCGTGGGCAGCCGTCACAGCGGGCGAAGAATGATACAGCAATTACGCAAATTGCGCCGTGTCGATGGAATCCAGCGCGGGAGATCGTGCGGCCGCGAGAGCGGGAATCACCGCCTTCCATCGTCATACAGCGCTTGACGGCCGGATGGGTTGGGTGAATGCTTCATCCTTCCGCCTTCATCCTTGGTTTTTGCAAGGCGGAAACTTTGGCAAAAATTGACGCCGCCCGGTTTTACCCGGGAGCGGCGCGGCCGCACGATTTGAACCGGAGGAGGACTATCGTGATGACCATGACATTGCGGCGCGCGGGAGCGTTCGTCGCCGCCGCGGCGTGCGTTTGCGCGGCGGCGCCCGGCAGCGCGCAAGATTATCCAGCCAAACCGATCCGCTACATCGTGCCGTTCGCGGCGGGTGGCATGACCGACATTCTCGGCCGGATCTTCGGCCAGAAGCTGTCCGAGGCTTGGGGGCAGCAGGTCATCGTCGATAACCGCCCGGGCGCGGCCGGCGGCATCGGCAGCGACCTCGCGGCGAAAGCTCCGCCGGACGGCTACACTCTCCTCGGCGGCACCATCAGCAGCCACGCGATCAACGTGTCGCTGTACAGCAGGCTGCCGTATGACCCGGTCAGGGATTTCGCGCCGATCACGTTGTATGTATCGTTGCCGAACATGCTGGTGGTGCATCCGTCGCTGCCCGTGAAATCGGTGCGCGACCTGATCGCGCTGGCGAAAGCGAAACCGAAGCAGTTGACTTTCGCCTCGGCCGGCAACGGCACCTCGCAGCATCTTTCCGGCGAACTGTTCAACGCGATGGCAGGGGTGGAACTGGTGCACGTGCCGTACAAGGGCAGCGCGCCGGGACTGGCTGACCTGGTGGGAGGACAGGTGCTGATGTTCTTCGACAACATCACCACCTCGTTGCCGCTCGCCAAGTCGGGCAAGATCCGGGCGATTGCGGTGACCACGGCCAGGCGCGCGTCGGTGGCGCCCGAGCTGCCGACCATCGCCGAGTCCGGTCTTGCCGGCTATGACGTGAGCTCGTGGCAGGGCGTGTTCGCGCCGGCGGGAACGCCCCGGCCGATCGTCGCCAAGCTCAATGCGCAGATCGTCAAGATCCTGGCGATGCCCGACGTGCGCGAGCGGCTGACGTCGCTCGGCGCCGATCCGGTCGGCAACACGCCGGAGCAGTTCGCCGCCTACGTCAAGGCGGAAATCGCGAAGTGGGCGCCGATCGTCAAGGCCACCGGCGCGCGAGTGGACTAGAGTTATTTGTTCCATGGCGACTCGTTCGAGCTGTTTTATCAAACGCATGGCGGCGGCCGCGGCCGGGCTGGCCGCAGCCGCCGCATTCGCGGCGGATTTTCCGGTCAAGCCCGTACGCATTATCGCGCCGTTTCCTCCCGGCGGCAGCGTCGACCTGACCGCCCGCCTCATAGCCAACGACCTCGGCAAGGCGTGGGGGCAGCAGGTCATCGTGGACAACCGCAGCGGTGCGTCCGGCAACATCGGCACCGAGCTCGCGAAGAACGCGCCCCCCGACGGCTACACGCTGCTCATCAACACGCTGCCGTTGGTGACGAATCAGTTCGTGTACAGCACGATGCCGTACGACCCGATCACCAGCTTCGCGCCGGTTTCCGTGGTGTCCTCGGTGGCCGGGCTGCTGGTCGTGCATCCTTCGCTGCCCGTGCGTTCGGTGCGCGAGCTGATCGCGCTGGCGAAATCGAAGCCCGGCGCCATCAGCTATGGCACTGCGGGCCCCGCGACCAACCCGCATATCTGCGGCGAACTGCTGAATTACCTCGGCAAGGTCAATCTTTTCGCGGTTCATTACAAGGGCGGCGCAGCGGCGACGACAGCGACAATCAGCGGGGAAACCCAGGTGTTCTTCTCGATTACGATTACGGACGTCTTGCCGCAGGTGGAGGCGAAGCGGCTGCGCGCGCTCGGTGTGACGAGCTCCAGGCGTTCGCCGGTTGCGCCGCAGATTCCGACGCTCGCGGAGTCGGGGCTGCCGGGCTACGAGTTCACGTCGTGGCACGTGCTCGCCGCGCCTG
>JAHFRL010000141.1 GCA_023266235.1 Betaproteobacteria bacterium
GCTTTTGACCAACCCGTCGCCGACCGGGTTCGCCAGGTACATCAATACAATGGGTATCGTGGTGGTGGCTTTTTGCGCGGCAACTGCTGGGGGCACACCCGCTGTAACCAGGACATCCGGTTTCAACCGCGTCAACTCCGCCGCCAGTTCCGGCAGGCGCTCGGATTTCCCCTCGGCAGAGCGCCATTCGATCACGAGGTTCTTGCCCACGACATAACCCAGCTCGCGCATGCCCTGCGTGAAAGGGCCGTAGTAATTGTCGGAATCGACAAATTCCATATGACGCTGCACGAGGAAACCGACGCGCCAGACTTTGCCTTGCTGCTGGGCGAAAGACGCTAGCGGCGCGAACGCGCCTGCGCCGAGCGCGATGATGATTTTGCGGCGTGTAATCATGCTTCTCCTCCCAGAACGCAAGAACATGCGATTATGTCTCGCAAGTCTACCCGATTTAGGCTGGGCGGCTTGCCACGTTCGGTCGAAAAGCGCGCTTCGGCTGTGTTACTGAACTCGCAGGCCTGAATCAGGAGCGGTGCAGACGCTGCGTCTTCACCGGGGAACGCCTGCATTTATAATGTTATCTCGCCGGTGTAGCCGGGCGCACAGGAGTAAAACGATGAAAAAAACGATAATCGCTGCTCTGATGCTTGCGAGCGCCGGCATCAGTATTTCCGATACGCTTGCACAGGGTACGGCGGCGGATTACCCGCAGCGGCCTATCCGCGTCGTCGTCGGATTTCCGCCGGGCGGCGCAACCGACATACTCGCGCGGATATTGAGCGTGCACCTTGCACAGGTCTGGGGTCAAACGGTAGTCGTTGATAACCGCGGCGGCGCCGGCGGCACCATCGCCGCCGACATGGTGTCCAAAGCAACGCCGGACGGCTATACCCTGATGATGGTTCCGAGCGGGCCGTTCACCGTCAGCGCCAGCGCCTACGAGAAACTGCCCTACGACACGGTGAAGGATTTCACGGCGATATCGCTGCTGGCCTGGGTCACCAACGCAATCGTCGTGCCCCAGGCTTCCCCCATCAATACGGTGCAGGACATCATTCGGCTGGCGAAAGAAAAGCCGGGCCAGGTCTCCAACGCGTCGTCGGGCAACGGATCGCTCCACCATCTTGCTGGCGAAGTGTTCAAGCGCCTGGCAAGCATCGAATTGGTTCATGTGCCCTACAAGGGCGGCGGTCCCGCGCTGGTGGCGGTCAGCACCGGCGAGGTGACGTTTGCGTTCGCTTCAGTGCCCTCGGCGATGCCCCTCATTCAGTCCAAGCGGGTGCGGCCGATCGTCGTGACCAGCGTGAAGCGCTCGGCAGCGTTGCCCGACGTGCCAACGATCGCGGAAGCCGGCGTGCCGCTGCCGGCCGGGCTGGAAATGCGGGAGTGGTATGGCATGATCGCGCCGCTCAAGACGCCGCCGACTATCATCAACAAGCTCAACACCGAAATGGTGAAGATATTCAGAAAGCCCGACGTGCAGGCGCGGCTCGTCGAGATGGGCGCCGAGCCCGCGGGCAGCACCCCGAAAGAACTGCAAGTGCAGATCGCTTCCGACGTCAAAACCTGGTCCAAGGTGGTTAAAGAGGCTGGCGTGCGCGCCAACTAGCGGGAAGCGGGGGCGCGCGTCCTTTGCGTTCGCTCTGTTCCGGTTCGCTACGTCTGCGACGCAACTATCTCAGGCGCGGCGGCGAGGTGCGCTGCGAGCGCGCCGGGTTCGTCCTGCATATAGCGCCCGACCGCCGGATAGTCGATTTCATAGAGCGGATGCATCGACCCCGGCCACGCACCGTTGGGAACGATTGCGACGGCTTCGACCATGAAGCCCGGCACCAGCGTGAGTTCCGGCTGCAGGCGCAGCACGTCGGTCGGCACCAGCCGTTCGGCGGTGATCAGCACGCGTTTCGCCGCGCGCGTGACCGGATGGTCCCAGAACGGCGTGCCGTAGACGCGCGCATTACCGAACTCGTCGACTTCGTTGACGTGGATCACGGCGACGTCCGGCTGGATCGCGGGGATCACGTAGACTTCCTTGCCGGTGTAGGGATCGGTGACGGTCTTCCAGTCGTTGACTTTGGGCAGATCGCTGCCGAACACGCCGGCGACCGGCTGGAACGGGATGCCGCAGGAGGCTGCACGCAGCCCCGCGACCAGCGTCATTCAGGCGTGTTCCTCGAGATACGCTTCCTTGCGCTCGATTGCCTTGCGGAACCAGCGCGCCAACCCGAAGTTGCCTTCCATGGCGACGATCCCGGCGCGCACCTTCGCGACCGCGCCGGCGCGGCACAGCAGGTCAATGTCGTAACCGGGCGAGGGCTTGATGATCTCGAGGTTGCGTTTGCGCTGGCGCACCAGTTCGCGGACGAGCGCGAACGGGCCGCGGTGCAGGAAGCTGCCGCCGAGCGCGACCGAAGTGCCGTCGGCAATGCGCGCGGCAAGTTCACCCAGGCTGACGATTTTGGATTGTTCCGTGGCGGGCATGCGATCTCCTCGCGATGGTGCCGTCATGATAGCACCGGCGTGGAGAGCAGCGCATCGGGAGCAGTGAATCGGTTCGTCCGCGCTTCTGGTGCGGCAAACGGCGCGTAGCGGGTGCCCAAGTCTATGGCCGGAGTCAACACACGACTCAGCCCACAGACTTACCCGCAAAGCTCGCCGCTGCACAAGTCGTCGCTGCCAAACCGATTCACACTACTGCGTCAGACCAAGTGATGCGATAATCCGAAAAAACTGGACGAGGAGAGCGGTTTTGTCGGGTGTTGGCACGCAAGCGCGGCGCGTTGCGATTATCGTTGCCGCGGTAATTGTCGTGCCTGCAGCTGCTGAAAGCTATCCAATGAAGCCGGTGCGGATGATAGTTGCGGTTCCGCCCGGCGGTCCGGCCGATACCTTGGCGCGATTGGTCGGTCCACGGCTGGCCGAGGCGCTCGGGCACAGCGTGGTCATCGACAACCGGCCCGGCGCCAACGGCAACATCGCGTACGAGATGGTGGCGCGCGCGGCACCCGACGGCTACACTATTACGGAAGTCGCGGCGGGCATCGCGATCAACCCCAGCCTTTATCGCGACGTGAAGTTTGACCCGGTCAGGGACTTTACGCCGATCACGCAGGGTATCTCGGTGCCCAATATCCTCGTCGTTCATTCGTCGGTTGCCGCAAGTTCCGTCAAAGCGCTGATCGCGCTGGCCAGGGCGCGCCCGGGACAACTCACGTTCGCGTCCGCCGGTAACGGCACCTCCGGCCACCTGGCGCTGGAAGAATTCAGATTGCTGGCGGGTATCGATGTGATACATGTCCCGTACAAAGGTGGCGGGCCGGCGTTGAGCGAAGTGATCGCGGGCCAGGTGCAGGCCTTGTTCTCCATTGCGCTCGCTGCCCTACCGCAGGTGAAAGCGGGCAAGGTTCGCGCGCTTGCGGTCACGAGCGCCCGGCGCTCGGCATTGGCACCCGAGCTGCCGACGGTGGCGGAATCGGGTTTCCCGGGTTTCGAGGTCGTCGGTTGGTTCGGATGGGTGGCGCCTGCCGCAACACCGAAAGCGATCGTCGATCGGCTGAACCGCGAGATCGTGCGCATTCTCAAGCTGCCGGAAATGCGCGAGCGCTTGCAGGGTCTGGGCGCCGATCCAGTCGGCAATACACCGCAGGCGTTCGCGGCGTTCATCAGGAGCGAGCATGCCAAGTGGGCGCGCGTTATCCGCGAGGCGAACATACGGGCCGAGTGAGCGACGCGCAGCTTGAAATTGTTTTCGGAGACGGCGGAGCATGGCGAAGGCAAAAGGCATCAGGCAGGTCGGGTATCTCGATTGCCCGGGAGGCGGGCAAGTCGTGGTCGAAGGCACCACCGTCTTTATCGGGCATATGCGCAATCCGCACGGCACGTCGGTGGTCGACGTGTCCGATCCGAAAAATCCGAAACTGCTGGCGAAAGTCACGATGCCGGCCGGCACGCATTCGCATAAAGTGCGGGTCGGCAACGGCATCATGCTCACCAATCACGAACTGCTCGGCGCCCGCGTTCTGCGCGGCGAGGTTGCGCCGAAAGAATTTCGCGGCGGGCTCGGCGTCTACGACATCGAGAACCCGGCCGAGCCGAAATTGATCCTCAACTGGGAAGTGAGCGGCCCGGCGGCGCCGGGAACCGGCGTGCACCGCTTCGATTTCGACGGCCGTTACGCTTACATCTCGCCGACGTGCGACGGCTACGTCGGCAACATCGTGATGATCCTCGACTTCAAGAATCCCGCGCGGCCGGAAGAAGTCGGGCGCTGGTGGATGCCCGGCCAGTGGACCGGCGGCGGCGAAAAACCGTCATGGGAAGGCAGCGCGCACCGCTGCCATCACCCGCTGCGCGTCGGCAACCGGCTGTATACGAGCTACTGGCACGGCGGGCTGGTGATACTCGACATCGATGACATGCGCAAACCGAAATTCGTGTCGGGGCTCGACTGGAGCCCGCCGTTTCCGTGGCCGACGCACACCGCGCTGCGCGTGCCGTTCAAGGTCGACGGCCGTGATTTGATGGTCGTGTCCGACGAGGACGTGATCCGCCTGCCGAACTGTCCGCCGTATCCGTCGGCGTTCCTGTGGGTCGTCGACATCACGGATGAGAAGCACCCGGCGCAATTCTCGAGCTTCCAGCTCGACCACATTCCGCCGGTCGAGCAGCCGTACATGACCGGCTGCCATCAGCCGGTCGAGAAGATCACCAGCCCCGAAATCCCGGTCGCGTGGTTCGCGCACGGCCTGCGCGTGGTCGACATCTCGAAGCCGCACGCGCCGCGGGAAATCGCTTATTATCTGCCCGATCCGCCGCCGGGCTCGGAGCGCGTGCAAAGCAACGACGTGTTCGTCGACCACCGCGGGTTGATTTACCTGCTTGACCGCGTGCGCGGTCTCAACATTTTGGAAAGAACGTAATGGCATCCGGCGTATTCGACATGATTTTGCTGCGCCACTTGTGGGGCACCGACGAGCTGCGCGCGATTTTCTGCGACGAGAACCGTGTCCAGAAGTGGTATGACCTCGAAGCCGCGCTCGCGCTCGAGCAGGCGGAGCTCGGCATCATCCCGCTCGCCGCGGCGCAGGAAATCGCGGCGCAAGCGAAGGTCGGGAACGTCGATCTCGAGGCGATCGCCGCCGAGATCCGCGACATCAAGCATCCGCTGGTGCCGGCGCTGCGCGCGCTGCAGAAAAGATGCAAAGGCGATCTCGGCGAATACGTGCACTACGGCCCGACCACGCAGGATGTGCTCGACACGGGCGTCGTGCTGCAGACGAAGCAGGCGCACGCGATCTTTTTGCGCGATCTGCGCGACATCGGCAAGGAGCTTTACCGCCTGGCCGAAACGTACAAAAACACGCCGATGACCGGCCGCTCGCACGCGGTGCAGGCGCTGCCGATCACGTTCGGCCACAAGTGCGCGATATGGCTGTCGGAGATGGCGCGCCACGTCGAGCGCATGAAGCAGCTCGAGCCGCGCGTGTTCGTCGGCATCCTGGTCGGCGCGGTCGGCACCAAGGCGTCGTACGGGCCGCAGGGGATCGAGCTCGACAGGCGCGTGATGAAACGGCTCGGTCTCGGCGTCGCCGACATCAACTGGCAGCCGGCGCGCGACCGGCTCGCCGAGTACGTGAGCGTGCTGGGCCTGATCGGCGGCACCCTCGGCAAGATCGCGAACGAGATCATCAACCTCCAGCGCGACGAGGTCGACGAGCTGGAGGAACCGTGGAACGAAGGCAAGGTCGGCTCCTCGACCATGCCGCACAAGCGCAACCCGTCGGTCTGCGAGAACATCGTGACCGTGAGCCGCGTGATCCGCTACAGCGTGGCGCTGATGCAGGAAGCGATGTGCGTCGAGCACGAGCGCGACGGCGCGGCGTGGCGCATGGAATGGAAGGCGCTGCCCGAGGCGTGCCTGATGCTGGGCGTGATGCTCGCGCAGACCAAGTTCGTGCTCGCCGGGCTCAAGGTCAACACCGGCAAGATGCGCAAGAACCTCGATCTGCTGGGCGGCTTCCTGCTGTCGGAGCGCGTGATGTTCGCGCTCTCGGACAAGGTCGGCAAGCAGACCGCGCACGAGCTGGTGTACGAAGCCTCGATGCACGGCATGCAGCACGGCGTCACGTTCGAGAAGGCGCTGTTCGAAAACAAGCAGGTGCGCGATGCGCTCTCCGAGAAGGAACTGCACGCGGCGCTCGATCCGACGACCTACATCGGGCTGGCGCCGCAAATCGTCGACGACGTGCTCGCGCAGGTCAACGCAAGCGGATGGCTCAAATGAACATCACGATACTCGACGATTACCACGATACGGTCAGAACGCTCGCGTGCTTCAGCAAGCTCGCGGGTCACAACGTGCAAATCTGGAACGATCACACCAAGGACGTCGACGTGCTCGCCAGGCGGCTCAAGGATACCGAGGCGCTAGTGCTGATCCGCGAGCGCACGCCGGTCCGCGCGCCGCTGCTCGAGCGCCTCGGCAAACTAAAGATCATCAGCCAGCGCAGCGTCTATCCGCATATCGATGTCGACGCGTGCACGCGCCGCGGCGTGATCCTTTCCTCCAACATGCATCCCGGCCGGCCGTCGTATGCGACTGCCGAACTCACGTGGGGACTCGCGCTCGCCGCGATGCGCCAGATCCCGCAGCAAATGGCCGCGCTCAAGGCGGGCAAGTGGCAGACCGGCGTCGGCTCCGGTTTGCGCGGCAGGACGCTCGGCATTTACGGCTACGGCCGCATCGGCGCCGTGGTCGCCGGCTACGGCAAGGCGTTCGGCATGCGAGTCCTGGTGTGGGCGCGCGAAGCCTCACTCGCCACCGCGCGCGCCGACGGCTATGCCGCCGCCGCAGGCAAGCAGGCGCTGTTCGAGGAGGCGGACGTACTGTCGCTGCACATGCGCCTGGTCGACGCTACGCACGGGATCGTTACCGCCGCCGATCTCGCGCGCATGAAGCCGACCGCGCTCATCGTCAATACGAGCCGCGCCGGACTGATCGAGCCCGGTGCGCTCGTGAGTGCGCTGCGCGCCGGACGCCCCGGCATGGCGGCGGTCGACGTCTACGAGGAAGAGCCGGTGCTCGGCGGCAAGCATCCGCTGCTCGCACTGGACAACGTGGTTTGCACACCGCACCTTGGTTATGTCGAGCGCGATGCTTACGAAGCCCAGTTCAGCGAGATCTTCGAGCAGATTCTCGCCTATGCCAACGGCAAGCCGATCAATGTGGTCAATCCCGGGGTGCTGGAATCGGCGAAAAGTTGACGCTGTTTGAGCGGCGGACGGAGGAGCAAGATGCCTTTCTTATCGCGATTCCTGGCGATCGCGCTGTGGTGCGCGCTTGCCGGCCAGTCCTCGGCCCAGATTGCGAAGGCCACGGCTGCGGACTATCCCAACAAACCGGTGCGCTGGGTGGTGCCGTTCACGCCGGGCGCGTCGAACGACATCATCGCGCGGCTGATCGCCGTCAAGCTGTTCGACGCATGGGGCCAGCAATTCGTCATCGACAACCGGCCCGGAGCCGGCGGGCTGATCGGCGGCGACACCGTTGCCAAGGCGGCGCCCGATGGTTACACCTTGCTGTTGTCGAACCCCGGGCCCAATGTCAACAGCCCGCTGCTGTCGAAAAAACCGCCCTACAAGGTCGAGGATTTCGCGCCGGTCGTGTTTTTCGGCTACGCACCGTTGCTGATACTCGCCAATCCGTCGTTCCCGGCGAAAAATCCCAGGGAGCTGCTCGAATACCTGAAAGCCAATCCGGGCAAGGCGAGCTGGGGCTCGTCCGGCATCGGCAGCAGTCTGCACATCGGGCTCGCCTTGTTCCAGGCCGCCACCGGCGTCAACGTCACGCATGTGCCGTACAAGGGCTCGGCGCCGGCGATCACCGACGTGGTCGGCGGGCAAATCCAGTTGATGCATACCACCACGGTATCGGCCGAGGCGCAGATCAGGTCCGGCCGCGTGCGCGTGATCGGCGTTGCGAATGCGCGGCGCCTGACGCTGCTGCCGGACGTGCCGACGCTCGCCGAAGGCGGCATCCGGGATGCGGAAGCGCTGGTGTGGTTCGGCATGGCGGCGCCGGCGAACACGCCGCGCGCGATCATCGACAAGCTCAATGCCGAATGCAACAAGATACTCCTGACACCCGACGTCAAGCGGCGTCTCGACGAACTCGGCCTCGAAGTGCAGGGCGGCACGCCCGAGCAGTTTGCGGCGTTCGTCAGGAAGGAAGCCGAGCGGATCAACACGCTGATCAAGGCTGGCGCGCTGAAGCCGGAGTAGCACACCCATCGGCAGAATTCGACAACGAGGAGAAGAAAGTGCATAGCGTGATTCGGGCAGGTTATCGAACCGTACTGGCGCTGTCGTGCGCGCTGCCGGCACCCGCCGCTTGGGCGCAAATCGCCGCGACGGGCTCAGGACAAACCTATCCGACAAAATCCATCCGGTTAATCGTTCCATTTGCGCCGGGCGGCCCGAACGACATCCTCGGCCGCATCGTCGGCCAGAAACTGAGCGAGCTGTGGGGCCATGCGGTCGTGATCGAAAACCGCGGCGGCGCCGGCGGCACGGTCGGCGCCGATGTGGCAGCGAAAGCGCCCGCGGACGGCTACACGCTGGCGATGGGCGGCTCGTCGAATCTGGCGATTGCGCCCGGTCTCTATGCCAGATTGCCGTACGACTCGATCAGGGATTTTGCGCCGGTCGCCAACGTCGCGCACGTTCCGTACGCCGTGGCCGTCAATCCGCGCGTGCCGGCGCGGAACATCCGCGAACTGACGGCGCTGGCGAAGACCAAAAAGGGTTATCTGAGCTACGGCTCGTCCGGCACCGGCAGCGTGTCGAGCCTTGCCGCCGAGTTGTTCAGGTCGATGATAGGCACCGATATCGTGCACGTGCCGTACAAGGGCACCGCGCCGGCGCTCACCGAAATCATCGCGGGCCAGGTCGACATGATGTTCGCCGACCTTGCTGTGATCCTGCCGCACGCGAAGAGCGGCAAGCTGCGCGTCATCGCGGTCACCGGCATCAAGCGCTCGCCGATAGCGCCGGAATTGCCAACGGTCGCGGAATCAGGACTGCCCGGTTACGACATCTCGCCATGGTTCGGCATCGTCACTGCCGCCGGCGCACCGCGCGACGTCGTGTCGAAGCTCAATGGCGCGATCGCGAGCGCGCTCAGGTCGCCGGACATGCTGCAGCGCCTGGACCAGCTCGGCTACGAGCCGATCGGCGGCACGCCCGAGCAGTTCGCGGCGACCATCAAGGCCGACATCGCGAAATACGCGAAGATCATCAGGCAGGCAGGGATCAAGGCGGAGTTGTAGCAATACCCTGTCGTCATGAAACCCGCTGGAGAATCCGGTGCAGATTGTTTGTCTTGACCTTGAGGGTGTGCTGATCCCGGAGATCTGGATGGAGTTTTCCGAACGCGCGGACATACCGGAGCTGTCGAAGACCACCCGCGACGAGCCCGACTACGACAAGCTGATGCGCGGGCGCATCGAGATCCTCAATCGCGAGGGGCTGGGGCTGCCCGACATCCAGAAGGTGGTCGACGGGATGCGGCCCCTCGAGGGCGCGCGCGAGTTCCTCGATTGGCTGCGCGGCTACTGCCAGGTGGTGATCTTGTCCGACACGTACTACCAGTTTGCGGCGCCCTTGATGCGCCAGCTCGGCTATCCGACGCTGTTCTGCCACGAGCTGATCGTGGACGACGCGGGCCGCGTGCGCGACTACCGGCTGCGGCTGCGCGACCAGAAGCGCGAATCGGTGAGGGCGTTCAGGGAGCTGAAATTCCACACCATTGCCGCGGGCGATTCCTACAACGACACCAGCATGCTCGCCGAGGCGCATGCGGGCATCCTGTTCCGTCCGCCCGCGAACGTGAGCGCCGAGTTCCCGCAGTTCCCGGTGACGCAAAGCTACGACGAGCTGCGGGCGGAGATCATCAAGGCGAGCCGCGGCGCTTAAGCGCGTTGCGCGCCGGGGCGGCCGCTCTCGACGGCGAAAGTCGCAAGTGTCGAAATTCCGCTGTCCGCCCGTTTTTCGCTGTCGAGCGCGCGCAGCGACGCGGTGCACGCATCGCGCCGGATTTCCATTTTCACGTAGCCGCGTTTCGCGCCGTTGCCGTAGCGCAGGTGCGGGTTTTCCGCGAGCCAGGCAAGCACCTGCTTTTGCGAGGGGCCCTGCGCAGTAATCGAGGTGCCACAGAACTCGGTGGCGACGACCGGCGACCGGGGATCGTCGAAGTCAGTCTTGAGATCGGCGACCCAGTTGCAGTGCACATCGCCGCTGATCACGAGCGGGTTCGACGGTCGTAGCCGCGCGACATCGTTGAGCAGCCGTGCGCGCGCGGCCGGATAGCCATCCCAACCGTCGGTCCAGAAACTCTGGCCGAGACCCGGCTTGCGGTCGAGCTGCGCCATCAGCGTCTGCTGGGCGAGCACGTTCCAGCGTGCGCGCGTGCGCGCGAGGCCGTCCCTGAGCCACGCTTCCTGCGCGGCTCCGAGCATGGTGCGGTCGAGCGCGAGGCGTTCGGTGCAATCGGAGACCACATTGCTGCCGCCGCGTCCGGGTTTAGGGCACGCTTCATGCGCGCGGTACTGCCGGTCGTCGAGCACGAAGAATGTCGCGAGGTCGCCGAACGCGAAGCTGTCGTATAGCTGCGCGTCCGGACCGCGCGGAAGCGCGCGCCGCGCGAGCGGCATGTGCTCGTAGTAGGCCTGATACGCGGCGGCTCGACGCGTGAGGAATTCCGGATCGAGGTCCTCGGACTGGTCGTTGGCGTAGTCGTTGTCCACTTCGTGGTCGTCCCACGTCACGATCCACGGCGCGGCCGCATGGCCCAACTGCAAATCCGGATCGGTCTTGTATTGCGCGTAACGGATGCGGTAGTCGGCAAGAGTGTATGGCTCGGATGTTGCATGCTTGCGGACGTGGTTGCGGCCCCACGACGATTCGTAGATGTAGTCGCCCAGGAACACGATGAAATCGAGGTCTTCGGCCGCCAGATGCCGGTGCGCCGTAAAATAACCCTGCTCGTACTGCTGGCACGATGCGAATGCAAAGCGCAGGCGCTCGACTGCCGCATCCGGGGCGGGTGCGGTGCGCGTACGGCCGACCGGGCTCACTGCACCGCCCGCGGTGAAGCGGTACCAGTACCAATGCGCGGGCTCGAGGTCCGTCAACTCGACGTGCACGCTGTGCGCGTGCTCCGGCATTGCAACGGCAGTCCCTGCGCGCACGATATTGCGAAAGCTTTCGTCGCGGGCAAGCTCCCAGCGCAGCTCGATGCCCTCCCGCGGCATGCCGCCGTCCGCCAGTGGTTCCGGCGCAAGGCGTGTCCACAGTACGACGCCGTCCGCACGCGGTGAGCCCGAAGCGACGCCGAGCGTGAACGGATATGCACTGAAGCGCGGCTGCGCCCATGCCCGGCGCGACGCCACCGGCGAGATGATGGCCGATACCGCAAGACCCGCCGCGATGCGCAGCACGGCGCGGCGGCGTTGCGATGGCGGCATATTTGCGGGAGCCGTGCGGCGCAGTAATTCAGCGAGGTATTCGGGATTCATGCGCGCGGTTCGTGAGGCGGCAAGATATCACGACTGTGCGGAATATTTGTCCTGTAGATTAACGCAGAGCTAACCTGCAAGCTACGGGGCGCGAAGCGCTGACGTAACAAGTCAGGTTGAGCGACATGTTATGTTCTAACGGCACTTGTCTTGAGCACCATGTACAACATTAGCAATGCGCCGACCAAAACGGTTACTGATGCAATTGCAAGGATGGGGTCGAGTTGTGCTTCAGGGACGACGTTTCCGTAAAGCAGCAACAGGCCAAGAGAAATCGTCACGGCGCCTGCTTGATGCAAAATGAACTGGACTTTGCCGATGACTGGGTTCGGTTGTTCGAGCCACAGCTTGTGAATTATGCCGTAGCCAAAAGACAGAACAAAGCCGACGAGAAGAATATGGGCGTGTGTTACACGCTCCGCGTGGTTATGCGATGCGGCCATAAAGTACCCAGGCACATCCCAATAACCGCATAACCTAGTGCCCATACCAGATACTTTCTGTCAAAGTTCACGATATCCCTCCTTTATTGGCGAAACATGACT
>JAHFRL010000142.1 GCA_023266235.1 Betaproteobacteria bacterium
TAATTCGATACCAGATAGCCGCTGTGTTTTGGCCGGATTTCGTGGCGCGCCTTGAGGTTGAAGTGCAGCTGGCGCGGCGGTTTTGCCTTTGCCTCGAGCATGCCGAGATGCGCCATGATGCCGCGCAAGCCCGCGATTGCCTGCTTCGTATATAGCGCGGTGTTCTCTGGACCGAGATAGGAGCCGCCCATTTCGGGGTTCGCGGCGGGAATGCCGCGGCCATTTACGTAATGCGTCGCGGTGCCGGTGAGGTCGTTCTCGTGCACGAACGGCATGCCGAACGCGCGCGCCAGGGCGAGGCTTTTCTTTTTGACGTCATCGCTTGCTTTCGCGTCGTAATCGACGCGTGCCTGCAAGCGGCCGCCGCTGCCGCCGGAATGGAAATCGATGAACGCATCGACGTGATCGAGCACGTTGGCGGTGATCGCGGCGGCGATCATCTGCGTCGTGTTGCCGCGTGCATTGCCCGGGAACACCTCATGCAGATCGGTGCGGCCGTGCTGCTCGGGAGTGAGGCGTCCGAATCCGGCGGTCGCGAGCGGATTGGCGACCGAGACGATCGCGAGCCGGCCTTTAAGTTTCGACGTGTCGAGCTCGGCGAGAAACGTGCGGATCGCGGTCGTCGGCAGGAATTCATCGCCGTGGACGTTCGTGATGATGCCGAGCGTCGGCCCGGCGGTTTTTCCGGTCACGACATGCAGCGGCAGCGTGAGCTGCGCGCCGTTCAGCATCGTGGTCACCGGCAGCCGCGTGAACCAGCAGCCTTCCTTCTGGTTGGCCCACAGCGGCGCCGAGGGTGCAGCCATCAGTGCTTTCCTTCAAGAACGGGTACTCGCGGCAACCTGCCGTAACGTTCAACTTGGGCAGTCCGTGCTGCGGTGTGCCGCGAGCGCTCTGCGCGAATTGCGACAAACCCGGGTTATTGCCCGGCGTCGGGCTCGAACACCTCGACTGACGGTACCTGTGAACCGCCGCCGCCGCGGACGTTACCGGTTAGGATGTAAATTTTGCGACCGATGGTGGCAAACGCGGGGGCATGCTTGCCGACTGGCATGTCGGGATATTTGATCCAGCGCCCTTGCTTCGGATCGTATGCCTCATTCGCCCTGTACACGGTCCCTTTTTCATCTTCGCCGCCCATCACGAACAGCTTGTCGTCCACCACGCCGTAACCGAGACCGCTGCGCCCGGTAGGCATCGGCTGGAGGCGGGCCCACACGTCCTTGGCCGGGTCGTAGACCTCGAGCATCTTGATGTGAGATGACGAGCCGGTGAACGGCGCGCCGATGCGTCCGCCCGCGACGTAGATCTTGCCGTCGATCACACCCATCGCATGATGGTTGCGCGGCGTCGGCACGGGTTGCTTTTCCACCCAGCGGTCGGTTGCGGGGTCGTACTCTTCGTTCGAGCGCATGTCCATGCCGATTGCGCCGCCGCGGTGCGCGCTGGTGGTGTAGCCGCCGATCACGTAGATCTTGCTGCCAACCACCGCCGCATGTGCACCGCCGCGCGGCGTGGGCATGGACGCGCGCGCTGACCAACTGTCGGTCGCGGGGTCGTAAGCCCAGACGCTTGCGACCGAGGACCAACCGCCGAGGCCTTCGGGGTGAACGAACCCGCCGAACAAGTAGATCTTGCTGCCATACGTGGTAACGGCGGAATGATGTGCCGGGGCGGGCATTTTTCCCTTGAGCACCGTGGTGCCCGTGACCGGGTCGTAGAGCTCGGCGATGCCCACCGGCCGCCATTCCGGCAGGGACGCGTTGCCGGTGATGCTCTTCGCGTATTGCACGTAGCCGGAGAGAATGTAAATCTTGCCGTCGACCACACCGGCGACCACTTCCTCCCAGCCCTGTTTCATTGGCGTGGCGGTGATCCAGGTTCCGCTGCCTTGGGCGAATGCCGCGCTGATCCACACACCAAGCAACAACAGCGTTGCCGACGCAAGTTTGCGCTTGATTATCATGGCTCCTCCTTTGGAACGCAGTTGCAACCTGCCACGAGCGCGGCGGGTGTTTTGTTTATAAGTTATGTCCGGTGCCAAGTCAACGCGAATAATCACGCGTTGCTACTAGGGTACCGATGTCGCGGCCTCAAGCTCGGTCAGATATGCTTGAGCTTACTTCGTGCGTTTCGGGGCCGGCATCGGCCCCCCCGAGAGCACAGGCGGCGGCGTGAACCAGCGGCCTTCTTTTCGTTCCGACCACGGCGGAGCGGCTTGAGTGTTCACCGAATCACTCGTTCAATTCGGAAAACGGAACACCAGCGCCGGCTCCTCCGAGCGGTCGCGCGGCTTGCGCACGCGCTCGGCCATCGCCAGCGCGAACGGCGCGGTTTCGAGCAGGATCGCGGTCTGGTAATCGTCGAGCCTGAGCCCGGCGCGGTGCGCGGTGCGGAGCACGAAGTCGCGCGTTGCCGCGTCGAGGTCGGCCGCGACCGGCTCGTTGCCTTTGGGCGTCAGCTTCGGCTGCGGCGCGCCCGGCGTCAGTTGCGGATGGCGGGTATGCCAGTCGGTCGCCTGCTGGTAGGCATGGCCGACGCGCAGCGCGGTCACGTCGTCGAACGGCCGCCCGATCACCTGCATGCCGAGCGGCAGGCCGTTGCTGTAGCCGTTGGGCAGCGTGAGCGACGGGCCGCCGGTCACGTTCGATGGCGTGAAGACGTTCGTTTTCTGCCAGAAGTTGGCGGTCCTGTGCGCATCGAGCCGCGGCGCGGGGCCGAAACCGGCGGTTAGCAGCACGTCGTACTGCTGATACAGCGGCCGCATTTCGGCGATGATGCGGCGGTGCTCGCGCGAGGCCTGCACGTAATCCGAAGCCTGGAACAGGCACGCCGGCAGAATGCGGCCGAGAAAATCGCGGCCGAAGTCGCCGGGGCGCGCCTTCAAGTTGTCGTAGTGGATCGAGTAGATTTCGCTTTCGGCGATGACGACCTTGGTGTCGAACGAATCCTGCATCGGCCGCGTGCGGCAGTCCTCGACCTTGGCGCCGAGTTTTTTGAACACCTCGATCGCCGCGTCCATCGCGCGCGCGAGATCAGGATGCGCCGGTTGGTCCTGTTCCCAGTAATGCCGCAGCGCGCCGATCTTGAGGCCCTTGATGTCGCCGCTCAATGCGCCGCGGTAATTCGGGATTTCGGCTGCGATGCTGCCGGCGTCCGCCGGGTCGTAGCCGGCGATCGCCTGCAGCAGGATCGCGCAGTCCTCGACCGTGCGCGTCATCGGCCCGCAGTGGTCGAACGTGAATGAGTTCGGAATCACGCCGGCGCGGCTCACCAGGCCCGAGGTCGGCATGAGCCCGACGATGCCGCAAAAGGACGCCGGCCCGCGGATCGAGCCGCCGGTGTCGGAGCCGAGCGACGCGGGTATCAGGCCTGCCGCAAGCGCAGCGCCCGAGCCGCTCGATGAGCCGCCGGTGAAATGCTCGAGGTGCCACGGATTGCGCGCCGGCGGCCACGGCAGGTCGAACGATGGCCCGCCGTGCGCGAACTCGTGCGTCTGCAGCTTGCCGAGCAGCACCGCGCCGGCGGCGTAAAGCATGCGCGTGGTGATGGCGTCCTTGGGCGGGATATTGTCGATGCCCACCCTGGAGCCGCCGGAAGTCAGGATGCCGCGGGTGTCGTAGATGTCCTTCAGCGCGAATGGGATGCCGTGCAGCGGGCCGTGGTAGCGGCCGGCCATGATTTCGGCTTCCGCCTGCCGCGCCTGCTTGCGAGCAAGGTCGGCGGTGCGGGTGATAAATGCATTAAGTTGCGGTTCAAGCGCTTCGATGCGTGCGAGCAGCGCATCGGTGTACTCGACCGGCGACAGCTTGCGCGAGCGGATCAGCAGCGCCGCGTCGGCGATGGTCAGGAAATGCAGGTCGGTGCTCATGGGCGGTTCGTCAGCGGGTCATTTGGCGCCGAATGCTTTTTCGTAGTACTGGAGGTCGACATATTTCATCGGATCGGTGAAGCTCTTCTGCGGAGTGCCGTACTTGCCGCGCAATGCAAGCACGGTCCTTATGCCCCCGACATCAATCATGAGGTTACGGAAGAGTCCGCTTTTGGCGTCGACGAAGATGTCGTAGGTTTTCTTCGCGAGCGCGGGCGTGGTGTTGGGATCGTTCGCGATCAGCAGCGCCTCGCAGACCTCGCGGTTGCGCGGATCGAACAGGTACTCCATCGCGTCGCGGTAGGCGCGCATGAAGCCGAGCACCGCGGTTTCGTTGCTCTTCACCCACGCGCGCTGCGCGAACGCGGTACGTCCCATGTAGTGGCCGAATATCGTGTCTGCCGAAGCGAGCTTGTTGTAGCCGCGTTCCATCGCCTGCATCTCGAACGGCGTCGGCAGGAGCGTCGCTGCATGCTTGCCCTCGAGCAGCGCGCGGAAACGCGCCGGGCTGCCGCCGGCGCGCACGTAGCGGATATCGGATTCGCTCACGCCGCTGCGCGCGAGCATGTCGCGCACGATGAACGCAAAGCCGGTGCTCATCGCGTCGACCGAAATTTCCTTGCCGCGCAGGTCGGCGAAAGTCTTCACCGGCGGCGCCGCGATCAGGTGCAGAAAGCCGCTGTCCATGCCCATGAACGCAACCAGGTCCGGCTGCGCCTTGACGGGCACCTCGCCCTGGCCTTCCTGGTAGGCGATCAGGTTGTCGATCGCTGTCAGTGCGAGGTCGAATTTGCCCTCGATCAGGTTGGTCATCAGATACACCGAGTTGGGCGTGTAGGCGAGATTCACCGCGACGCCATGCTTCTCGAAAAACCCCTGGCGCTGTGCGATCCACGCGGGAATGTTATAGCCGCCGCCGAAGGTGATGGCGTTGATGGTCTGCAATGGGCGTGCGGCAGGTGCCTGGGCCATGGCGGTACTCGTGACGACAAATGACAGCAGCAAGCCGAGCGCGGTGCGCATGAATGTTCCTCCGGGAAAGTTTTGCCTGCATTTTACCCGCGCTGCGTCAAATTGACAGCGCGGGGCGGCGGCTTGTATAGTCCAGTGCCGTTTTTTACCCGCCCTCGCGCGCGTCGCGCGGCGGCAACCGATCACCAAACCAAACGCAATTTATGGAGGAATTAATGTCCGGCCTCACCCTCAAGCAGGCGAATACGATCATCGAAGGCGCGATTGCCAAGGCGCGCGAAATGAAAATCAAGCCGTTGTCGGTCGTTGTGCTCGACGCCAGCGGCAACATCGTCTCGGCGCAGCGCGAGGACAACGCGAGCATGTTCCGTTTCGATGTGGCGCTCGGCAAGGCGTGGGGCGCGGTCGCGATGGGGTGCTCGAGCCGCGCGCTCGGCAAGCGCGCCAAGGATAATCCGAACTTCTTTCTCACGCTGGCGGCAACGGCGAAAGGCAAATTCCTGCCGCAGACCGGCGCCGCGCTAATCAAGGACGCGCAGGGCAACATCCTCGGCGCGGCCGGCGCGAGCGGCGGCACGGGCGACGAAGATGAAGCCTGTTGCGCCCACGGCATCGAGCAGGCTGGCCTCAAGGCCGACGCGTCGGCGTAAGAGGCCGAGAGGCGAGAGGAGAGAGGCGAATGAGTGCAGCGACGAAGCAGAAGCAAGACACGAAAAACGCAGGCGCGGTCAAGGCCGGCAACGGCAACTACATATTCCCGCTCACCAGGCTTGCCGGCATGGACGCCGGCATCGGCTACTCGACCGCGTTCGGGCCGGTGATCGAGGGCGAGCGCATGCAGGTGGGCCTCATCACCAAGAAGAAGGGCACCGGCGCGCGGCCGCATCTGCATCCGAACGAGCAGTGGAACTACATTGTGCAAGGCACGTTGCGCGTGAAAATCGGCGATCAGCCCGAACAGCTCTGCGGGCTCGGCACGCTGCTGTATTTCCCCGCCAACCTGGTGCATTCCACCGTCGCCACCCCGGATGAGGACGTCGTGTTCTTCACCGTCAAGGACCTGACGCACGGCATTCACGGCAAGGCCGCCGACGGCACCATGGCGGGTCCGCACTACGATCCGGGGTTCGAGCCGAAGCAAAAGCGGCAGCCACAGAGGGCACAGAGAACACAGAGATTGAGAGTAAAATAGCGGCCACCGCGGAGGTGCCTATGAATTTCACTATCGAACACGAACGCGAAGACGACGGCCGCTGGCTTGCCGAAGTCCCGGAATTGCCCGGGGTTCTTGCCTATGGCGCCACGGCTAAAGAAGCCATGGCCAAAGCCGAAGCCTTGGCTTTGCGTGTGCTGGCCGAGCGCCTCGACAATAACGAAGCCGGGCCTCAGCCCATCTCGATCGCTGTTCCGGCCGCATGACCTCATGGCCTTCGACGAAGGCCCGCCGTGTTCTCGCCGCACTGTTCCGGATTGGCTGGACGCTCAAGCGCCAGTCCGGATCACACAAGACTCTCTCCCGTCCTGGCTGGTCTGATGTCGTCTTTGCATTTCACGACGGCGAGGAGATCGGCCCTAAGATGCTTGCCCGAATCGCTAAACGCACGGGACTGAAGCCCGAAGATTTATGAACGCGGCCTTGTGCCGTGGAAGGCAATGAGCGAGGGCCGTGGAGAGAGATCTCTGCGGCCTTTGTCATTTTGAATCGGAGTAGGATATACGCCGAAGTCATGGAAGATCCAAATCATGGCCGCTCCGCCTGAAACCCGGTATGTCAAAAGCGGCGACGTTCATATCGCCTACCAGGTAATCGGAGACGGTCCGCTTGACGTCGTCTTTGTCCCAGGCTTCGTGTCGAACGTCGAGGCGACCTGGGATTCGCCGGCGCGCGCGAAATTCTTCCAGCGCCTGGCGTCGTTCTGCCGGCTCATTCTTTTCGATAAGCGTGGGACGGGTCTGTCGGACCGTACTTCCCGGATCTTTACACTCGAACAACGCATGAGCGACGTCCAGGCCATCATGGATGAAGTCGGATCGAAACAGGCGGCGCTCTTCGGTGTCTCCGAGGGTGGCCCGATGTCGATTCTTTTCGCCGCCACCTACCCACAGCGAACTGTCGCGCTCGTCATCTACGGCTCCTACGCCAAACGGTCCTGGGCGCCGGATTATCCGTTCGGCTGGACCGACGACAGGTATAACGCGTTTTTTGAAAACGTCGAAAGGCATTGGGGCACTGCGCAGGGCGTTGATGCCAATCTGTGGGCGCCAAGCATCGCACACGATCCACGCCTGGTTGATCGCATGGCAGCTTATTTTCGTGCGGCGGCGAGCCCCGGTGCCGCGCGGGCAGTGATGCAAATGAACCGCGAGATCGATGTACGGCACATTCTCCCTTCGGTCACCGTCCCTACGCTGATCCTGCATAGGACGGACGAGCGGGTTGTCAGCGTCGAACATGCGCGATACCTTGCCGAGCGCATTCCGCGAGCAAAACTTGTCGAGTTGCCCGGTATCGACCATACGATCGGGGTCGGCGACAATGATGCGATTGTTGACGAGGTGGAAGAGTTCCTGACTGGTTCCCGCCACGCCGCGGACTTGGACCGCGTCGTATCGACCGTGCTGTTTACCGATATCGTCGGCTCGACCGAACGCGCCACAGCGCTCGGCGACAGCAAGTGGCGCGATCTGCTTGAAAACTATTATGCGATCGCGCGCCGACAGCTCGAGCGCTTTCGTGGCCGCGAGATCGATACCGCGGGCGACGGAATGTTTGCGACGTTCGACGGCCCCGCGCGCGCGGTGCGCTGCGCGAAGGCGATCAGCGATGATGCGAAGACGCTCGGCATTGACATCCGCGCTGGCCTGCACACGGGCGAAGTCGAAGTCATCGGCGAGAAGGTCGGCGGGATCGCGGTGCACATCGGTGCGCGCGTTGCCGCGCACGCTGGCGGAGGCGAGGTGCTGGTGTCAAGCACGGTCAAGGACCTCGTCGCCGGCTCTGGCCTCCGATTCGAGGACCGCGGGACGCACGCGCTGAAGGGCGTGGAAGGCGAGTGGCGGCTGTTTCTGGCGGCAACCGCATGACGCGCAAGGCGAGAGGCGTGAGGCGGCAAACCCGTCGCGTCCCGCTGTTTAGCCCTCGCGCCTCACACCTCACTCATTACGGCGACAGCTCATGAAACTCTATCTTGTGCAGCACGGTGATTCGTTGCCGGAGGAGGTCAACCCCGAGCGCCCGCTGAGCGAACGCGGGCGGCGCGATATCGCGCGGCTGGCGGAATTGCTCGGCCAGCGCGGCATTCGCGTGCGTCAGATCTTCCACAGCGGCAAGACGCGGGCGCGGGAAACCGCCGAGCTGCTGGCTGCGCAAGTCGCACCCGGCACCGCAGTCGCGGCGATGAGCGGCATCAGTCCCAACGATCCGGTTGAACCGCTCGCGGAGCGTATCAAGGGCTGGAATGACGATGCGCTGGTCGCGGGGCACATGCCGTTCATGGGGCGGCTCGCTGCGCTGCTGCTCGCCGGCAAAGGTGAATCCATAATCGTGGCATTCCAACCGGGCAGCGTCGTTTGTCTCGAGCGTACCGTGACCGGAGTCTGGGTCGTTAACTGGATGCTGCGTCCCGAATTGTTCCAGTGAAAGAATCCCACATGACAGCGATCAAAAAAATCAGCTTCATCGGCGTCGGCAACATGGGCAACCCGATGGCGGGGCACCTCGTCAAGAAAGGCTTCGATGTCACGGTGTTCGATGTGCGTGCTGAAACGATGCGCGCATTCGTGAATGAACACGGCGGCAAGGTGGCGGCCACACTCGCCAATGCGGGGCGCGGCGCTGATGCGGTGATCTTCATGGTGCCCGACGACAAGGTGGTGCGGCAGGTACTGTTCGGCGACGGTCTCGCCGGCCATCTCGCGCGCGGCACAACGGTTATCGACATGAGCTCGTCGGCGCCCGCTGGCACGGTCGCGATCGGCAAGGAACTCGCCGAGCGCGGCATCGGCTACGTCGATGCGCCGGTGATGGGCGGCGTGGTCTTCGCGCAAGACGCGACGCTCGACATCATGGCGGGCGGCGAGCCGGCGCTCGTCGAGCGCTGCCGGCCGCTGTTCGCGGCGATGGGGCGCAAGCTCTACGCGTGCGGCGCGCTCGGCAGCGGGCACATGCTGAAGTCGCTTGCCAACTACATCAACGCCTGCGCGCTGATCAATACGCTGGAAGCGATGGTGATCGGCCGCAAGTTCGGGCTCGACAGCCAGGTCATGGCCTACGCCATCGACGCGATGTGCAACGGGCGGCAGCATCCGATCGTCAAGAAGGTCGTGCCGCACGTGATGACGCGCAAGTACGGTACCGGCATGGCGATGCAATTCATCGCCAAGGACGTGAAGATCGCGGTCGACACCGCGAAGAGCATCGGCGCCGCGGCCCCGCTTGCGGAGAAGACCGCGGAGCTGTGGGCGGCAGCGTGCGAGCAGTTCGGCGGCACGCGCGATCAGACCGAGATTGCGCGCTACTGGGAAGAGAAGACCGGCGCTAAACTCTAACTGAAAATCCCGGGCCTGGCGCGCCGCAGCGCGGCAAGCACTTCGCCGACGTCGACCCGGAAATCGGTATCGGGCCCGTAGCGCTCCGGCCGGGTGAAATCGTAGTCCTCCGAAATCACGCTCACGAAACCGAGCCCGGCAATCCGCGCGAGAAACGTAAAGTCAGGAATGTGCGACTTGTGCGTGCTGTTGATTTCGACCACCTGGGTCCCCGCCGGCGCAAACACCAGATTGGCGAACGCCGCGCCGTGGGCGCCGACGATGACTTGCGCCCGCGAGAAGCGGCGGATCTGCTCGCGCACGCTCATTTCCCCGGGCACGATGCTGGAAAAACCCAGCGGTATCAGGGCCGCTTCCAGCTCGCTTTCGTTGAGCAAGCGGCGCACCGTCGCATCGCGCCGCGATACGAACAACCGTTCCGTGGGCGGCCCGGATTCGATCCAGGGCGCGAGCTGGCGCCGCAGCCATTGGGTTCCAATGCCCATTTTCACGTGATTGGTGAGGCTGGTCGGCACCACGAGCTCGCGGCATCTGACCACCGACGGTCGCGGCAGCTTGATCAGACGACGGTCCGGGATGCCGAGCAGATCGAGATACTCCCGCTGGTGCCGCCGCAGGTCCTCGTTGATCAGCAGCGGCAGCTCCGCGTAAGGCGTGCCTTCGAGCAACGCCAGCTTGATCAGGTTACGCGTGATCCAGTGGCAGTAATTGTGATCGCCGCCCAGGTGCACGCACGCCTCGTCGAGCGCGCGCGAGATCGGGGGAAGCTTGAACAGGAACGTCTTGTTGTCCGGACTGGCCCGGCCTTGCACGAACGCACACTTACGCAAGGCCCGGTTATGGGCTTCCGAGTTGTAGACTTTTTCGCCGTCGAGTATGGCCCAATCGGAGGTCTCCACTTCCACGTCCCGCAGCAATGCCACATATACCCCGTCACGCCTGGCGCGTTCCGGATCGATCAGTGCGTCTTCCACCAACCGCAGGCGGGGGACGTCGTCCGGGGTGTGCTGCGCGCGCTTCTCGAGCAACTTGCGTGCCGTATCGACGCGGCCGGTGGCGAGTTCGAGCGCCGCCAGTGTTTCCCGCGCGTGCTCGTCGTCCGGACATGCCGCCAGCAGCCGACGGCAACTGTTCAGCAAAGCCCGCGCGTCGCGCTGCTTGGCGGTGAGGGCAACGAGTTCGCGCAGGAGCAGGGCGTTGCGCGGGGAGACGAGCAGCGCAGCTTGCAGCAGGCCGCGCGCCGACGCGCACCACCGCCGCGCGCTCAGGTTCCTGATCAGCCGCAGCAGCAGAGTCAAGACAGATTCTGCGCCGGCACGCCGTGCTGCTTACCGTGCTGCTTAAGCCGTAACCGCGGCTTCGGCGCGTTTCAATCCCGGCATCGTGAAGCCGATCTGCTTCAGTTCCGCCGCGAGCGACCTCGCCTGCTCGGCAGTGAGTTCAACCAGCGGCGGGCGCACCGCGGCCCACGCCGGATCGTTCGCGTAAATCGCGATGCCTTGCTTGAGCGCGCCTATCATCAGGTATTTCTTGCCGAATGCGTCGCGCGTAACGTTGAGTTTCGCCTGCTGCCCGTCCGCGTCGGCGTTCTTCCATTCCGTGTACAGTTTGTGGATCGCGGCCGGATTGACGTTGGCCGTCGCGGAAATGGTGCCGACGCCGCCGTTGCGCATGTTTGCGAGCAGGAACGATTCGCTGCCCACAAACACGTCGAAGCCCGATTTGGCGAACGCATCGAGAAACGTCCTGGTGTTGTTCCAGTCGCCCGAGCTGTCCTTCATGCCGGCGATCGCGTTCGGACAGGCCTTGAGCAATCGCTCGACGAGGCCGGTCGTGATGCCGACGACCGCCACCGGCGGGATGTGATACAGGTAAATCCTGAGGCGCGAGTCGCCGACGCGCTGCACGACTTCGCTGAAATGCCGGTAGAGGCCTTCCTCGCTCACGCCCTTGTAGTAGAACGGCGGCAGCATCAAGACCCCTGCGCAGCCGTGCTTCACCGCGTGCGCGGTGAGCTTCACGGTTTCGGTGAGCGAGCAGCAGCCGGTGCCGGGCATCATGCGCGAGGTGTCGAGTCCGGCGGCGACCAGGCCGTCGAGCAGCGTCATGCGCTCTTCCACCGCCAGCGAGTTCGCCTCGCTGTTGGTGCCGAATACCGCGAGCCCGCAGTTCTGCGACAGCAGCCACTTGCAGTGCGCAACGAAGCGCCGGGGATCAGGACTGAGATCGGCTTTGAACGGGGTGACGACGGGCGACAGCACGCCGCGTATGCGCTGGGTCATGGGTTTCTCCGGGATAACTGAATTAGTGCAGGACCAGATGCAATAATACTACACAGCGAGAGGCGAGAGGCGAGAGGCGAGAGGCGGGAGGGGAATTTTTCACCCGTTCACCCGTTCACCCTTCACTCGGTATCAAAGCCGTAGAGCCGCGCCGGATTGGCCACCAGTATCCGCTCGCGAGTCGCGGC
>JAHFRL010000236.1 GCA_023266235.1 Betaproteobacteria bacterium
CTTTGCCTCGCCAAGATCATGCATCATCTTCTTGATCGGTGGGTCCTGCACCACCTTCATCACCTGCTCGACGCTCGAGAACAGGCCCGGCGCGCTCATCGCTTCGAAGCGTTCGTCGACGCCGACCAGAAACTCCGGCGGGCCCATCCAGCCCTGGATCGAACCGAACTGCACGCCCTCGATCTGGCGCGGAATGGAACCAAGCTGGCTCGCGGGATAAATCTCGGCCTTGATCCGGCCGCCGGAGTCCTTTTCGATCATCGCCGCGAATCTCTTGAACCATTCGTGCTGAGTGTCGTTAATCGTGGCGGTGCTCAGCTTCATCACGAATTGCTTGGCGTCTTCTGCGTATGCAACCGGCGGCAGCCCCAGGAATGGGGAAACCACCCCACAGGCGAGCACCACGCCAATGGTTTTAAGAAATCCGGTATGTGCGTTGCTCATTCTGACCCTCTCTGCTTTCGTACCTGATCGATATTGCCGTCTTGCTGCGCGCGTCTAAGCAAATCTCAACAGCCGTTCCCCACTTACAGACAGCAAGTTCTAAGCAAGATAGCACGGGCTCAGCAGCAGGAACAGCACCAGGCAGGTACTATGCCCATTTGCCGCGGCCAAGATCTGATAAGTTCCGCTGCAAGGCCAGCCGCCCACAATCAACACCGCGCCGTCTGACGGTCAAACAATAATTTTTCTCTGACCGTAAAGCTCTTTGCATAGCGCACTGCCGACGCCCTTGCCTTGACGGCAGCGAACATGACGGGCTGCTCGAGGAAAAAATAGCGGTCCGCAATCCTGTGCTCAGGCACTTCGTTGGTATACAGGCTGAGGTTGGCGGTCCGTATCGTCATGCGCTTGCCGGCAACGATATTCGTCGACACCGGTTGCTGCATCTGCGCGAGAAACGCATAACGATCTCCGAGTCTGTGCTCCGGCTCTTCATAAGCGAACGCAGCCGATGTCGCGCTGACGATGAGCGTGGCGGACAGGGCGAGGGTGGATTTGCTGAACATGGTCGTATTTCCTTTTAGCAGTCGAGCCCCATGCTCGCCTCGACCTGTATTTCGTTCGAGCATCGCCTGCGGTTACATTTCCGACTTCACGAATATGTGTTCGCCGATGCGACGGCGCGCGCAAGTTTTGTCCGGCGGTCGTGAACCGGCGATCGCGGTAAATAGCGATCGTCGAATGAAAATAGAGCGTCCGATGACACGCAGCCTGGCTTAGGTCGAACAGGCCCTCGTGCCGAGCGCCGAAGGAATGCGCCAATTACTGCAGAAACTCGGGACACGCTTCAACCTAGATAGGTCAGACTCTTACAGATATTCGCCAAATTGCGTGCACTGGGCATCGTGCCATTGGCCGCGCGACGGTGGGCGTGAGCCGCGCTTTTTTGCCCCCAGTCAACGCACAAGCACGTTTGCGAACTGCCACGGATCACTTTGATCGGTGTCCTCCGGGAACAGCGCGCCGCGATTGGCCAGCGGCGTCCAGTCGGTGTAGTGGCCAGCCACCTGCCCGAGATAGGGTCGTTGAATTTCCAGACAGTGCCGGAAATCCATCTCGTCGGCCTCGACGATACCGCGGTCCGGATTGTCCAGCATCCACACGATGCCGGCGAGCACAGCCGAGGTAACCTGCAGGCCGGTTGCATTCTGGTGCGGTGCCAGCCGCCGCGTCTCCTCGATCGACAGCTGCGAGCCGTACCAGTAGGCGTTCTTGGCGTGGCCATAGAGCAGCACACCGAGCTCGTCGACGCCATCGACGATGTCGTCTTCGGTCAGGATGTGCCACTCTTTTTGCGGTTTCCACTGCGCGCCCGCCATTTCGTGCAGCGAGAGCACGGCGTCGTCGCACGGATGATAGGCGTAGTGGCAGGTCGGACGGTAAACGACCTTTTCGCTGTTGCGCAGCGTGAAGTAGTCGGCGATCGAGATCGACTCGTTGTGCGTGACCAGGAAGCCGTGCTGTGCCTGCGCCGTGGGCGTCCACGAGCGCACGCGCGTGCCTGCGCCGGGCCGCGTCAGGTAGATCGCCGCATCGCAGCCGAATTCGTGGTGACGGCCGCCGGACGGCAACGTCTTTTCGTGCGTGCCCCAGCCGAGCTCGGAGGGTTGCATGCCCTCGGCGATGAAGCCCTCCACCGACCAGGTATTGACGAATTTACCGCGCGGCTTGGGATCGCGCGCACGCTGGGTGTCGCGCTCGGCGATGTGGATACCCTTGACGCCGGCGCGCTGCATCAGTCGCGCCCAATCCTCGCGCGCTTGCGGCTCGGCAAAATCGATCCGGAGGTCACGCGCGATGTCGATGAGCGCCTGCTTGACCATCCACGACACCATGCCAGGATTGGCGCCGCAGCAGCTCACCGCCGTGACGCCGCCGGGCCGGCGGCGGCGCAGATCGAGAATGCCTTCGCGCAGCGCGTAGTTCGAGCGTTCCGAGATCGAGCGGTTGCGATCGGTGTAAAGGCCGGGCCACGGCTCGACCACGGTGTCGATGTAGAAGGCGTCGAGATCCTTGGCGAGCTCCATCAGGGCGACCGACGATGTGTCGACCGAAAGGTTCACGACCATGCCGCGCCCGGGCCCTGCCGTGAGCAGCGGGGTGAGCACCTCGCGATAGTTTTCCGCCGTAATCGCCAGATGCATGAACTTGATTTGCCGCTCGTCGAGCAGGCCGCGGTCGCGGTCATCGGGCGCGATGACGACGAACTTCGAGCGGTCGAAGGCAAGATGCCGCTCGATCAGCGGCATCGTCCCCTTCCCGATCGAGCCGAAGCCGATCATTACGATGGGGCCGTCAAAACGGGCCAGTACGGTCGAAGTCTGAGTCGATGAGTCGTTCATGAGCCGAGCGGGACTATAATCATTGGCGCTCCCTAGGGGATTTTTCGAGCGCGCGCAGAAGACATTGAAAAGACTTACATTTCAGACCACCGACAAAAAGAAATGTAGCAGCATTGGCACGCACGGTCGAGGGCCTTTCTACCGATCAAATATCGTGTGTAGCACTGTCAACCATTGCTTGCATTTGAACGTCCGTTTGCAAACAATGCACCGTTTAAATTTGGATTTTTGATATGAGCAAAAAGTCGGATTACGCCGCACTGGTTGATCAAGCTGAAAAGGTTGTCCAAAGCGTGAAGGACCCGGAGCTAAAGCGCATCGCGTTTCAGAAGGTTTTAGATGACCTTTTGGGCGGTGCCGGCCCTGCTATAGCACATCGGAAATCCGCTGGCAGAGGCAAGGCGCGCGGCGCCGAAACAGCCCAACGTGGCGGAACGAAGGCTTATGTTCGTGAATTGATCGGTGAAGGTTTTTTTAAAAAGCCAAAAACGATAACCGATGTGAAAGCAGAATTGGAAAACCGGGGGCACCATATCCCCCTCACGACCTTAAGTGGCCCCTTGCAACAGCTCTGCCAAGCAAGGGAGCTCAAACGCCAGCGAGGGGCGAGCGAGGGAAACAAGAAAATCTTCTCATACTCGAACTGGTAACATGGCCCCCATCGGCGAGGACGATCTACAGTCTCCTAGCGCCGCATTGGATGCGCTCGCTCAAGAAGCCCTGAAGGTAGTCAAAAAAGCCCGTCGTCATCAAAAATCTCTTGCTGGCGACAACTTTTACGGCATCAAGCTAGGCTGCATACTC
>JAHFRL010000031.1 GCA_023266235.1 Betaproteobacteria bacterium
TTGTCGGGAATGTCTTCGCCGATGGCGGTCGCAAGCCAGAACAGCGGCCCCGTCACCGGCAAACGCCGTCCGGCGGCATCGGTCAACCGCGGCCGCCGCCAGGCGCGCTGCGGCAGCGGCAGGCCGCTCGCTTCGATCAGCTTGAGGAACATCAGGCTGTGGCCGGCTTCTTCGCGGATCTCGTGCAACAGATAGGTCCGTTCCGTCGCGCTCAATCCGCCGGCGAGCGCGCTGCCGAGGCGGTCGATGAAAATGCTCTCGAGCCACAGCCCGCACAGAATCGCATTGATGAATTCGTACTGCGACAAGCGGCGCCTGACGTCGTCGTTCAACGTCGCGAACTCCGGCAGGCCGTAAATCGAAATCGCCGGCGGCGGCAGCCAGTAGCTGTGGGCGTTGAGCGCCGTCCAGTCGAGGCTCGTCAGCGGATCGCGATACGGTGCGCTGTTATTGCTCAACTGCTGCAGTAGCGGCGATTCGGCGTGGGGCATGGCGCGCGGTCGAGGCCGGGATGATGGTGAACAATTGCGGATTTTACCGCACACCGCGCCGGCCGCAGGCTAATGCTATAAGATACGTGACCCGCCCGCATAGCGCTCATCGACCATGTCCGAAATCGCGCTGCGTTTTTCAGGAGTCGCCAAGAACTATGGCCGAGCGGCCGTGCTGCGCGACGTTTCGTTCGAAGTCGCCCGCGGCGAGTTCTTCGGCCTGGTCGGCGTCAACGGCGCCGGCAAGACTACGCTGCTCAAATGCATGCTCGATTTTTGCGCCACCGACAACGGCAACATCGAAATTTTCGGCACCTCACACCGCTTGACTGCGGCGCGCAGCCGGCTCGCGTTTTTGCCCGAGCGCTTCAATCCGCCCTACTTCCTGACCGGCGAGGATTTCATCCGCTATGTGCTCGAGCTGCAAGCAACCGTGTATGACCGCGGTGCAGCCGAGCGCATGCTGCATGCGCTGGATCTCGATCTTGCGGCGCTCACCCTGCCGGTGCGCGCTTACTCCAAGGGCATGACGCAGAAGCTCGGTCTCGCGGCATGCTTTCTCGCGCGCAAGGATCTCTACGTGCTCGACGAGCCGACCGGCGGCCTCGACCCCAAGGCGCGCGCGCTGCTCAAATCACGGCTGCGCGAACTCAAGCGCGAGGCATGCACCGTGTTTTTCACTTCGCATGCGCTGGCCGATGTAGCCGAGGTCTGCGACCGCATGGCGGTGATGCACACCGGCGGTTTGCGCTTTGCCGGCACGCCCGCCGCGCTGCGCCGGCAGTTCGCGACCGACGATCTCGAGCAGGCATTCCTGCGCTGCATCGAAGCCGTGCCGCCGGCCAACTGAGCCGGCGCGCGCCGAGCCACGCTATCAGATGGGAAAACTATCTGGCAAAATAGTCAGTTAGGTTTAGGGGGGCGCTTGGAAACACCACGGGGCAAGCCGGATTTGCTGATCGTCGACGACGATCCGCTGATCAGCGACACGCTGAACTTCGTGCTGGGTCGCGATTTCAGCGTTTACGTCGCCGAATCGCGCGCGCAGGTCAAGAGTTTGCTCCGTCAGCTCGATAACCCGCCGCAATTGGCACTGATCGACCTCGGCCTGCCGCCGACGCCGCACCGCCCCGACGAGGGCTTCAAGCTGATTAACGAATTGATCGCCTACTCGCCGAGCATCAAGATCCTGGTGCTGTCGGGACAAAACGACGAAACCAACGCGCGCCACGCACGCACGCTGGGCGCCCTCGAGTTCATCGCCAAGCCGTGCGAACCGGAGAAGATCAAGGCTCTGCTGCTCAAGTCGCTGCAGATCCGCGACGCCGAAATCAGCGCTCAGTCCGGCGACGGCGGAATGGTCGGCAAGAGCCTGCCGGTCGAAAAACTGCGCCAGCAGATCACTCAATATGCCAATGCGCCGTTCCCGGTGCTGATCGAAGGCGAATCGGGCAGCGGCAAGGAGCTGATCGCGTCCGCGCTGCACCGCCAGAGCCAGCGTGCTTCCAAACCTTTCCTCGCGCTGAACTGCGCCGCGATCTCGCCGAACCTGGTCGAACCCACGCTGTTCGGCTACAGCAAGGGGGCGTTCACCGGCGCCACCACTTCGAGGTCGGGCTACTTCGAAGACGGCAAGGACGGCTCGTTGTTACTCGATGAGATAGGCGAACTGCCGCTCGAACTGCAGGCGAAACTGCTGCGCGTGCTGGAAAACGGCGAATACCAGCGCGTCGGCGAGACCCAGAGCCGCGTCAGCAACGCGCGCGTGATCGCGGCGACCAACCGCGACATGCGGCAGGAACTCCGCAACGGGCGCTTCCGTGCCGACCTCTATCACCGGCTGTCGGTATTCACCATTAATGCGCCGCCGCTGCGCGACCTGAACGAGGACAAATGCCTGCTGCTCGACCATTTTCGCGATTTTTACTCGCATCAGGCCGCGGTTAAGGCGTTCGATCTGGACACCAGGGCGATGGCGCTGTGGCTCGAATACAGCTTTCCCGGCAATGTGCGCGAACTGCGCAACATCGTGATCCGGCTCACGACCAAGTACGCGGGCCGGCAGGTCAACGCCGAACAGCTGCAGGCCGAGCTCGACATGGAAAGCATGGAGATCGATCTGCCCGGGCTGCCGATCGGCCAGGATTTCAAGTCGGTGCTGGAAGCAGCCAAAAAGCACCTGCAGGCGCAGAAGAATTTCAATCTCGACCTGACGCTGCAGCAGTGGGAGAAGGGTTACGTCGAGGCGGCGCTGCTGATCACCCAGGGCAACCTGTCGCAAGCGGCCAAGCTGCTGGGCATCCATCGCACCACGCTCTACAGCCGCATGCAGAATTACGGCACGCCGGGCGATCCCGAAAGCCCGCCGCAGTGAGCCGGTGCTTCCGGCACCATGAAAAAATACAGAGCGCTGAGCATGGCCGGGCAGACCATCGGATGAAGCGAGCCAACTGATGTATTACAGCCATTTCGGGCTCACCCAGCCGCCGTTCCGTATCACGCCCAATACCGAATTTTTCTACAGCGGCGGCAACCGCGGCCCGATCCTCGAAGCGCTGATCTACGCGATCGGCCAGGGCGAAGGCATCATCAAGGTCACGGGGGAGGTCGGCAGCGGCAAGACCATGCTGTGCAGCATGCTGCAGTCGCGGCTGCCGGCCAGCGTCGAGACCGTCTATCTCGCCAATCCCAGCGTCTCGCCCGAGGAAATCCTGCACGCAATCGCACTCGAGCTACAGCTGAAGCCGCCGCGCGAGGCCGGCCATCTCGAAGTCATGCAAATCCTGCACCATTACGTGCTCGAGCGCCACGCGCAGGGCAAGCAGGTGGTGATGTTCGTGGAGGAATCGCAAAGCATGCCGATCGCCACGCTCGAGGAAATCCGGCTGCTGTCGAACCTCGAGACCGCGCACAGCAAATTATTGCAGATCGTGCTGTTCGGTCAGCCGGAGTTCGAGGACAATCTGCGCCAGCCGCAAATCCGTCAGCTGCGCGAGCGCATCACCCACCGCTTTCGCCTGAGTCCGCTCAAGCCGAATGAGATCCGCGATTACCTTAACTTTCGCTTGCGTGCCGCCGGCTACCGCGGCCCTGACCTGTTCTCGCCCTCGGTCATAAATGCCATTGCCAGGGCGTCGGACGGGCTTACCCGGCGTATCAATCTGATCGCCGACAAGACGCTGCTTGCTGCATACGCCGAGAACACCCACACCATCAATCTGAAACATGTCAAAGCCGCGGTGCGCGACAGCGAATTCAGCGACTATGAGCCGCCGCGCCCGCGGCTCAAGCTTAGGCTCGCGCTGTCGCTGTTTGCGCTCGGTGCCGGCCTCGGCATCGCGCTCTACGCGTCGTTCCAGGCCTATCAGGGCGACGGCATAACGGCGCGCGAGCCAGCGGTTAGCGCTCGCCTGTCGCAGCCGGCCGCGGTGCCCTACCCTCCGCCCCCCACGCCCGCAGCAGATTCCACTGCAACCGCCAGCGCGATGTCCATCGCGGCCCTTAAAAAAAATCCAACGTCAGACCCCGCACAACCAATTAAACTGCGGGCTAAACAAGAAGTTAGTGCTAACTCTCAAAAAGCCGTAGGTAGCACAGATGCGTTCGGAGCGCGGATTGCGGCGACCCAAAGCTGGCTGGCGCAGCAGGACAAAACGACCTACAGTATTCAGTTGCTCGGAGCGGATAATCCACGGCAGCTAGAGCATCACCTCAATGTCATAAGCAAATTAGTCGAAATCAATGACGTTTTTGTGTACCGTACTGTCGCGAAACAGAAACCGTCGCTGACTGTGTTGTATGGAACCTTCAATGACCGCCGCGCCGCGCTGGATGCGCTGGCCAAACTACCGGCGCCGTTGAAGGCCAACAACCCGATCTTGCGAACGGTCCAGGGCATACGCGCCGAGATCGCCCAACACCAGCCCTCCTGAGACGAGCTGGTCGCGATACCGGCACGTAATTTATAGCATCTTTTCAACAGGGGAAACCAAACCCATGGTTGCGTACCAAGCGCTCGGCCACGCGGGTGGTGGCACCGCGCGGCCAGGTTGTTGTGACGACGCCCGCCTGCGTTTCCGCGCGGCAGCAGCCGTCGTCTGCGCGCTGATGGCGTTTTTGCTCACCGGTTGCTACCAACGTTCGGTGCTGCCGCAATCCGAGGGACACGTCACGACCCCCGCGGCGAAACCCACACTGGCGGATGTGCCGCCGCCGGCGCGCGTCAGCAGCTTCGTGCCGGCGCCCAAGCCGGCGGTCAAGCCGCCGACCTACAGCGTGGTGGTGAACGAGGTGCCGGTGAAGGAACTGCTGCTGGCGCTCGCGCGCGACACCAAGCAGAACATCGACATCCACCCCGGCTTGACGGGTCTGGTCAGCCTGAACGCGATCAACGAGACGCTGCCGGCGATTCTCGACCGCGTCGCCAAGCAGGTCAACCTGCGCTACCGGATCGAGGGCAACACCCTCATCGTGTCGCCCGACACGCCGTACATGAAGACCTACCGCGTCAACTACGTAAACATGACGCGCGACACCACTTCGACCATCGGCGTATCCGGCCAGATCCAGGGCGCCGCCACCGGCGGCGCAGGCGGCGCTGCTCCGCCCACCGCCGGCGGCGGCGCTCAAAGCAATTCGTCGAGCACGGTCGTCAAAACGGTTTCGAACAATAACTTCTGGGACTCATTGCGGGACAATTTGCGCGCCATTCTCGCCTCGACCCGCAGCCAGAGCCTTACGGCCGAGCAGCGGGCCGAGCGCGCCGAAACGCAGCGCACGGCACGCGAGGAGCGCCTGCAGCAGGCCGAAGCGGTGGCGCGCGCCGGGCCCGCGGCAACTCAGCTTTTCAACATCGCGTTCGGCAGCCAGCCGGCGGCGGTCCCGTTGGCGGGTGACGGGCGCGACGACATCATCGTCAACGCGGCCGCCGGCACCATCAGCGTGCTCGCCACCGAAAAGCAGCACGCGCTGATTCAGCAACACATCGACAGCATCACGCAAGCGTCGCAGCGCCAGGTGCTGATCGAAGCGACGATCGCCGAAGTGACTTTGTCCGATATCTACCAGGGCGGCATCGACTGGAGCCGCCTCGCAGTCAGCGGCGGCATCAACTTCACCCAATCATTGATCAGCACCATCACTGGCACCAATGTTTTCCCCGGCAGCTTGACGATCGGTTACGCGAACCCGAATTCCGACATCGGCAACATCGCGTCTACCATCAAGCTTTTGAACCAGTTTGGCAATACGCGCGTGCTGTCGAGTCCGAAGCTGATGACGCTCAACAACCAGACCGCACTGCTCAAGGTCGTTGACAACATCATTTATTTTTCGATCGAAGCCGCGACGGTAACCTCAGCCAATGTCGCCGCGATAACAAACTTTACTACTACGCCCCAAACCGTGCCGGTCGGCATGGTGATGAGCCTGACGCCCCAGATCAACGACAACGGCCAGGTCACGCTCACGGTGCGGCCGACCATTACGCGCATCAAAGATACCGTCAACGATCCGAATCCCAGCCTCTGCAGCCCGGCAATCGCCGCCTCAAACGCCGGTAAATGTCTGACGAATGCGGTGCCGCAAATACAGATCCGGGAAATGGAATCGGTGCTGCAGCTGTTGAGCGGCCAGACCGCGATCCTCGGCGGTCTGATGCAGGACGGCGGCCTCTACAACCGCAATGCCGTGCCGGGCGTCGGCGACTTCGGCAAGACCGGGTTCCTCAGCGAGATCTTCGGCGCGCGCAATGATCAACTCACCAAGTCGGAGCTGGTGATCTTCCTGCGCGCGACGATAATCAAGAATCCGTCGCTCGAAAGCGACGAACTCAAGTTCTACCAGCGGTTCCTGCCGCAGCAGACCGACACGCCGACCGCAACCGTTCCCGGCGAAAAGTCTGGCGCAGCCAAATGAGCCTCTTGATGAAGGCCTTGGAAAAGGCCGCCAAGGACCGCGAGGAAACCGGGGCTGAAAGCCCGCCGGCAGTCGCCCCCGCGGGGGTGGCGCCGGGCGCCAGCACGGCCAAATCCGAGCTCACGCTCGAACCGATCGCGCCGCAGCCGGCAGCGCCACGCGAACCCTCGCTGTCACCCCGCAAGACGACCGGCGCCGCGCCAGCGGCGCCCGCTGCCGCTGCCTCACGCGAATCAGCGCGGGCCGCCACCGTAATCCGCGCCGGCCAGCGCGAAACCGGCGGCGCCGGCGCTTATGCGCGCGAGCATCCGTTGTTCGTGTTCGGTACGCTGGCTGCGCTGTTTCTGCTCGCCTATGGCAGCTACGTGTATCTGCAGATGACCAATCCCGGCATGTTCGCCAAACAGCCGGCGCGACCGGCACAGTCGGCGCCGATCGTGCCGGCGCCCGCGCCGGCCGCCAGCGGCGGTACGGTCACCGCAGAGCAGCCGCCTGTCGCGATTACGTCGCTGCTGCCGCCGATGCAGGAAGGCGCGGAAAAAGACAAGTCCGTGCCGCCAGCGCCGGCGAGCGCCGCCGTTGCGCCCGCCGCTCCGGCACCGGCCGCGGTTCCCGCCCCGCCGGCGGTGCGCGACACGATCAAAGTCACCGCCGGGGGCGCGAGGCCGACCGTCAATCCCCTGCTCGCTGAAGCCTACACAGCGCTCAACGCCGGCAATCTCGAATCGTCGCAGCGGCTTTACAACGAGCTGCTGAGAAGCGAGCCCGGCAATTTCGATGCATTGCTCGGATTGGCCGCGATCGCGATGCAACAGGGCGATAAGGACCAGGCCACCAGGCATTATTTGAAGCTGCTCGAACTCGATCCGAGCAACGCGCTCGCGCAGGCGGGGTTGATCGGGATGCTCGGCCGCGCCGATCCGCTCGCCGCCGAAACCCGCGTCAAGCAACTGATCGCGCGCGATCCGTCAGCCTTCCTCTACTTCACGCTCGGCAACGTCTATGCCGACCAGACCCGCTGGCCGGACGCGCAACAGGCGTACTTCCAGGCGCACCACCTGCAGCCCGACAATCCGGACTACGCCTATAATCTCGCGGTCGGACTTGAGCATATCGGCCAACCCAAACCGGCGCTTGACTTCTACCGGCGCGCGCTCCAGCTCGCTGCCGCAAAAGGCCGCGCCAACTTCAGCACCGCCGCCACCCAGGAGCGCATCAGCAAGCTCGAAAAAGTCGTGGAGTAACGCCTGGCCCAGCCTGCCGTGGTGCAACAGCGGCGATCCGGCGGGCAGAATGAAGCGATGCGGTTCAACTCACTGTCCGCGGTAAACTAGATCCAGATGCCTGAACAACGCAAAAAGCTGCGGTTAGGGGAACTGCTCGTCCAGCAGGGCCTGATCACGCCTGACCAGCTCGGCATCGCGCTCGCCGAGCAAAAACAGAACAACATCCCGATCGGCCGCCTGCTGGTACGCCTCGGCTTCATCACCGACGCCGTGATCCGCGACATCACGGCGCGCACCGTCGGCCAGGAATCGATCGACCTCGCGCAGGTCGTGGCCGACCCCGAAGCGTTGAAACTGGTGCCGCAGGACTTCGCGCGCCGCCATCGCCTGCTGCCGATTGCGTATGACACGGACGAGCGCCTGCTGACGGTCGCCACCACCGAAATGTTCAACGTCGTCGCGTTCGACCAGCTGCGTGCCGCCATGGGCCCCAGCATCGAGATCAAGACCCAGCTCGCCGGCGAAACGCAACTCGAAGACTATATCGACCAGTTCTACGGTCATGAACTGTCGGTCGACGGCATCCTGCAGGAAATCGAGACCGGCGAAATCGATTACAGCAGCCTGCAGGCTGGCGGCGACGAATACACGCAGCCGATGGTGCGGCTGGTCAACGCGCTGCTGGTCGATGCCGTCAAGCGCGGCGCCTCCGACCTCCACTTCGAACCGGAATATGCGTTCCTGCGCATTCGTTACCGCATCGACGGCGTGCTCGAGACGGTGCGAAGCCTGCACAAGACCTACATGCCCGGCATCACGGTCCGCGTCAAGGTGATCAGCGACATGAATATCGCGGAGACGCGCGCGCCGCAGGACGGGCGGCTGTCGCTGACGCTGAATGGCCGGCCGATCGATTTCCGCGTCTCGACGCACCCGACGATCCACGGCGAGAACATCGTGCTGCGCATACTCGACCGCGAGAAATCGATCATCAGCCTCGACAAGATGAACCTGCCGAAACCGACTCTCACGAGGCTCAACCTGTTGCTGGGGCGTCCCGAAGGCATTCTGATCGTGACGGGCCCGACCGGCAGCGGCAAAACCACCACGCTGTATTCCCTGCTGTCGCAAATCAACGACGAGACCGTCAACATCATGACGCTCGAGGACCCGGTTGAATACCCCCTGACGCTGATGCGCCAGACCTCGGTCAATGACGCGGTGCGCATGGATTTCGCAAACGGCATCCGCTCGATGATGCGCCAGGATCCGGACATCATCCTGGTCGGTGAGATCCGCGACCGCGATACCGCCGAAATGGCGTTCCGCGCCGCCATGACCGGCCATCAGGTTTTCTCGACCTTGCACACCAACTCCGCGCTCGGCGCGTTTTCGCGCCTGCTCGATATCGGCATCCAGCCCGACATCATGGCCGGCAACATCATCGGCGTCATCGCCCAGCGCCTAGTGCGGGTGCTGTGCACCCAGTGCAAGGAAGCTTATGCGCCGACGCCGGAGGAGCGGCAAATACTCGGCCCGGCGGCTGAAAAAGCAAGTTACATCTACCGTCCGGTCGGATGCGGCAAATGCAAAAACAAAGGCTACAAAGGGCGCAGCTCGGTGATGGAGTTGCTGGTGATGGACAGCGACATGGACGAACTGGTGGCGCGGCGCGCCACCGCCAAGGAGCTGCGCGCCGCGGCGCTCGCCAAGAACTTCCGGCCGCTGGCCGAAGAAGGCATCGCGCGCGTGCTCGACGGCACCACCAGCCTCGCCGAGGTGTCGCGCGCGATCGACGTGACCGGAAGGTTTATCTGACATGCGGAATGCGGAGCGCAGGGTGCAGAGTGATTTCAATCCGCGTGGCTCGGCGACAGGGCTGTCATTTTGCGCTCTGCACTTTGCACGCATCGCTCGCGACTAGCGCCGTGCCCGCATTCCAGTACAAAGCTGTCGACAAAACCGGGCGCCCGGCGCGCGGCGCGCTCGATGCGGTGAACGAGGTCGACCTCGAGCTGCGCTTGCGCCGCATGGGACTCGACCTGATCACGTTCCGCGAAGTCGAGCAAAGCGGGGGCGGCTTCGGTGCCGGCAGCAACATCACACGGCGCGACCTGATCACCTTTTGCTTCGATATGGAGCAGATCTCGCGCTCAGGCATCCCGCTGTTCGAAGGCATCAAGGATTTACGCGATTCGATCGATAATCAGCGCTTTCGCGACGTGCTGACGACGCTGGTCGAGGACATGGAAGGCGGGCGCATCCTGTCGCAGGCGATGCAGCAGCACCCCTACGTGTTCGATACCGTGTTCGTGAGCCTGGTTCGCGCCGGCGAGCAGGCCGGGCGGCTGACCGAGGTATTCGAGAACCTCGGCAATACGCTCAAATGGCAGGACGAGCTCGCGGCGCAGACCAAGCGCCTGATGATGTATCCGGCGCTGGTACTGGTGGTGGTGGCGGGCGTGATGCTGTTCATGCTGATGTACCTGGTGCCGCAGGTGGTGCAGCTCCTGAAAACCATGGGTATCGCGCTGCCGCTGCAGACCCGCCTGCTGATTTTCGTCTCCAACTTCGTCGTCAACTACTGGCTGTTCGTGTTCGGCGTGCCGATTGCGCTCGCGGTCGCGGCGGTGCTGCTCGTCCGCCGCAGCCCGAAGGCGCAATATTTGTGGGACTACACCAAACTGCACCTGCCGGTGATCGGCCCCATTCTGCAGAAAATCATACTGTCGCGTTTCACCAATTTCTTTGCCCTCATGTACCAATCCGGCATCACCATCCTGGAAGCGATCAGGACCTCGGAGGACATTGTCGACAACCGAGTAATTGCGGACGGCCTGATGCGCGCCGGCGCGCAGATCAACGCCGGCGACAGCCTGTCCGAGACGTTTCAGAATCTGGGCATATTTCCGCCGCTGGTGATCCGCATGATGCGTGTTGGCGAAACCACCGGCGCGCTCGATACCGCGTTGCTCAACGTCACCTATTTCTATAACCGCGATGTCAAGGAAGCCGTCGACAAGGGTCTCGCCATGCTCGGGCCGGCGCTCACCATCCTGCTCGGCGGCATGCTCATATTCATCATGTGGTCGGTGCTGGGCCCGGTGTATGATATTTTGGGTAAAATGAAGTTTTAGGTGAAGCGTAAATGGTGAATCGTAAATCGTGAGCTCGCGCTCAGCCGGCAAGGAAACAGCTAGCAATTCACCATTTACCATTCATGATTCGCGCAGTTACAAATGGCTGACAAGCTCCTGATCTCGGTATCCGCCCGGCAAGTCAGCGCGGCGCGCTGGCAGGGCGGGCGCTTCGCCGGATGCGAGATGTTCGCTTACAGCGAAGACGGGCTCAGCGCGTTCAAGGACTACCTCGCACAGGTTCGCAGCCTGCCGGTGCACATGCTGGTGGACGCGGTCGAGGAGGACTACCGCCTGGAATCGCTGCCGCATAGCTTCGGCAGCGAGCGCACCGAGATGGTGACCCGCAGGCTCAAGCAGTATTACCGCAACACGCCGTATTGCAGCGCGCGCCTGCAGAGCCGCGACACCGGCAAGCGCCGCGACGACCGTTATCTGTTCTGCGCGCTCACCAATCCAGAGCTGATTGCGAAGTGGGTGCGCGCGGTGATCGAGCGCGGATTGCCGATGGCCGGGATTTACCTGCTGCCGACCGTCAGCCAGGACCTGGTCGAAAAGCTGCAGCTCAAGCAGACCAAGCTGCTGGTGGTGTCGATCGACAGTTCGGGCCTGCGATTGACTTTCTTGCGCGACCAAAAGCTGCGCGTCGGCCGCCTCGCGCGCATCGACGTCACCGGTGCGCAGGCGATCAAGAACTACGCTGAAGAGATTTCAAACACCCGCCTGTATCTGCATGCGCTGCGCATCATGACGCTCGACGAGCAACTGTCGGTGCTGATCGTCGACCGTGATGATGCGCTGACCGAACTCGCGCAGGTCATCGTGCGCGACAATCCGAACATCGAATGCCGCCGCCTCGGACGCCAGGAAATCACCGCCCGTCTCGGCATCTCCGTGCGCGCGCTTGACTCGTCAACCGATGCCCTTTATCTGCACCTGCTGGGCCTGCGCGCGCCCGGCAACAACCTCGCGCCGGCCAATATCACGGCCAGCTACCGGCAGCACCAGGCGCGCCGCGGTATTTATGCGCTGACCGGGGTCACCGCGTTCGCCGTCGCAGCATGGTGCGCGTTCAGCCTGTACCAGATCCTCGATACCCGCTCCGAGATCGGGAAAGCGACGGCCGAGACCGCGGATTTGCAGGCGAAGTACCTGGAGGCGACGCGCCGGTTTCCAGCGGCGCCGACCACCGCCGAGAACCTGAAGCGCGCGGTCGAGATCTCGCAAAAAATTGGCGCCACCACCCGCTCGCCCGAAACCACGATGAATGTCGTCAGCCAGGTGCTCGAGCGTAACCCGGCCATCCTGCTGAAGGGCTTTGGCTGGAAATACGGCCGCACCGACATTGAACAGGACCCCGGCAAATCCGCCGGGTCTGCCAGTGACGCGGGGACCCCTGGCGCCGCCGGCGCCGCGCGCAGGCAAAGCGGGCTGGTCGAGGGAGAGGTGCAGCCATTTCGCGGCGATTACCGCGCCGCCATCGACACCATCAATCGTTTCGCCGAAATGCTGTCACGGCAACCCGAGGTGGCCGAAGTGAGGGTTATCAAGCTGCCGCTCAACATCAGCCCAAGCCTGACGCTGGCCGGTAACACCACCGATAGCCGCGAGCAGGCGGGCAAGGCCGAATTCAAATTGCTGCTGGTGTTGAAACGAACCCTATGAACGCAAGCGATTTGCGCGCACTGAAGGCGCCGTTGATTACGCTGATGCTGGTGATCGTGATCGGCGCTTGGCTGGTTTATTACGCCGACGTGACCCTGAAGGAGGCACAGCTGGCATCGGTTCAGCAGCAGAAGCAGCTGCGCGACGCACGCATAAGGTTGCAGAAATCCGGCGACGAAAAAGATATCATCGTGCGCTATCTGGGCCGCTATCAGTACCTGCAGCGGCTGGGTTTCGCCGGCGACGAGCAGCGCATCAACTGGCTCGACGGATTGCGGGTGGCCAATCAGCAAACGCGATTATTCGGCGTCGACTACCAGATCGGCGCGCAGCAGCCTTATCCATACGCGAGCGAGCTCGATCCAGGCCAGTTAGCGCTGTATCAGTCGGTGATGAAGATCAATGTCAGGCTGCTGCACGAGGGCGATCTGATGCGTTTTCTCGGCACGCTCGCCAACCAGGGCGCCGGCGTATTCTCGGTCAACGAATGCGTGATGCAACGCATCGGCACCGGCGGCAGCATCCGCTTCCAGCCCAACCTGCGCGCGGATTGCGAACTCGCCTGGATCACGGTACGGCCAGTTCCTTCGGGAGAAAAGAAATCATGACCGCACGACTGGCGGCAGCAGTCGTTCTGATGTTAGGCGCCAGCACCGCAGCCGGCGCCGATCCCGGCCGTCTGTTTTTTACGCCGGCGCAGCGCGCCACGCTCGACAACGCGCGCAAGCTGAATATCCGCAGCGAAGTTGGCAGCGAGAATGCGCAGGCGGCGCCGGTGCCGCAGAATGTCAGCGTCAACGGCGTGGTCCGGCGCAGCGACGGCAAAAGCACGGTATGGATCAATAACCGCGCCCTCAGCGCGCCCCAGACAGGCGGCATCGATGTTGCGACCGGCAAAACCGGCGATCGCGTGAAATTGACCGTGCCCGAGAGCGGCCGCAGCGTCGATCTTAAAGTCGGCCAGACGGTGGAAATCGTCAGCGGCACCATCGAGGAAGGTTATGCCAGGCGCGCGACATCCAAATCCGAGATCAAAGCCGCCACCGGCAACGAAAATACCGCGCCTGACGCGTCAAAGGTCACGCCCCCCCGAACTTCCCAACCGGCAGGATCGGAAAACGTAGCCCAAAAAAGAGCCCTGCGCGCTAGAGAACTTGATGCACAGTATGACCAGCAGCGCAACAGCGGTGCGGAATCAAAATAGCTTCCGTGCATTTCGCGGCCCCGCTGCAGCGCCAGCGTACGAATACCCATGGTGCGGCACTCATTACATAACGCTCAGCAACATAAGCCGAACACCCGCTCACCGCCGGCGCAGCACCTTGACGCACCAGAAAGGCTTCGCGCTGATGCTGGTGTTGCTGCTGATCGGCGTGGCCGTGAGCACGGTCCTGTTCAGTTACGTCAAATCATCGGCGCAGACCATTGATAGAGACAAGTCCACTGCTGCGGCTCTGGCGCAAGCGAAAGATGCCTTGATAGGCAGAGCAGCAACTGACAATAACAGGCCAGGAAGCCTGCCGTGCCCCGATACCAACAACGACGGCTCGGCTGAATTGTTTGTTGGCAACAACTGCCCGAGCTACATCGGGCGCCTGCCCTGGCGCACGCTGGGACTTCCTGACCTGCGCGACAGCAGCGGCGAGCGCCTGTGGTACGCGCTGTCCAGCACTCTCCGCGACCATACCTCGGCGCAACCCATTAACAGCGACACTCCGGGACTTTTGACAATTGTCGGAACCAGTCCGGCGACCAATGTGGTAGCGATTGTGTTTGCGCCAGGCCCTGTTCTCGGCACTCAAATCAGGGATGTCGCTAACGAAAATAACTTAGTGAATTACCTGGAAGGAGAGAATGCAAACGGAGACAACATTTACACCACGGGGATGACAAGCGACAGCTTCAACGACCGTCTGCTCGCCATCACCAGCGATGCGCTTTTCCAAGTCGTAGAATATCGCGTGGCCCGAGAGATTCGTGCCAATTTGGCGGCATATTACGCTACACCGGGAATCAATTACTACCCGTTTGCCAACAGTTATGCCGATAATACCTATGGCTGCACTCCGTTGCTGACGCGCGGCAGGATACCCAATCCAGGCAATTATTCAATCTCCGCCGATTGCGCCGGGCTTGCCGACTGGCCCGCGGGATCGCAACCGCCAGCGTGGTTTGTCGCCAACAACTGGCACCTGCTTACCTACTATACCGTTGCCCCCGCCTGCACCAGCGCCACGCCAAATTGCGCTGGCGCCGGGTATCTCACCGTCAACAACACGCAAACGCCGAATAATGACAAAAAGGCGCTGGTCATTGTTGCCGGGCGGGCCTTGGGTGGGCAGTCGCGTCCGTGCGCCGCCGTGGCCGACTGTCTGGAAGACCCCGAAAATACAAATCTTGACGATGTTTACGTCAAGAACCCGATCTCTTCCACTTTCAACGACAAGATCGTGATCGTGGCCCCATGAAAATGCCGAATGCCGCCCGCTCCGGAGGTTTCACCCTGATCGAGCTTGCGGTGGCGCTGGTCGTCGTGGCGCTAGTGCTCGGCAGCATTCTGGTGCCACTCACCACTCAAGTTCAGCAGCGCAAGATCGGTGACACACAAAAAGCACTCCAGGAAATCAAGGATGCGCTTACCGGCTTTGCGATCATTAATGGTCGCCTGCCGTGTCCGGACACCGATACTGACCCGACGGCAGCAGGTTATGGAATAGAGGAAACTTCTTGTTCAGCGACCGTTGCTGCTGAAGGTTATTTACCCTGGAAAACGCTTGGCGTAACGGATTTGGATGGGTTTGGGATCAGGCGCGCCAATGCTTCCAGCCCACGAATTGGGGACTGGCGCTACCGTGTAGATCGAAATTTTGCAGTCGCGTTCAGCTTAACCACGGGGTTTTCAACCGACAGCTTGTCAATAGTTGATAGTGCCGGCAATGCGCTGACAACTACGGCTGAACGTCCAATTGCCATTGTATTTTCGGCCGGTCCCAATATCACCCCCGACGGTCAGAACGCCAGCTATGAAGGCACTAGTGGCATTTACCAAAGCGACGTGCCTAGCCCGACTTTCGACGACATTTTAATCTGGGTTTCGCGGCCGACGCTTTTCAATCGGATGACCGCAGCAGGCAAACTGCCGTGAATGACGCGCCTTACGCGCCGGCGCTTGTCAGCGCGAAGCACACCCGGCCGTCGCTGTTGCTCACCAACGTAAGCTTGTAGCCCAGCTGCTCCGCCTGCTTCGCCGCTTGATACAAGCCGATCCCTAGTCCGTTTTGCGACAGCACCGGTGCCGCGAACAGACGCGCGGCAATCGCCTGCGGCATCGCCTTACCGGTATCGCAAATCGTCAGCTTGCCGCCGGCAACCGATTCGAATGAAACGCTGATGCGCAAGTCCGGCTGCTGCTGTGCCTTGGCGATTGCGTTCTGCAGCAGATTTTCGGCGATGCTGTCGAACAACTCGCCGGGCACGCTCAACCCGGCCATTCCATCATCGCCGGAAAATGCAATCTCTCTGCGCGTGTAGCGCTGCATAAGGCCTCCCCACCAGGTCACGGCATCGATTCGCACCGTTGCCGCCTGCTGCGGCGCTTGCAGCTTTTCGAGCGTCGTCGACAGGCGCTGGGCAATTTGCGGCAACTGCCGCTTCACGAGCGACTGCAGCGCGGCTGCCTCTTCAGCGCTGCTGCTCTCGGCTGCGGCGCACAGCGAGGTCAGCGACTGCAGCAGATTCTTGACGTCGTGGGTGAGCCGCGCGCCGGTCTCATGGATCGCCTGGGTATATGCGTTATGGCGCTGGATTTCTTCGCGCTGCTTGGCTTCGTAAAAATGCCCGAGCATCTGCGTCAGCAGCTTCAGATGCAGCAGGAGCGCCGGGCTCAACGACCATTTGGTGTGAAACGTCAGCGTCAGCTCCTGAAATGAGTACTCGGCCTGAAAACGCGAGCGCGCCCCGAACTCGCCGCCGCTGTGCCGCGCCTGCCACGCCACTCCCGCGACCCATGGCAGCTCGCACATATCGTGCAATGCGAGCGACAGAAAGCGCGCCGGCTCGTGCTCGCGTTCCGCGAGGTCGGCAAGCCCCTTGACCCAGCGCTCGAACGGCAGCCCCAAGCTCATCAGGTAGCGCGACAGCAGGTGCCCGATGCCCGTGAAGCCGCTGTGCGGATTCCACAGCCAGCTCAGCATCATCAACATAAACGCCATCACAATCAGACTTTGCGCCAGCGCGAGCGGATAGTCGCCGTGGCTGACCTGCTTGACGACGAAACTGCCGAGTACCAGCCCGGTGACCAGCAGGAACAGCATCAGGCTGTAGATCAAATCCACCGCCAGCGGAGAGGATTTACTGCCTGCGGGAACCGGGATGACAATGATCAGAATCGGCAGCAGCAGCAAGCCGTATTGCACCAGCGCCGTCAACGCGGGCTCGAAACGTTGCTCGGCAAACAGGTGCGGCACGACCCACATCAGCAGCAGCGACAACAGATAGCCCGCGGCCAGTATCGCGGCGAGCCGCTGACGCGGCTGCTGGCTGCCCATCAGATTGCCGCCGATCAATGCGAACAGCACCGCCAGCCATACCGCCATCAGCCACCAGTTATTCCAGCCGGCGAGCAGCAGGCCGACGATCACCACCAGAAACGCGTGCCGCGTCTCGAGGCTGCGCTCGCCGCGCCACACCGGCTGCCACATCAGGAACAGCCCGAAGTGCACGAGCAGCAGCGCGCGCGGCGGCCAGTCATCGATGCCCCACGCCAGCGCGAAATGCAGCGCGCACAGCATCGCCCCCAGCCACCATTGAGGGTGGGAGCCGATCAGCCGTCGTTGTAAGCGGAGCGTGGTTTCGTTCACCTGAACTGCCTTATCCCCGTCGTTGGCGGCGGTGGCCTGGAGTTGGTTATACTGGCCCGATTCAAGCAAGCAATGATTATTCCATGCGCCATCGGCAAATTTTAACTATTGCCCGCTTTACGCTGCTCGAGGCCTGGCGTACCCGCCTGCCTTGGCTATTTGTCATCGTGCTGGCATTGATCCTCGGCGCCGCGTATTTTATTCAGCAGCTGGCAATCACCGAAAGCGCGCGCCTGCAAATCACGTTTTCCGCCGCGGCGACGCGCTTTGCGGCAGTATTCGTGCTGAGCCTGCACATATTGACCAGCATGGTGCGCGAATTCAACGACAAGGGGCTCGAGCTTACCTTGTCGTTCGCTTTGCCGCGCTCTCATTATATTCTCGGCCGCCTGTTCGGTTTTGCCCTGATCGCGCTGCTGGTAGCGCTGATTGCAATCCTGCCGCAACTACTGCTCGCGCCGCTCGCTGCGGCGCTGCAATGGGGGCTGTCGCTCGCCCTCGAGCTCGCGATCATGACCGCGTTGAGCCTGTTTTGCATCGTAACTTTCACGCAATTGATGCCGGCGGCGAGTTTCGTGTTCGGCTTTTATCTGCTGGCGCGCGCGCTGACCGCGATCCGGCTGATGAGCGACACGCCGCTGGCGGGCGGTCACACATGGTCGCACCAGGTGATCTCATGGCTGGTGGATGCCCTGGCGCTGGTGCTGCCGGCGCTTGACCGGTTCACGCAAAGTAACTGGCTCGTCGACAGTACCGCATCGTGGCTGACCCTCGGCGCCAATGCCGTGCAGGCAACGCTCTACATCGTGCTGCTCGGGGCCGCGGCAATGTTCGATTTCTACCGCAGGAATCTGTAATGGCGCGAGGCGAGCGCTCGCTACGAGCTGTGCCACGCAGCGTATGGGTGATGCTGCTCCCCGCGTTAGTCCTGCAGATCGCGTGGCAGTGGTCGCAGCCGAAACCCGTGGCAACCGCGGCGGCGCTCAGCGCGCCGCCGCCAGTGGCAGCGTTGCGGGTGACAAGCCTCGGTGAGCCGGTGGTGCTCGCGCAACTGACGACGCTATACCTGCAGGCGTTCGACAACCAGCCGGGCATCAGCATCCCGTTCCGCGACCTCGACTACCAGCGGGTCACGCAATGGTTAGAGACCATCCTGGCACTTGATCCGATCGGCCAGTATCCGCTGCTGATGGCGGCCCAGATTTATTCGCAGGTGCCGGACCCCTCGCGGGAGCGACTGATGGTGGGGTTCGTGCACCGGCAGTTCATGCGCGACCCGAACCGGCGCTGGCGCTGGCTCGCGCACGGGACCATCATGGCCAAACACCGCCTGCACGACAACGAACTCGCCTTGCGCTACGCACGCGACATCGCGCGGCACGCGCCGGCAGCGCCTGACTGGGCGCGCCAGATGCAGATTTTCATACTTGAAGATATCGGCGAACTCGAAAGCGCGAAGATACTACTCGGGGGCCTGCTCGCAAGCGGGCAAATCAAGGACGAACGTGAGCTACATTTTCTCGTCGAGCGGCTGGAAGCGATGAAAAACGGCGAAAAGCCCTCACCTGCGGCGAAAAATTGACGCCTTCAGTCGACCCAGTTTCTTAAATTCCTTTAATTTCATGCGGTCATAGTTTTTTATGAATGTTGTGAAGCACTAAATATGGCTAATCCGTTGTCATGGAGCTTTATTTTATATATTATTTCACATGGATTAGGTCCGATCGTTAAAAAGTCACACTTTAATCTAGTGATTCCGACACTTCGATTGCATAACCAATCATGGTATGGAACTTGCGGAAATCCAGTCGGCTGAAACTTGAGGTCGGTACCGAAAAGGACAATTAAATGCGCAAACATCAATCCGGTTTTACTCTGATTGAAATCGCCATCGTGCTGGTCATCATCGGCCTGCTCTTGGGCGGCGTGCTCAAGGGTCAGGAACTGATCCAGAGCGCCCGAGTGCGCAATCTGATCTCGCAACAGGACGGCATCAAGGCCGCTTTCTTCGGCTTCCAGGACCGCTTCCGCGCCTATCCCGGCGACTATGGCCAAGCTGTAGCAAATATTTCCGGCGTGGGAACCGCTTGCGGGACGGGTGGCAACGGCAATAACAACGGCCAAATCGAACAAGCCAACGGCGAATACATCATGTTCTGGGATCACCTCTCGAAAGCCGGGTTTATCAACGGATCTTATACTTGCACCGGCAACTCAACACAAACCACCAACACGAACCCGACCAATCCCTACAGCATGTTTCTCGTAATGATTTACGACAATGTCTACGCCGATCCAGCAGCTGCTGCGATTCGCCACAACTTGAAAACGGGAAATCAGATTCCTGCGGACATTATGGCGGAAGTGGATCGCAAGATCGACGATGGTCTCGCCGATCGCGGGGCGTTCCGCTTTTCGGCTCACACCGGCCTCACTGTTGGTACTCCGCCAACACCTGCAAATTGTTTTACCGCGGCTACCGGAAATTGGATTGTTACCGGTACTGTTGAGGTTAACTGCGGCGGCGCGAGTTTGTTCTGATGATGGTTTAAAGTTTCGAGTTTCAGGTTTCAAGTTAAAAAGCTCGCGCGCGGGCTTTTTTCTTTTTACGGCGGCAGCCGTCATGAAACTAACTTGAAACTGGAAACTTGAAAGCCAAAACTGAATTAACCCTGCATCAGTTTCATCTCCGCCGCCGCACAATCATGCCCGGAGCCAAATAACACCAGCACGTCCCCCGCAGCGATGCGCGCTTCAGGCTGCGGCGCCTGGGCCAGCACGTTGGGGCGCCGCACCGCCTTGACCTCGATGTCCAGCCGCGCCAGGTCGAGCTCGCGCAGCGTCTTGCCGATCGCCGCAGCGCCCGGGGTGATCAACACCGAATGCAGCAGCGGCTGTTCCTTGTGGGCGCTGTCCTCCACCTCGTCGGTCGCGCCGTGAAAAAAACCGCGCAGCAGGCGGTAACGGTGCTCGCGGGTATCCCGAATCCGCCTGAGCACGCGGTTGAGCGGCACGCCGAGCAACAACAAGGCGTGCGACGCCAGCATCAGGCTGCCTTCCATGATGTCGGCGACGACCGCGGCAGCACCCGCCTCACTGAGGCGGTCAAGATCAGCGTCATCTACTGTGCGCACGACCACCGGCAGCCCCGGCCGCAGTTCGCGCACCTGGCCCAGGATACGCAGCGCGAGCACGCTGTCGGCGACGCTGACCACGAGCGCCCGCGCGCGCAGCAAGCCTGCTGCAATCAGCACCTCGCGCCGCGCCGCATCGCCGTATACGACGTGTTCGCCCGCGGCGGCCGCCTCCTTGATGCGTTTCGGATCGACGTCGAGCGCGATGAAGCCGATGCCTTCCTGGGCGAGCAGGCGCGCCAGATTCTGGCCGCTGCGCCCGTAGCCGCATACCACCACGTGCTGATTCGCCGCCATCGATTGCACCGCCACATTATGCAGCTCCATCGCGCGCGCGAGCCAGTCCGCACCGCTGACATGCCGCACGATATGCTCGCTGCGCTCGATGATGAATGGCGCAGCCAGCATCGACAGTACCATCGCGGCGAGCGCGGTCTGCAGCGTTGCCTCGGGCACCAGGTGCAACGGCGCGGCGAGCGACAACAGCACGAAGCCGAATTCGCCGCCCTGCGCGAGATCGAGGCCGGTGCGCAACGCGGCGCCGCTGTCGCTGCCGAACAGCCAGCTCAAGCCGGCAATCAGCAACGCCTTGAACACGATCAGAACCAGCAGCGCGGCAGCCACCCACACCAGGTTATCGAGCACCAGGGCAACGTTGAGTTTCATGCCGACGGTGACGAAAAACAGGCCGAGCAGCACATCGCGAAACGGCTTGATGTCGTCCTCGACCTGATAGCGGTACTCGGTCTCCGAGATCAGCATGCCGGCGACGAACGCGCCGAGCGCGAGCGACAATCCGGCGGTCTCGGTCACGAACGCAAGGCCGAGCGTGATCAACAGCACATTCAGCACGAACAGCTCGGACGATTTTTGCGTCGCAACCAGGTGGAACCACGCGCGCATCGGCCGCTGCCCGAAATAGAGCAGTATCGCCAGCACTACGACGGCCTTGAGCGACGCGAGCATCAGGCCGGCCGCCAGATCGACCGGTTGCTGCGCCAGCGCCGGTATCAGAATCAGCAGCGGCACCACCGCCAGATCCTGGAATAGCAACACGCCGATTACCTGCCTGCCGTGCAGCGAATTGAGCTCGAGCCTGTCCGCCAGCAGTTTGCTGACGATCGCGGTCGATGACATCACGATCGCACCGCCGAGCACCACGCCGGAACGCCAATCCGCGCCGGCGGCCAAGGCGATCGCGACGACGAGCGCGAGCGTCAGCACGACCTGCGACGCGCCGAGGCCGAATACGATGCGGCGCATGGTCATGAGCCTGGCCAGGCTGAATTCCAGCCCAACACTGAACATCAGGAACACCACGCCGAATTCGGCAAGACTGCGCGTATCCTGGGCGTCCGGTATCAGGCCGAGGCCGTTGGGCCCGATCACCACACCCACCAGCAGATAGCCGATCATCGCCGGCAGCTTGACCAGGCGGAACAGGATCACCACCGGCACGGCGGCGGCGAGCAGAATCAAGACCGACTGCAGCGAATTTTCCATTCCGGCAAGCCCATGGGTCGATTTGAATAATGCCCTATTGCCGACGAATTGCAAGAAGGCCGGGGGGGCGCGGCGCGGGCAGATGGGCGGACTTTGCTATACTGCTCACGCCATGACAGCCGGTGAAAAAAGAGTGCTGCCGCCCGCCACCGGGAATGCCCTCGCGCTCGCGCGCGAAGTGCTCGAAATCGAAGCGGCGGCGATCAATGGATTGATCGCCAGGCTCGATCAAGACTTTCAGCGCGCGGTCGAGCTCATCCTCAACTGCCGCGGCCGGGTCACCGTCAGCGGCATCGGCAAGTCCGGCCATATCGCGCGCAAAATCGCTTCCACCATGTCGAGCACCGGCACTCCCGCCTATTTCGTGCATCCGGCCGAGGCGAGCCACGGCGATCTCGGCATGATTACGCGCGATGACGCGTTTATTGCTCTGTCGAACTCGGGCGAAAGCGCCGAGCTGCTCGCGATCGTGCCGCTGATCAAGCGCCAGGGCGCGAAACTGATCGCGCTTACCGGCAATCCCGATTCGAGCCTGGCCAGGGAGGCCGACGCGCATCTTTACGCCGGCGCCGAAAAGGAGGCCTGCCCGCTCAACCTCGCGCCGACCGCGAGCACCACGGCGGCGCTCGCACTGGGCGATGCGCTGGCGCTGGCGTTGATGCAGGCCAAGGGTTTCAGCCGCGACGAATTCGCGCGTTCGCACCCGGGCGGGTCGCTCGGCCGCAAACTGCTGACCCATGTGCGGGACGTGATGCGTTCCGGTAACGATGCGCCGCGGGTCACCGATAAGGCGACATTGTCGGATGCGATTCTCGAAATGTCGCGCGGCCGCATGGGTATCACGGCAATCCTCGATCACGATCAGCACGTAATCGGCATCTTTACCGACGGCGATCTGCGCCGCACGTTGCAGAAAGGCATTGACCTGCATGCCACGCCGATCGCGAGCGTCATGACGCGCGGACCACGCACCATCAGTCCCGACAAGCTCGCTGCCGAAGCGGTGCAGATCATGGAACAGCACAAAGTCAATCAGTTGCTGGTGGTCGATGCCGGGCAGCGGCTGGTCGGCGCGCTCAACATGCACGACCTGTTCAGGGCGAAGGTGATCTAGCCCCCGCCCAAGGTTTCAATTTAAGATCTAAGGCTGCAAACCTCCGGCGTAATCAACCTTGAACTTTAGACCTTGAACCTTAAACCCCAAATGCAAGACGTTTACCAAAAAGCCAAGCGCATCCGGCTCGTGATTTTTGATGTCGACGGCGTGCTGACCGACGGCTCGCTCTACCTCACCGACGACGGCGAGGAAATCAAGGCCTTCAATTCGCGCGACGGTCACGGCATGAAAATGCTGCACGACAGCGGCGTCGAGCTGGCCATCATCACCGGCCGCGCCTCGCGCTGCGTCGAATTGCGGGCGAAAAACCTCGGCGTCGAACTGCTGTTTCAGGGCGTAGCCGACAAAGCGAGAACGTTTGCCGAGCTGCTCGCATTGCGCCGGCTTGACGCCGTCGCCACCGCCTACATGGGCGACGATGTAGTCGACCTGCCGGTGCTGCGCCGCTGCGGGCTCGCGCTGACGGTGCCGGCTGCGCCGCATGCGGTAAAGCAGCACGCCGACTATGTGACGCGCGCGCCGGGCGGCCGCGGCGCGGCGCGCGAGGTGTGTGAATTGATCATGCACGCCCAAGGCACGCTCGAGCGCCAACTCGCGGCTCATCTCAAATGATGCAGCGGTTGACCGCGTGGTTTCCGGTCGTGCTGCTCGCCGCGGTGGCGGCAGTGACGGTGTGGCTCGATCGCCAGGTGCAGCCACCCGAGCGCGCGAGCGACGGCAAGGCGCGCCATGATCCCGATTATATCGTGGACAACTTTTCCGCCACCCGAATCGGGACGGACGGATTGGCGCGCTACACACTGAGCGCGCACCGCATGGTGCACTATCCCGATGATGATACGACTCACCTCGACGCGCCAAGACTCATGAGTTTTGGCAACGCCGGAACCACCGTCACGGCGACGTCGAAAACCGCGCTGCTCTCGAGCAATGGCGAGAACGCCTATCTGACAGACGATGTACGCCTGGTGCGCTCTGCCTATGCCGACAAAAGCGAGTTGACGATGCAGACTTCGTGGCTGCATATCATTCCCAATGACAACATCGCCAAGACCGACCGGCCCGTGAAAATATACGATGCGAATACACTAATTACATCGGTTGGCTTAGAATTCAACAATGAGACCCGGGTGCTGAAGCTGCTATCCAATGTGCGAGGAACGTATGAGAAGTCCAAGCCGGTGCGTTGAGCGCGTCAGGTCTGCGCCGCGCCTGCGCACCATCGCGTGTGGCGCATTGCTGGCGTTGAGTTTGGTGCCGGCCGCGCACGCCGAGCGCGCGGACCGCGACAAACCGGTCAACCTCGAGGCCGACCGGGTGACGGTGGATGACGCCAAGCAAACCGCGACTTTCGAGGGCAACGTGGTGTTGACGCAAGGCACGCTGATGATCCGCGGCGACAGAATGGTGGTGCGGCAGGATGCCGACGGCTTCAAAAATGGCGTGGCCTACGGCAATCTCGCGAATTTCCGCCAGAAGCGCGAAGGCTATGACGAATACATCGAAGGCTACGCCGAGCGCATCGAATACGACAGCAAAGCGGACAAACTGCAGATGTTCAACCGCGCCTACCTCAAAAAAACCAATGACGACGTGCGCGGCAACTACATTTCCTACGATGCAACTACCGAGTTTTTCCGGGTCGTCGGCGGCGGCAAAGAGGCCGCGACACCCAGCAATCCGGAAGGTCGCGTGCGCGCGGTGATTCAGCCGAAAAGCAAAGACAAACCGGCTGCCGCGCCCCCACTGACGCTGAAACCCGCTGCCGACGTAACCAACCCGCGCGAAACCCCTGCTGGCGCTCCGCGTTGAGCGCTGAACGACAGCATGCCCGCCGCGCGCGGCGAACCCCGTCTGCGCGCCGGCGGCACCACGGGCTGCAAGCATGAGCGAACTCAAGGCCGAACAACTCAAGAAGCGCTACAAATCGCGGGTCGTCGTGAAGGACGTGTCGATCGAGGTGCGCAGCGGCGAGGTGATCGGCCTGCTCGGCCCGAACGGCGCCGGCAAAACCACCTGCTTTTACATGATGGTCGGCCTGGTGCCGCTCGACGGCGGCGAGATCTACCTCGACGCCAAACGGCTCACCCATATGCCGATCCACCGTCGCGCCCAGCTGGGACTTTCCTACCTGCCGCAGGAGGCCTCGATTTTCCGCCGTCTGACGGTGGCCGAAAACGTGCGCGCGGTCCTCGAACTGCAAAACGACGATTCGTCACAGATCGCGAGCAAGCTCGACGATCTGCTGCAAGAGCTGCATATCAGCCATCTGCGCGATAATCCGGCGATCAGCCTGTCCGGCGGCGAGCGGCGGCGCGTCGAGATTGCGCGCGCACTCGCCTCCCAGCCGCGCTTTATCCTGCTCGATGAACCATTTACCGGGGTCGACCCGATCGCTGTCCTCGACATCCAGAAAATCATCCGCTTCCTCAAGGAGCGCGATATCGGCGTGCTGATCACCGACCACAATGTGCGCGAGACGCTCGGCATCTGCGATCGCGCCTATATCATCAATGACGGCAGCGTGCTCGCCTACGGCAAACCCGACGAAATCGTTTATAATGACAGCGTGAGAAAAGTCTATCTTGGAGAGCATTTCCGCCTGTAAGCGATGGGACTGAGGGTGCCAGCCTGCCCGCCGCGCCCAGACACTCCGCAGCCAAGCGGCGCTCGCAGCCAGCCTCCTTTCCGGATCATGAAGCATTCGCTCCAGCTCAGGCTGTCCCAGCATCTGACGCTTACTCCGCAACTGCAGCAGTCGATCCGGCTGTTGCAGCTGTCGACGCTGGAACTCAACCAGGAAATCGAGAAATTTCTGCTGGACAATCCGTTGCTCGAACGTGAAGACGGCGTCCGCGAAGAACCGATCAACCCTCCGCCGCAAGCGGGCAGCACTACGGAATTTACCCCCACCCCCACGTCGGGCAGCAGCACCGAATCGGCGACCAACGGCGCCGATTCCCGCAGTACTGATTCCGGCGACGGCAACAATTTCGACGAAGCCTTCAGTTACAGTTCTGGCGCCGCGCACGACGACAACGATGAAGCCGAGTACCCGCAGCTTGCTGCGGAAGCACAAACGCTGCGCGAGCATCTGATTTCGCAACTATCGTTGACCCAGCTTTCCGAGCGCGACCAGCGGCTTGTCACGCTGCTGATCGACTCGCTCGACGATGACGGTTATCTGCATCAAGACCTCGGCGAGCTGGCCGGCATTCTGCCACCGGAACTCGAAATCGAAATCGAGGATCTGCACGTAGCGCTCAAGCACCTGCAGAATCTCGATCCACCGGGCGTCGGCGCTCGCAATCTCGGCGAGTGCCTGGGTCTGCAGCTTGACGCGCTGCCGGGTTCCACGCCATACCGCGCACAGGCGCTCGACGTCGTCAGGCACCATCTCGATGTGCTTGCCGCGCGCGATTTCGTCAAACTCAAGAAACTGTTGCGTTGCGAGGACGCAGTCCTGCGCGGCGTCAAGAACCTGATCACCGGGCTCAACCCGCGCCCCGCCGGCAGCTACTCGTCGGGTGATACGCGCTACATCGTGCCGGATGTGATTCTGAAGAAAATCAAAGGTGTCTGGCTCGCCGCGCTCAATCCCGACGCGATGCCGCGGCTGCGCATCAATCGCCTGTATGCCGACATCCTCCAGCGCAACCGCGACGCCGGGCACCAGCAGCTCGCCAGCCAGCTGCAGGAAGCGCGCTGGCTGATCAAGAACGTGCAGCAGCGCTTCGATACCATCCTGCGCGTGTCGCAGGCGATCGTCGATCGCCAGCGCCACTTTTTCGAGCACGGGGAGGTCGCCATGCGGCCCCTGGTGCTGCGCGAGATCGCCGAAACGCTGGATCTGCACGAGTCGACCGTGTCCCGCGTGACGACGCAGAAATTCATGTTCACCCCGCGCGGCATTTTCGAGCTCAAGTATTTCTTCGGCAGCCACGTCACGACCGAAACCGGCGGCGCCGCTTCGAGCACCGCGATCCGCGCGCTGATCAAGCAGCTGGTGAGCGCCGAGAACGCGAGGAAACCGCTGTCCGACAGCCAGATTTCCGAGATTCTCGGCCAGCAAGGCATTGTTGTCGCACGCCGCACGGTCGCGAAATACCGGGAATCGATGCAGATCCTGCCGGTCAATTTACGAAAATCGATCTGATTCCATGGCAGCGGCCGAGTCCACGTTCACCGCGTTCCGGCGCATACGGCAAACAACCGAGGAGTCAACCATGAACCTTCACCTCAGCGGCCATCATCTCGAAATCACTCTCGCGATGCGTGACTACATCACCAGCAAGCTCGGCCGCATTGCGCGACATTTTGAGCACGTTATCGATGTCAGCGTCATACTCTCGGTGGAAAAGCTGCAGCAGAAAATTGAGGCCAATGTTCACTTGAGCGGCAAGGACATTTTTGTCGAAAGTCGCGGCTCCGACATGTATGCCGCGATTGACACCCTGGTCGACAAGCTCGACCGCCAGATCTTGAAGCATAAAGAGAAACATTTCGAATATCGCGGCAGTCGCGATTGACGGCACTCCCGGCACGTGCCATCGTGACGCCAGGGCGTTCGCGCGGCGCCTTTAATACCTGAATCCAACATGAATCTGATAGCCAAATTGCTGCCTGTACAGAACGTGTTGCCCGATCTCGACGTCAGCAGCAAGAAACGCGTGTTCGAGCACGCCGGTTTGCTGTTCGAGAATCATCACGATATCGCACGCAGCCAGGTCTTCGATAGTCTGTTCGCGCGCGAAAAGCTCGGCTCGACCGGCCTTGGCCAGGGCATTGCGATTCCGCACGGCCGCATCAAGGGCCTGCGTGACGCGGTCGGCGCGATGATCAGGATGCACGAGCCGATCCCGTTTGACGCCCCTGACGGCCAGCCGGTCAATCTGATATTCGTGCTGCTGGTGCCCGAGCGCGCGACCGATCTGCACCTCCAGATTTTGAGCGAGCTGGCGCAATTATTCAGCGACAAGGCATTCCGCGACCAGCTGCTCGCCGCGACCTCCGCCGACGCGATGCACAGGCTAATCGCTGAATGGCAACCGCATGCCGCGAATCAGCGTAGCGCAGCTGTTTGAGGACAACCGCGACAAACTGCGCCTCGAGTGGATCGCGGGGCGCGATGGCGGCGCGAAGGAACTCGACAGCGGCAATCTCAAGGATTCGCAGGAAGGATTGATCGGGCACCTGAACTTCATCCACCCCAACTGGATACAGGTGCTCGCCCGCCCGGAAATCAACCATCTCAACGCGCTCGACCCGGTGGCGCGCCAGCAGACGCTGCACCGGCTTGCAGTCTCGGAGCTCGCGTGCATGATCGTCGCCAGCGGTGAGAGCGCACCCCAGCATCTGCAGGCGCTTGCCGATACCTTGCATACAGCGCTGTTCGGCACGCCGCTCGACAGCATCGAGCTGATGTGGATGCTGCGTCCTTATTTAGCGCGCGCGCTGGCGGAATCGACCACCATGCACGGCGTCTTCCTCGATGTGCTCGGCATGGGTGTGATGATCACCGGCGACAGCGGCGTCGGCAAAAGCGAACTCGCGCTGGAGCTGGTCAGCCGCGGCAGCGGGCTCATCGCCGACGACGTGATCGAGCTCTACCGCATCGCGCCCGAGACGCTCGAAGGCCATTGCCCGCTGCTGCTGCGCGACTTTCTCGAAGTGCGCGGCCTCGGCGTGCTGAACATCCGCACCATTTTCGGCGAAGCGGCGCTGCGGCCGCGCAAGAACCTGAAACTGATCGTGCACCTCGAAAAGCCGGGCGGCCCCGACCTCCAGTATGGCGAGCGGCTGCCCCTCAAGCCTGGTTTCCAGGAAATCATGGGCGTCAGGGTGAGCAAGGTCACGATCCCGGTCGCCGCCGGCCGCAATCTGGCCGTGCTGGTCGAAGCCGCCGTGCGCAATTACGTGCTGCAATTGCGCGGTATCGACAGCACGCATGATTTCATCGCGCGCCAGTCGCAGCAGTTGAACGGCGGGAAAGGGAAATAGCGTGACCCATCCGTGTACGTTCTGACAGCGACCAGTTGCCATTTACTATTTCCCATTCACCCAACATGCAGCTCATCATCATTACCGGCCTGTCGGGATCGGGCAAAAGCGTGGCGCTCAAGGCGCTCGAGGACGGCGCCTATTACACCGCCGACAACCTGCCGGCCAAGCTGCTGCCCGAGATGGTCGATTTCCTGCAGAGCGCCGGCTATACCCGCGGCGCGGTCAGCATCGATGCGCGCAGCGGCGATACGCTCGACCTGCTGCCGCGGCAGGTCAACGATTTGAAAGCGCGCGGCATCGACGTGCGCGTGTTGTTCCTGGATGCCAAGACCGACACCGTGCTCAAGCGGTTTTCCGAAACGCGCCGGCGTCACCCGTTAAGCAATGGTGACTTGACCGTCGCCGAATGCATTGCGCGCGAGCGCGAAATGCTGGCTGACATCGGCAGCCTGTCGCACCATATCGACACCAGCGATCTGAATCCCAATGCGCTGCGCGCGTGGATCAAGGATTTCGTCGAGTTCGACCAGTCCGGAATGACCCTGCTGTTCCAGTCGTTCGGCTTCAAGCATGGCATCCCGCTCGACGCCGACCTGGTGTTCGACGTGCGCTGCCTGCCCAATCCGTTCTACGATCCGCGGCTGCGGCCGCTGACCGGCAAGGACCAGGCGGTGATCGACTTTCTTGAGGCCGACAGCAACGTGAAACGCATGCACGACGACATTCGCAGCTTTGTCGAAAACTGGCTGCCCTGCTTTGTCGCCGACAACCGCAGTTACGTCACGATCGCCATCGGCTGCACCGGCGGCGAGCACCGCTCGGTGTATTTCGTCGAGGCCCTGGCGCGCTATTTCAGCCCGGGCCGGCGGGTGCTGGTGCGGCACCGCGAACTCGCCGGCGGCGAGTAAGCGGTAAGCGAACGCTGAAACTTATCCGCTCAGCGGTCAGCGGAAAACACCCCCAGCGACCCTGCCGAGACCGCTCACCGCTCACCGCTTACGCGACAGCAGGATGTTAAACGTGACTACCCACGATACCTTCATCTTCCCGCTCAATACCGTGCTGTTCCCCGGCGGCGTGCTGCCGCTCAAGGTCTTCGAGCAGCGCTACCTCGAGATGGCCAAGGTCTGCATCAGCGGCAATCGCCCGTTCGGCGTGTGCCTGATCAGGGAAGGCCAGGAAGTCGGCACGCCCGCGGTGCCGGAGGAAATCGGCTGTCTTGCGCGCATCACGCAATGGGACATGCCGCAGCTCGGCGTGTTTCACCTGCTCACCGAAGGCACGCAGCGCTTTCGCATCGCGCACTCGAACGTTGGGAAAAACGGGCTGATCTCGGCGACCATAGAAATTCTGCCCGGCGAGCATGCAGTCGCGCCGCGGGATACGCTATGCGGCGAAGTCCTGAAAGCGATCATCGAGAAAATCGGCGCCGGGCACTTCCCGGCGCCGCACCGCTTCGACGATGCGGCGTGGATCGGCTATCGCTTGAGCGAGGTGCTGCCGATCAGCCTCGACACCAAGCAGCAGCTGCTGCAGATGGCCGACCCGCAGGCGCGGCTGACCCGGCTGAACCAGATCCTTTCCCAGCAGGGCCTGCGTTCCTAACTTTTCTTGTCCCCGGTTTCGCCAAAATAGCCGGGAAATTCCCCTGCATAGCACGGTGGCGAACTGTAACCGCTGGCGGCTGTCGCCGGCCGGCGCGGTAGGCCGCGTTCGCCGCACAGGCGTTGCGCGCGCACCCGGCACTGCTCGGCGCTGATGCGCACCAGGCGCGCGTCAACAACGGCATGGACGCCGGATTCGGTCACCACGAAATCCATCGCGATGTCGTGCGGCTGCGGCTGTATCGTCGGCAGCCGCGCGAGCTCGAAGCCGACACCGATCGCAAGCGGTCGCGGCGCGGTCGCGGCGAGCGTGCAGTCGAAATATCCGCCGCCATAACCCAAGCGGTAGCCTTGCTCGTCGAAGCCGTTCATCGGCACGATGGCCGCATCCGGCACCACAATTTCGGTGCCGTCAGGCACCGGGATGCCGTAGACACCGGGCCTCATCGGGGCACCCGGCCACCATTTGCGGAACTGCAGCGGGCGTGCCTTCGCCACCACTTCCGGCAACGCCGCGGTAGCGCCGCGCTGGCGAAAATTCCGGATCGCGAAGCGCGCGTCGAACTCGCCTTTGAACGGCCAGCAAAAGCCGATCGTCATGCCGGCCAGCAATGGGAACCCGGATTCAAGCAGCTCGCTGATCGCCGCATTCCACCGCTGCCGCTGGTCTCGCGAAGCGGCGGCACGCTGTGCAATCAACCTTGCGCGTTGCTGTGTGCGCCAGGCCTTGATCTGCGGCCAGGCTTCGGTTGCGCTCATTCTCGATTCCCGTCAATGGCAGCCGGCATAAGACGGCTTTATACTAAGCGTGTATGTCCACCAGATTTGAAGCTTACACCGTGACACGCAATCCCGAAAATCCGCGTTGCTTTGCCCGGCTGCTGGCCGGCATGCTGTGCTGGGTCTTGTGCGCAACGGCGGTCGCCGCCGATACGTCACAAGAAATCGAAGTACCCGCCTGGTTCAAGAACTCGTTCCTCGACCTGCGCGATGACATCAGGGAAGCGGCCGCGGCCAACAAGCGGGTGATGATTTATTTCGGCCAGAACGGCTGCCCCTATTGCAAGAAGTTGATGGAGGTCAATTTCCGCCAGAAGGACATCGTCGACAAGACGCGCAAGCATTTTGAGGCGATCGAAATCAACATTTTCGGCAGCCGCGACGTGACCTGGCTCGACGGCAGGACGCGCAGCGAAAAAGAGTTCACCGCGCTGCTCAAGGTGCAGTTCACGCCGACGCTGCTGTTCCTCGACGAAAAAGGCAACGTCGCGCTGCGCGTCAACGGCTATTATCCGCCGCACCGCTTCCATGCTGCGCTCGATTATGTGGCGCAGCGCAACGAGAACAAGGTGAGCTTCGCGGAGTTCCAACAGCGCTATCCGCGTGATACTGATGGCGGCGCGCTGCGGGACGAGCCATTTTTCCGCAAGGAACCTTATGTGTTCGACCGCCGCAAGCCGGCCACGCGCCCACTCGCGGTCTTCTTCGAGCAGCAGAACTGCGCCGACTGTGACGAGATGCACGCGACCGGGCTCAAGGCCGATTTGACCCGGCGGTTGCTGTCACGCTTCGACGTCTATCGCCTCAATCTGCAGGGCAGCGAAACGGTCACCACACCCGCCGGTGCGAAGACCAGCGCCGCGCAATGGGCGCGTGATCTCAACGTGCTGTATGCGCCGAGCGTGGTGTTTTTCGACGGCAAGGGCGAAGAAGTGTTTCGCGTCGAGGCCTATGTGCGCACCTTCCATCTGCAATCGGCGCTCGATTACGTCGCAAGCGGCGCTTACCTCAAGGAGCCGAGTTTCCAGCGCTACATCCAGGCGCGCGCCGAGACGATCCGCGAGCGCGGCGGCCGCGTCGATCTCATGCAATAGCCGGCGCATCACAACCCCGCGAGAATACGCCGCACCGGCGCCGGGATCGCGGCGCCGAGCGCTTCCGCGAGCGGCAGCCACATCACTCCCGGCGCTGCAGCGCGCGGCGCGACGCGCGCGACGCCGAGGCGCTGCGGCTCGATATCGAGCTTGAAATGCGTGAATCCGTGCGCAACGGCCGGCAGCGCTGCCCGCGTGACGACTTCGGCGCCGTAGCGCTGCGCGCATAGCGCGGCGACATCGGCGCTCGGCGCAACCTCGGGCAGGCTCCACATGCCGCCCCAGATGCCGCTTGGCGCGCGCTTCTCGAGCAGCACCTGGCCGGCATGCAGCAGCACCAGCATTTGGGTGCGCCGCTGCGGCAACGCCTTGCGCGGGCGCGGCGCCGGCACCCGGCCGATCATGCCGCACCGCAGCGCGACGCACTCCGGCGCCACTGGGCACGCATCGCAGCGCGGTTTGCCGCGCGTGCACACCGCTGCGCCGAGATCCATCAAGCCCTGGGTATAAGACTCAACGTTACGCCGCGGCAGCTCCCGTTCGGCGATGCGCCACAGCCTGGCCGCGGTTTTGGCGTCACCGGGATAACCGGCAATGCCGAAGCGGCGCGCGAACAATCGCTTTACGTTGCCGTCGAGAATTGCGTGCCGTGCCCCGAACGCGAACACGCAGATTGCCGCGGCGGTAGAGCGGCCAATGCCGGGCAATGCGAGCACTGTTTCGAAGTCGCGCGGGAAACGTCCTTGGTGCTCGGCGACGATGCGCTGCGCTGCGCGATGCAGGTTGCGCGCGCGCGAGTAGTAACCGAGCCCGCTCCATAGCGCGAGCACTTCATCGAGCGACGCCGCGGCGAGCGACTTGATATCGGCAAAACGCCGCAGGAAGCGCCGGTAATACGGGATCACGGTCGCGACCTGCGTCTGCTGCAGCATGATTTCCGACAACCAGATGCGGTAGGCGTTGCGCGTGTTCTGCCACGGCAGGTCGTGGCGACCGTGCCGCCGCTGCCAGTGGATGATCTTGGTCGCGAAGGAGATCATGGGCGCGGGCCGGCATCGGTGGTATCCGGACCGGAGGGTTTGAACGATGCGTGACACTTCGACCCGCGGATAATATAGTATGGCGATCTAATCCCATAGTCCACGGGGCTGGTGCCGCACAAAAGCGCAGCTCAATATATCATCGGCGCTGGGGCAGCAAGGCATGGATAAACAACAGATTCCCGTTGAGGAACTCAGGGTCGGCATGTACGTGGCCGAGCTGGATCGCCCGTGGCTCGGCTCGCCGTTCCTGTTTCAGGGATTTCCCATCACTTCCGCAGATCAGATCAAGGAGGTGAAACAGCACTGCAAAACCGTGTTTATCGACCTCGAACGGGATGCCTCGGCCGACAACGGGGCGGGGAAACAAGGGATACGCGGAACGGTAGTCTATAAAGAGGTCACGCCGGTCGAGCAGGAGCTCGTCGTAGCAAGAAAAGTCTATTCAGCCGTCGAGGAGAGTGTCGAGGCGTCTCTCGAATCGGTTCGCACCACGGGAGAGCTCGATCCGAAACCGCTGACGGACGCCGTGGGCAACATGACCCGCAGCATCGAGCGCAACCCCGACGCCATGATGCTGCTGTTCAGAATGAAGGAAAGGGGCGGCGGGGAGTTCAATCGCGCGGTGGACACGTCGATACACATGACGACGTTCGGCCGGTTTCTGCAGTATCCGGGCGAGCGGCTGGAACTGCTGGGGCTCGCCGGGCTGCTCCTCGATATCGGCAAGGTCAAACTTCCGGATTCGATCCTGAAGAAGAAAGACACGCTGACCAGGGAGGAGTACGAACTTGCCAAGACGCATGTCACGCTCTCGATCGAACTCATCCGCGCCTCGCCAAGGCTGCCGAAAGGCCTGGAGGACATCGTGCTGCAGCACCACGAGCGGCAGGACGGCATGGGATATCCGCAGGGGCTGCGCGGCAGGCAAATCACGATTGATGGCGCGATTGCCGGGCTGGTAAACAACTATTGCGCCCTCACCTCGGCCCGGTCCTACGCCGAGCAGGACTCCCCTTCCAACGCGCTCGGTAAGCTCTACAAGCAGCGCGGCAAGTTTTTTCACGAAGCGCTGGTCGAGCAATTCATCCAGTGCATAGGGATATACCCCGTGGGGAGCACGGTCGAACTCAACACTGGCGAAGTCGGGATCGTGATCGCGCAAAACCTGGTGCGCCGCCTGCAGCCGCGCGTACTGGTGGTGCTCGATCCGTCGTGGAAGCCGATCCCGCAGGTAATGCTCGACCTCATCAAGGAACCGATGGCCACAGCGGACGAGCCCTACCGGATCCGGCGCACGCTTCCCAAGGACAAGCTGCCGATCAGTCCCGAGGAATTCTTTCTCTAGATGAACCGCTGACATGGACCACGAGGCGGTATCGGCGACGGGGAGCGATGGTTATCTGAGTCCGCTCGTCGCCCACGTGCAAAGCACCCTCTCGGAGGCCCGGGTCAGGGGCGATAGCGTCGGGCTGCTGCTGGTGCACGCCGCGGCCATAGACCGCATCGATGCGCTGCACGGATTCAATGCCGGCGACAAGATGTCGAACAAAATAGCGGGCGTGCTGCGGTCCGGGGCCCTGCGCAAGAACGACGCGCTCGCGACGTTGTCGCGCGACGAGTTTGCCTGCATCCTGTGGCCGGTCTCGTCGGAAGGCGTTGCGATGCTTGCTGCCCAGCGGGTCATGACCCTGCTCGGCGCGACACCCGTCGAACTCGGCGGAATATCCGAACTGGCGGACATCGCGATTGGTATCGCGATGTTTCCGGACCACGCCCAGCAAGCGGAGAGCCTGCTGCAGCGGGCCAAACACGCGCTGCACACCGCGCGCGGTCATCGCGATCGCATCTGGATCTATGAAATACAGGCCGTCGCGTCGGCGGTCGATCCGTCGCAGTATGCGGCACGCCTGCGCCGCGCGCTCGACCAGAACAGCCTGACCCTGCATTACATGCCTCAAGCCAGCCTGCACACGGGACGCCTGACCGGAGCCGAAGCGCTGCTGCGCTGGACCGATGATGTGCTCGGAATCGTGCCGCCCTGCGCCACAGTGCAGGCCGCCGAAGCCGCCGGGCTGATCGACCGGTTGACCCAATGGGTCGTCACCAGCGCCGTGCAACAGTGCGTGGAATTCCGGAACATGGATCCGGAATTCTCGGTCAGCGTGAACGTCTCCCCGTCCAATCTGCGCGAGCCCGACTTGCCGCTCTACATCGACCGCGCGCTCCGCACCTGGGATGTCAACGCCAGCAATCTGACTGTGGAAATCACCGAAAGCGCGATGATGAATGACCCGAACGCCGCGACCCAAAGGTTGCAGGAGCTCAAGTCACACGGGGTGCGGCTGTCGATCGATGACTTCGGCACCGGCTATTCATCCATGTATTATCTGGCCCAGTTGCCGCTCGACGAATTGAAAATCGACTTGTCGTTCGTGCGATCCATGCTGGAGGTGCCCATCAACGCCAAGATCGTGCGCTCGCTGATCGAGCTTGCCCAAAATTTGGAACTCACGGTCGTCGCGGAAGGCGTGGATAACGAAGCCATCATGGCCGCGCTGACTCATCTCGGCTGCGATTACATGCAGGGCTACTACCTGGGGCAAGCGGCCCCCGCCGCCGAGCTGATGGCCCGCCTGCGTAAACAGTCGCAATCAAATTAGGGCTTGGGGCGCTGGATCGGGCGCTCAATGCCTGGAATCAGGCCTAAGTCGCTGCGCACGCGCGGTGGAGGGCAAAGATTTTGTCGGCACATCAGCGCCCGAACAGGCCCTTGAGCGTGTCCTTGACCTGATCCTCCACTTTGGCCTTGATCTCTTCGGTTTTTTTCTCGACCACCGCCTTGGCTGCGCCGGCCGCGATGCCGCTGAAATCGATCTTGTATTGCGGTGCGCCAAATGAGCCTGTCAGGCGCACCGGCACCATCACGCCCTTCAACTCGGTAAGCTCCTTCCCACCCTGGCCGGCCGCCGTCCCGACCACCGTCGCCTTGACCAGGTAATCCAGTTTCTCGTTGCCGATGTCGATATCGCCTTCGCCGCCCAGCCGCAGCAACGGCGATTTACCCGCGAGGTCGCTGTTGTGCGCGACGCCATTCTTGATTTTGAACGTCGCGGTGAGCTCGGAAAAATCCGTTTTCTCGGTCTGGCTGGCGGCTTGCGATTTTTCACCCTTCAGCACGCCGAGCTTGGCCTTGGCGTCGCGGATCGAGCCCGCGATGTTGATGCCCTTGATCGCGCCGTCGGCAAGCTTGATCCCGGCATTGCCTTTAAGCGCCTGCTTGAGCGCCGACACCGTGCTGCCCTGCCCGCTCACGTCGAGCGAGACGTTGCCCTTGCCTTCGAGCGTCTCGAAATTGGCGGCGTCCTTGAGCAGCGGACCGACGTTGATGCCGGTCAGGTTCTGCTTCACCGCGATCACGGGTGTTGCCGCCGCCTGCACCGACAATGCGCCATTGAGCGAACCCTGATACAGGCTCGCCGCAATCGGGCTGACGTCGACACGGCCGTTGGCCGCCTTGACGTCGAGGCGCACGTTGGACGCTTTGACGTTGGCCACCTTTAGCGAGCCGATCTTGAGACTGCCGTTTGCGTTCAGGCCTTTGAGCGCCGACAGGTCGAACGGCTGCTCGGGCTGTTTCTGCTTGGGGTCAGACTTCGGGAGGTAGCGGTCGGCGTCGAGCTGGTCGATGCTGACGTCGAAGGTGTAGAACGGCGGTGCGAATTTCGCGAGCCCTGCCTTGCCGCTGATGTTGCTGTCGTCGAGCCTGGTGGCAAACGTCAAATTCGCGTTCTGCCTGGCAAAATCGACCAGCGCCGAGCCGTTGAGGGTGGCGTCGATCGGATTTTTCGGCAGCTTGGGATTGTTGACGTTGATGGTGGCCACCAGTTTTGCGAGCTCGATCTTCTGCGCGTCCACGCTGCCGGCAAGCGGGCTCGTTACCTTGGCCTTGATCGTCGCGCCGTCCTGCTGCAATTCAACGCTTGCCGTCATCTCGCCGGCCTTGAACGACTGCGCGTTGCCGTCGATGCCCGGAACGCTGAGCTTGGCGACGAGCTTGCTCTTGGCTGCGTTCAACGTCGCATCGAGCCCGATTTTTTCACCGCTGACCATGTCTTTGGTCACAACGAGCCTGGGCACATCGAACTTGACGTTGAGGTCGCCGCCCTCCTGCTTGCCGCTAGCGGCGATCGCAAGCTTCGAAATCAGGAATTCTCTGGTCGCGAGCTTCGCATCGATATCGCCTTTCGCAGTCACGGCGAGATTGCTGATCCCCGCCGCCAACCCTTTGGCACTGAGATCGAGTCCGTCCAAAACATAACTCTGCCTGTCGAGATCAAAAGTGACGGTGGCCTTGAGCGCGGTCTCGAGATCAAGCTTGGGCTTGTCGCTTTGCACCGTTGCCGACAGCTCGATCTTGCTCGGCACGCCGCTTGCGATGCGGCCGGTCCTCAGGTTAAGTTTCGACAGCGCGTATTTCGCGCCCGCCGCCTGATCGAAATAGGTGATGGTTGCATGCTCGAGCGTCACATGAGCGATGTCGATCCTGACCGGTGGTACTTCGCTTTTCGCCGCCGGCGCGGACTTGTTGCCGCCGCCGGTCAGGTCGTCGATGCTGAACTTGCCGTCCTTGCTGCGTATCAGGTTCGCGCGCAGATTCTTGATCTCGATCGTGTCAACCACGATCTCTTTCGACAGCAGCGGCAGGATCTTCAGCGATACGCGGAAATCCTCAATGCCGGCGAATTCCTTGTCGTTCTCGAACTCCGACAGCGATACCTTGCCTAGCGCGGCGCCGATGTTCGGGAACAGCGACAGCCTGATGTCGCCGTCGATCTTGAGAACGCGTTTGGTCTTGTCCTTGACCGCTTGCACGATTTGCGGCTTGTACTGGTTGGGGTCGAATGTCGCGGCGACATAGGCCGCCAGCGCGACCACCGCAACGATGATGCCAACCAGCGGCAGCACGACGAACTTGACGATTTTATTCATGATTCGGACCTGCCTCGGAAAAGGTTGTGCGGTCAGCGGCCGCCATTGCCATTAACGCCGCGGGTCGAGCTTACGCCGACCGGGGCTGGAGCGGGTGATGGGAATCGAACCCACGTCTAAAGCTTGGGAAGCT
>JAHFRL010000143.1 GCA_023266235.1 Betaproteobacteria bacterium
TTCGTCGCTCCCGCGCAGGCGGGAGCCCGGAAACACGCTCACAAGAAAATCAAACACTGCTGGATTCCCGCCTCGGCTTACAACCTGCCGGGGCAGGCCTTCACGCGCGGGAATGACAGAAAAGACGCTCCTGAGAGAGTTTTCCATCAAGCTGCTAGCGAGCAGCAGGCGCCAACGGCCAGCTCGCGACCACCTGGTAGCGGGAACCATGCTCGTCGCGCACCGATTGCACCAATGCGAAGTCGGACACCGGCCACGCCACGTCGAGAGTGGGCAGAACGCGCGGTTCGCGCGCGTCGCGAATCAACGTAAGATGCGGCGCATACGGCCGCCGGTCGAATTCATATCCCGCCTGCTTCAGCGCGCGTTCGAGTCCGGTGACGAGCTCGCGCAACGGTTCGGGCACGGTTTGCGGCGCCGCCCACACGATGCGGTTGTGCCGCCAGTAGCCGAGTTGATCGAGCACGATTCCGAATGCCGCCCCGGACATTGTGTCGGCCACGGACCTGAGCTCATCCAGGCGCCCGACCGCGATATCGCCGATGAACACCAGCGTCAGGTGCACGTTCTCGCGGCGCATCACGCGCCCGCCGCAACTGCGATGCAACATCCGTGCCTTGCGGTCCAGCGCATCGCGCACGCTATCGTCCGGCCACAGCGCAAAGAAGACGCGCGCGGTACGGGACGGCGCGGTCAGGCGTTGTGCTGGCTGACGTCCGGCGCGAGCCATGTGATCAGCGCCACCGCCTCGGCGGCGATGCCCTCGCCGCGGCCGGTGAAACCGAGCCGCTCGGTGGTCTTGGCTTTGACGCTGACGTCGCGCGGCGGCACGCCGAGATCGGCGGCGATGTTGGCGATCATCGCCGGAATGTGCGGCGCCACGCGCGGCTCCTGCGCGATGATGGTCGCGTCGAGGTTGACCAGCCGCCAGCCGTTTTTCCCGAGCAGCGCAGCGGTCTCGCGCAACAGCTTGCGGCTGTCGATGCCCCGGTATTTGAGGTCGCTATCAGGAAAATGCCGGCCAATGTCGCCGAGCGCGGCCGCCCCGATCAGCGCATCGCAGATCGCATGCAGCAGCACGTCGGCATCGGAATGGCCCTCGAGGCCCCTGTCGTGCGGGATCGTCACTCCGCCGATCACCAGCTTGCGCCCGGCCTTCAGCGCGTGCGCGTCAAATCCGTGTCCAATTCTCATTGCAATCCTTTCTTGCCACAGAGGTCACAGAGAACACAGAAACAAACTGCCTGGATCCCCTCCGTGAACTCTGTGCGCTCCGTGGCTATGGTCTTGATTTGTTCAGTTCATGCTTTTCAAGATCACTTCCGCCAATTCCAGGTCGTGCGGATAAGTCACTTTCAGGTTGCGCATATCGCCCATCACCAGCTTCGGGCGCAGGCCGAGCTGCTCGATCGCGCGCGCTTCGTCGGTGGCATGCGCCGGGTCGATCGCGCGCAGCGCTTCCAGCAGCAGCCGATAGCGGAACATCTGCGGTGTCTGCGCCTGCCACAGGTTCTCGCGCGGCTCGGTCTGCACCACGTAGGCGTCGGCGTCCCCGCGCTTCAGCGTATCGACCACCGGCAGCGCAAGTAAACCGCCGGTCTGCTCGTCGCGCAAGCCTGCGATCAGCCGTTCGAGCACCTCGAGCGCCAGGCACGGCCGCACCGCGTCGTGCACCAGCACCCAATCCGTGCCATCGATTTCATCGCGCGACGCGAGCAGACCATTGAACACGCTTGCCGCGCGCGTCCGGCCGCCGCAATACAGCGGCTCGCACCTGGCGGCAAACGGCTGCCAATCATACTGCACGAATTGCTTGTCGCCCTGCGCCAGCACCACGAACACGCGCTCGATTGCAGCGCTTCGGCACAGGCAGTTGAGCGCGTGGTACAGCAGCGGCTTGCCGGCGAGTGGCAGATATTGCTTGGGCAGATCGCCGCCCATGCGCGAGCCGCTGCCGGCGGCGGGAACCAAGGCAAAAAGTTTCGGCATGGGCAGGGGGATGCAGTCGCGAATAGCGGCGATTGTATCAGCAGTTCAATGCCCTACCGCCGCCCTGCGCCGCGGCACGGCCGCCTGCGCGTTGGTCCGTTGCAATCGTCACCCACCGCGAGGGCTATAATGCAGACAGCACCCTTACCGGGCCTTGATATTCCGCCATTGGCCCCTCACCTTAAACCAATTACGTGAGGCTCCTATGAATACGGTGCGTCCACCCGCTGTTGCAGGCATGTTCTATCCGGCCGCCGCGCCGGAGCTGGCGCGCGACGTCGGCGTGCTGCTTGCCGACGCCGAATCCGCCGCCCGCGGCAAACCCGTACCCAAGGCGATCATCGCGCCGCATGCCGGATATATCTACTCCGGACCGGTCGCGGCCACGGTTTACGCACGGCTTGCGCCGGTGCGCGGTAAGGTCACGCGCGTCGTGCTGCTCGGCCCGGTGCATCGCGTGCCGGTGCGTGGCTTGGCATTGCCTGGCGTGGCCGTGCTGGCCACCCCGCTCGGTAACATCGACATCGATGCCGCTGCCGTTGCGACGCTGTCGGCGCTGCCGCAAGTCACGGTGAGCCCGGCAGCGCATGCGCTTGAGCATTCGCTGGAGGTACACCTGCCGTTCCTGCAGACGGTGCTCGAAAAGTTTTCGGTAGTGCCGCTTGCGGTCGGCGATGCGACGGCGGACGAGGTCGCGCAGGTACTGGATGCGGTGTGGGGCGGCGCTGAGACATTGATCGTCGTGAGCTCGGATTTGTCGCATTACCTGAGCTACAACGAGGCGCAGGCGATCGACCGCGCCACCGCGCAGGCGATCCTCGACCTGCGCACCGACATCTCGCACGAGCAGGCGTGCGGCGGCACGCCGGTCAACGGTCTGGTGCTGACCGCGCGCCGGCGTGGCCTCACCCCTCAGCTGCTCGATCTGCGCAACTCGGGCGACACTGCCGGCGACCGCAAGCGCGTCGTCGGCTACGGCGCGTTTGCGTTTTACGAGACACCGCATGTCCACTGACCTGGGCGCACTCGCGCTGCAGCAGGCCGCTGCCCGCACCGCGGTGCCGCAGGACGCCGGGGGTATTCTGCTGCCGCTGGCGCGCGCCTCGATCGCGGCGCAGCTCGGCACGCCGCTCGCCGCGCAGGACACCGCTGACTGGCTGCGCCATGCCGGCGCGTGCTTCGTCACGCTGATGCAGCGCGGCGAATTGCGCGGCTGCATAGGGACGCTCGAAGCGCATCGCGCGCTCGGCGAAGATGTCAGAGCCAACGCCGTGGCGGCGGCTTTCCGCGACCCGCGCTTCGCGCCGCTGAAAAAACACGAGTTCGAAATGATAAGCGTCGAAGTGTCGGTTTTGTCGGCCGTGGAGGGCATGGCGTTCCACGACGAAGAGGACGCGCTCGCGCAGCTGCAGCCCGGGATTGACGGCGTGATTTTCGAGTACGGCTACCATCACAGCACGTTTCTGCCGCAGGTGTGGGAGGATTTCAGCGACCCGCGCGTTTTTCTCGGCCATCTCAAATACAAGGCCGGCCTGCCGCCCGATTTCTGGGACCCGGCGGTCAGGCTTTCGCGCTATACCGTGAGCAAGTGGCGGGAAACAGCCAATGGATAATGCCGTGACCTACGCCGGACGCTGGTGGCACATGCTCGACGATGGGCGCATGCAATGCGACCTGTGCCCGCGCGACTGCCGGCTGCACGAAGGGCAGCGCGGCGCGTGCTTCGTGCGCCAGCGCGTGGGCGACCAGATGATACTGACAACCTACGGCCGCTCGTCCGGATTCTGCATCGACCCGGTCGAGAAAAAACCGCTCAACCACTTTTATCCGGGGTCGAGCATTCTGTCGTTCGGCACCGCCGGCTGCAACCTCGCCTGCAAGTTCTGCCAAAACTGGGACATCAGCAAGTCGCGCGAAATGGACACGCTCATGGACCAGGCCTCGCCGGAAGCGATCGCGCGCGCCGCGGTCGACAACGGCTGCAAGAGCGTCGCCTTCACCTACAACGACCCGGTAATCTTCGCGGAATATGCAATGGATGTCGCCGACGCGTGCCATGCATGCGGCGTGCGGACCGTCGCAGTCACCGCCGGCTACATGCACGATCAGGCGCGGCGCGAGTTCTACGCCAAAATGGACGCCGCCAATGTCGACCTCAAAGCGTTCACCGACGAGTTCTACGTCAAGCTGTGCGGCGCGCACCTTAAGCCGGTGCTCGACACGCTGGTGTATCTCAAGCACGAGACCGCTGTCTGGTTCGAGATCACCACGCTGCTGATCCCCGGCAAAAACGACTCGGCCGAGGAAATCACGGCGATGTGCAAGTGGATCGCGAAAGAACTCGGTCCCGACGTGCCGCTGCACTTCACCGCGTTCCATCCGGATTACAAGATGGACGACCTGCCGCCGACCCCGCCGGCCACGCTGCACCGCTCACGACAGATCGCGCTCGACGCCGGGCTGCATTACGTCTACACCGGCAACGTCCACGACTCCGAAGGCGGCACGACTTTCTGTCCGTCGTGCCATGCGGCGCTGATCGTGCGCGACTGGCACGAAATCACTTCCTACGACGTGACGCCCGACGGCAAATGCCCGCACTGCGCAACGCCGATCGCGGGCGCATTCGAAGCGTTCCACGGCCAGTTCGGCCGCCGCCGCATTCCAGTTGCAATCAACCGGCGTTGAACCGTGCCGGCTCTGGGGATGAAGCAGTAGCAGGTAATGAATTGACCTTGCTGCCAGCTGACTCAGAGTGCCAAAACAATTCGACTCCGGTACTTTTGCGCCCTCGAGTGGCGACTTTCACGCGTTTCTAGCGGCGATTAGCAAATATAGGCAGGCCACGGTTCCGCTTATCAATACCAGTACCAGTTCATGATTCGCATCCTGTAGCGGCTGCCGAACAATCCGAGCACCCGCTTACTCGGAGCCAGTAGCGGATCTACCCGGCGCGAGCGGTGCCGGTTCACACCTGACCACTTCAGGTGCCTGCCGGAACATGTTGGTGAATACGCAGATTTCCTCGAGCCAGCGCAGCCGCTCGATCTCCGGGATATCGAGATAGGCTCGGATACGCTCTTCGCTGATCTCGTATTCGTAGTCGATCTTCATCGAGTCATTTGCCCTTGGCAAGAATCTGTTTGACCTTGTTCAACGCGATGATGTCGGAGGCATCCTGATTCCGTCCGGTATCGGTCTTGAGCGCTATCAGATCATCAACCGACGCGACTTTGAATTGAACACCCCCGATATCCTTTTCGATTCGGTTTCGGTACATCGTTTCAAAGGATACCTTGGGTTGCACGATGATGTCGATGGACGGTGCCGTTTTCGACGGCGGCCGCAGGCAGAAAGCAATCATATGTTTCTCCCGCACCCATTCATCGAGCTGTGCCGCATTGCACAGGGACTCGATCTTGACCGGCAGGGACGGCTTCAGATCCAGTTCAGCAGCCGCTCTCAGAAAGCGCTGCAGATTGGCCTCGTCCATCGCAAGCACGAGGTCGACGTCCATTGTGGCCCGCTCGACCCCGTGCAGGTTGATCGCGATGCCTCCGACAACGACATATTGAACGTCATGCTTCTGTAGCTCGCGGAAAAGATCGAGATAGAACATTTCCGGCACTTTACCAGCCCCCGCCTGGCCAGCCTAGTTTGCAGTCGGGATAACGAGCGACTAAACGCCTGTATAATGGCGGTTTTTCGCAACAAACCGATGCTGATGGAGGCGCTGCCGCCGGGCCAGAAGAGCCGGATTGGCCCGTTCCACGGTTCGGCCGATGCCCTCGCCATCGCCGAACTGGCGGGAAAGGTGCGCCCGCTGCTCGTGATAACGGCCACCGCGTCCGACGCGCAGCGCCTGCTCGAAGAGATCCCGTGGTTTAATCCGGCGTTGAAAGTCCACCTGCTGCCGGACTGGGAAACGCTGCCCTACGACAGCTTCTCGCCGCACCACGATCTGGTGTCCGAGCGGCTCGCGACGCTGTACCAGATCACGCAGCAGGCATTCGACGTCGCGATTGTACCGGTCACGACCGCCCTCTATCGCCTGACGCCGGTCGAATACCTCGCCGCGCGCACGTTTTTCTTCACGCAGGGCGAGAAGCTCGCCGCCGACGAGCTGCGCAAGCAGCTCGCCATCGCCGGCTACACGCACGTGACGCAAGTGCTGTCGCCGGGCGAATACTGTTTCCGCGGCGGGCTGATCGACCTGTTTCCGATGGGCAGTGCGCTCCCGTACCGCATCGATCTCCTCGACGATCAGATCGAATCGATCCGCGGCTTCGACGTCGACACCCAGCGCTCGATCTACAAGGTCAACGAAGTGCGGCTCTTGCCCGCGCGCGAGTTCCCGCTCGACGAGGATGGGCAGACCACGTTCCGTCGCAATTTTCGCGCGCGCTTCGAGGGCGATCCGTCGCGCTCGCGGCTCTACAAGGACGTGAGCAACGGCATCGCGCCGGCCGGCGTCGAATATTATCTGCCGCTGTTCTTCGAGCATACGGCGATCCTCACCGATTACCTGCCGCCGGCCACGACCATCGTGCTGCATCACGACGCGCAACCGGCAATCGAGCAGTTCTGGCGTGATACGCAAGCGCGCTACGCCCTGCTCGGCGGCGACCGCAGCCGGCCGATACTGCCGCCGGGCGAACTGTTTCTGGCAGCCGACGCGTTTTTCGGCGCGATCAAGCCTTTCAGCAGAATCGAACTGGTCGAAGACGACTCGGCGCAAAGCGCCGAAACGCCTCTCGCCTCTCGCCTCTCGCCTCTCTCGCCAGATTCGGGAGTGGAAACAATCCCGCTTCCGAATCTGGCGGTCGACCGCCGCGCCGACAATCCGCTCAACCGGCTGCGGGCATTCCTCGCCGGCTTCAACGGCCGCACGCTGCTGCTCGCCGAAAGCCTCGGCCGGCGCGAGACCATGCTCGAATACTTCGGCGAGCACGGTATCAACCCCCTGCCGTGTCCGGATTTCAGCGCGTTCCTCGCCAACGCTGCGCCACTGATGCTCGGCGTAGCGCCGCTTGCCGCGGGCTTCGTGCTGCGCGTCCGCAATCTCGCGATCGTTACCGAAAACGAGCTTTATGCGTCGCAGGTGCGCATGCGGCGCGAACGCGAAGTGCGCAAAACCACCCCGGAAGGCATGCTGCGCGACCTCTCCGAGGTCAAGCCCGGTGATCCGGTGGTGCACGAGAGCCACGGCATCGGCCGCTACCTGGGCTTGCAGAATCTCGATTTCGGCGACGGTGCGACCGAATTCCTGACGCTCGAATACACGCGCGGCGACAAGCTCTACGTGCCGGTGTCGCAGCTGCATCTCATCAGCCGCTACAGCGGCGCGCCGGCTGAAACGGCTCCCTTGCACGATCTCGGCAGCGGCCAGTGGGACAAGGCCAAGCGCAAGGCCGCGAAACAGGTGCGTGATACCGCCGCCGAGCTGTTGAACCTGTATGCGCAGCGGGCGATGCGCCAGGGCCATGCATTCAGCCTTCAGCAGCATGATTACGAGGCGTTCTGCGACGCGTTCCCCTTCGAGGAAACGCCCGACCAGCTTGCCGCCGTCACCGCCGTGCTCGACGACCTGCAGCAGGGCAAGCCGATGGACCGCCTGATCTGCGGCGACGTCGGCTTCGGCAAGACCGAAGTCGCGCTGCGCGCGGCGTTTGTCGCGGTCAACGAAGGCAAGCAGGTCGCGGTGCTGGTGCCGACCACGCTGCTCGCCGAACAGCATTTCAATACTTTCAGCGACCGCTTCGCCGACTGGCCGGTCAAAATCGCCGAGCTGTCGCGCTTCCGCTCGCAGAAACAGGCCGGCGCAACGCTTGCCGCGCTCACCGACGGCAAAGTCGATATCGTGATCGGCACCCACAAGCTGCTGCAAAGCGACATCAAGTTCAAGAACCTCGGCCTCGTCATCATCGACGAGGAACATCGCTTCGGCGTGCGCCAGAAAGAGCGCCTGAAGGCGCTGCGGGCCGAAGTCGACGTGCTGACGCTGACCGCGACCCCGATCCCGCGCACGCTCGGCATGGCGCTCGAAGGCCTGCGCGACTTTTCGGTGATCGCGACCGCGCCGCGGCGCCGGCTCGCGATCAAAACTTTCGTCGCGCGCACGAGCCGCGGGCTGATACGCGAAGCCGTGCTGAGGGAACTCAAGCGCGGCGGCCAGGTGTATTTCCTGCACAACGACATCGATACCATCGCCCAAATCGAGGAGAACCTCGCGCGGCTGGTGCCGGAAGCGCGCATCCGCATCGCCCACGGCCAGATGCGCGAGCGCGAGCTGGAAATGGCGATGCGCGACTTCTATCAGCAGCGCTTCAACGTCCTGCTGTGCACCACCATCATCGAGACCGGCATCGACGTGCCCACCGCCAACACCATCATCATCAACCGCGCCGACAAGTTCGGGCTTGCGCAACTGCACCAGCTGCGCGGCCGCGTCGGGCGCTCACACCACCAGGCCTATGCCTACCTGTTGCTGCCGGACGAGGGCAGCATCACGAGCCAAGCCAAAAAACGCCTCGAAGCAATCCAGCTCATGGAGGAACTCGGCTCAGGCTTTTTCCTCGCGATGCACGACCTCGAGATTCGCGGCGCCGGCGAGGTGCTCGGCGATCAGCAATCGGGCGAAATGCAGGAAGTCGGCTTCAACCTCTATTGCGGTATGCTCGACACCGCGATCAAATCGTTGAAGCTGGGCCGCGAGCCCGACCTGTCGGCGCCCTTGGGGGTCACCACTGAAATCAACCTGCACGCGCCGGCGCTGCTGCCCGACGGCTACTGCGATGACATCCACGAGCGGCTGGTGCTTTACAAACGGCTTGCCAACTGCGACACCGCCGGTGAGCTCGACACGATGCACGAGGAACTAATCGACCGTTTCGGCCTGCTGCCGCCGCACGCGAAAACGCTGCTCGAGAGCCACCGCCTGCGCGTGCTCGGCAAGCCGCTCGGCGTGGCGCGCATCGACGCCTCCGAATCGGGAGTGCAGTTGCAGTTCATACCGAACCCGCCGCTCGACGCCGCGCGCGTGATGCAATTGATCCAGCGCAACAAGCACTACAAACTGGCCGGGCAGGACCGCCTCAAGGTCAGCGCCGACCTGCACGAGGTTGGAGAGCGGGTCGTGCGCGTCAAGCAGATCTTCGGCGAGCTCGCCGGTTGATCTGGCACAATAAGAGCCTCCTCATGAACCTCGTCATATGCACCTGATCCGACCCTTCGCCGGCCTGCGCCCGGCTGCCGGCCGCGCCGCCGAAGTCATCGCCCCCCCTTACGACGTGCTCTCTTCCGACGAAGCACGCACGCGAGCCGCCGGCAAGCCATGGAGCTTCCTGCATATCTCCAAGCCGGAAATCGACCTGCCGATAGGAACCAACCCCTACGCACCTCAAGTCTATGCCAAGGCAGCGGAAAACCTGAGTCTCATGTTAAGTGCAGGCATCCTCGCCCGCGACCCGGCGCGCTGCTACTACGTCTATCGCCTGATCATGGGCGGGCACATGCAGACCGGCTTGGTGGCGGCGGCCTCGGTGGCGGACTACGACGCGAACCGCATCCGCAAACACGAGTTCACGCAACTGGACAAGGAAAACGACCGCGTGCGCCAGATCGAAGCGCTGAATGCCCAGACCGGCCCGGTCATGCTCGCTTATCCGAACGCGCCAGAGATAGATGACATCCTGGCCCGTTCCTCGGCCGGCGCACCCGACGCAGACGCCACCGCCGGCGATGGCGTCCGCCACACCCTGTGGGTGGTGCGCGACGCCGAGATCCAGGCACGACTGACCCGAGCCTTCGACACCACGCCCGCCCTCTACATCGCCGATGGCCACCACCGCTCGGCGGCTGCCTCGCGCGTAGCCGCTGCGCGCCGCACCGCCGATCCGCGCCACACCGGAGAGGAAAACTACAACTACTTCCTGACCGTGATCTTCCCCCATCACCAGCTGCAGATTCTCGCCTACAACCGCGTTGTCGCCGACTTGAACGGCATGGACGCCGAGGCTTTTCTTGCGCGTCTGCGGGAAAACTTTTCCGTGGGAAAAAGTCCCTCGCCGGTGAAACCGGCCAAGCCAGCCGAATTCGGTCTGTATCTCGCTGGCCAGTGGTATCGCCTGGCGATCCACCGTGAGTTGATTCCCGTCAACAATTCCGCAGCCCGCCTTGACGTGAGCCTGCTGTCCGACCGCTTGCTCGGACCCGTTCTGGGCATCAAGGATTTGCGCCGCGACAAACGCATCGAATACGTCGGCGGCGTCCGCAGCCTGCCGGAACTGGAGAAGCGCGTAAACAACGGCGGGATGACCGCCGCCTTCGCCCTCCATCCCACGCGCATGGAAGACTTGATGGCCGTGGCCGAAGCGGGCGAAGTCATGCCGACGAAGTCAACCTGGTTCGAACCCAAGCTGGCGGACGGGCTGGTGTCGCATGTATTGGATTGAGGTCGACAAAACTCAGAACGACGGCGTATTGAATCTGTTCAACTAAGCAGCCAGCACGTTCAGATTACTGCAGCGTAAGACCAATAGCCTTGCCGAGGCGGTCGTAGGTTTCGAACTGCTCCCGCACGAATCTCGCGGTGTCGGCGGGATTCATGATGCGCGGCACCGAGCCGATTCGTTCGGTTGCGCCGACCCATTGCGGGTCCTTCGCGACCTTCTGCAACAGGTCGCCCCAGTGCGCGACGAGCTTCCGGTCCATGCCGGGCGGGCCGTACAGCGCGCTCCAGCCGATGATGCGCTCGAGCTGCGGGTAGCCGACTTCCCTGGCGGTCGGCACGTTGGGAATCTCCTTGTAACGCTCGGGCGTGGTCGTCATCAGGGCCCGCAGCTGTCCCGCCTTGATGAAACCGAGCGCGGTGCCGAGGTTGGTGCAGTTGATATCGACCTGGCCGGACATCAGCGCGACGGTCGCATCGCCGCCGCCCTTGTACGGCACCTGGATCGCCGCTTCCTTGCCGAGCTTGAGGATGTCGAACAGCATCTGCGGCCCCATCTCGTGGATGGTGCCGACGCCGGCGGTGCTGTATTTGAGCCTGCCGGGATTTTTCCGGATGCCCTCGACCAAATCGCCGAACGTCTTGTACGGCGAATCGCCGCGCACCGCGCACACGTAGGGATTCAGCTCGAGCAGCCCGAGGAAAGTAAAATCATTCCATTTGTATTCGAGATCGGGTTTCAGCGCCGGCAGCGTCGCCTGCGAGCCGACGCGAGCGAGCAGCAGAATATAGCCGTCGGGAGTCGCTTTCCTCACGTATTCGGAACCGATCGCGCCGCTGGCGCCCACCTTGTTGAGAACGATCGCGTTCTGCCCGATATATTTGGGCAGCACGCCTGCCAGGTTGCGCGCGGCAAGATCGGAGTCGCCGCCGGCGGAAAACGGCGCGATGATCAGAATAGTCTTGTTCGGATACTGCTGCGCAGCCGCGCCGGATGGCGCAAGCGCCAGTGCAAAGGCGGCGGCGGCAAGGCGCGCGCAAACGGCAACGAACCGATTCATAGTCTGGACTCCTCCGCTTCAGAATTCGGTCGGCGCGGGACGTTTGTACCGTGGTTGCTAG
>JAHFRL010000144.1 GCA_023266235.1 Betaproteobacteria bacterium
GTGCTCTCCGGCGCGCATGCGGATCTCGGCGCCGCGCTGACGACCATCGATTTCGACTGGTTCTACCTGCCGGTCTATGCGCTGATCTACCGCTGGAATCCGGGCGAGGTGTGGCTGCTGGTGGGCGGCGCGACGGCGCTGTTCCTGTTGCTGCCGTGGCTGCCGCCCAAGCTTGCACGCAAGGGCAGGCTGTTCCACGTGCTGGTGCACCCCGACAACCGTATCGTCGCCGCGCGCGAAGGCGACACGATCCTCGATACCGGGCTGCGGGAGGGCATTCAGCTTCCGTTCGAGTGCCGCAACGGCGGCTGCGGCGTCTGCAAAGGCCGCATCCTCTACGGCACGGTCGACTATGGCGCCTACCAGCCGAGCGTGCTGACGGATGCCGAACGGCGCGATGGCAAAGCGTTGCTTTGCTGCGCCACGCCGCTATCCGATGTCGAGATCGAGTACATGCCGGTGAGCGCGCCGGGCGGCATTCCCGTCAAGATCTACACCGCGCGCGTGCACAAGATGGTGCGGCTCGCGGAGAACGTGATGCAGGTGTTCCTCAGGCCCGAGGGCGGCGAGCAGCTGCGCTATTACGCCGGGCAGTACATCAACATCATCCTCGAGGACGGCGAGCGGCGCAGCTTCTCGTTTGCCACCGCACCGGGGGATACGGAAATCATCGAACTGCAGATCCGCTGGATTCAGGGCGGGCGGTTTACGACGCACGTGTTCACCGCGATGAAGGAGGGCGACGTGGTGCACTTCGAGGGACCGCTCGGGTCGTTCTTCCTGCGCGAGGACAGCGCCAAGCCGATCATTTTCGTCGCCGGCGCGACCGGTTTTGCGCCGGTAAAGAGCATGGTGGAATACGCGTTTCGCACCGGCATGCAGCGCCAGATGATCCTTTACTGGGGCGTGCGCTCGCTCCAGGACCTTTACCTCGGCGATCTGCCGCGGCAATGGGAGCGGGAGCACGGCAACTTCAAGTTCATGCCGGTGCTGTCGGAGCCGAAGCCCGAGGACCACTGGGCCGGCCGCACCGGACTCGTGCACGAGGCGATCCTGCAGGACTTCCCTGATCTGAGCGCCTACCAGATCTACGCTTGCGGTTCGGCTGCGATGGTCGCGGCGGCGCATCCGGCGTTCATGGCCCACGGCCTGACGCAGGATGACTGCTTTTCGGACGCGTTCAAGCTCGTGCCGCATCTCAAGACCGCGACGCTGCAGGCCGACATGGTGCGGCTCGGGGGCGCGCCATGAAGAACGTGCTGCGTTTTCTCGCGCAGGCGCTGCTCTACGTGCCGTTCATGGCGATCGTCGGCTATTTTTCGACTTCACCGGCGTATCACCATCTCGCGCCCGGCCAGGCTCTGGTCCGGCTCTCTCTCAGTCATGCGGCACAGCGCAAGGTGGAATGCCGCGAACGCGCGCCGGAGGAGCTGGCCAAGCTCCCGCCCAACATGCGCGCACCGCTGGATTGCCCGCGCGAGCGCGCTCCGGTCACCGTCGAGCTGGAATTCGACGGGCAGTTGGTCGTGCAGGTCGTGGCGCCGCCGTCGGGGCTGACGCGGGACGGCGCCTCGACGGTCTACCGGCGTCTGCCGGTCGCCGCGGGCACGCACCGCATCGTCGCGCGGCTCAAGGACCGCGTCGGCGGCGATTTCAACTACGTACGCGACGTCGAACTCGAGCTCAAGCCCGGGCGCGTGCTGGTGATCGACTTCCACGCCGCCACGGGCGGGTTCGAATTCAAGCTGTGAGCGGCGCGCCCAGCGCGGGCCGCATCGCGGCGCTGCGCCAGCTGCAAAAAGTCGAACGCGGGTTCGATCGCGCGTTCGGCGCGGCGGCCAACCCGTGGCGCCATCTCGGCGCGCTCGGCTTCTTCCTGTTCTGGGTGGTCGCCGCGAGCGGCATCTATCTCTATGTTTTCTTCGATACCAGCGTCGAAGGAGCCTATAGCTCGGTCGATGCACTGACGCGCGGGCAGTGGTACGCGGGCGGCGTGATGCGCAGCCTGCACCGCTATGCGTCGGACGCGTTCGTGATCGTGGTCGCGCTGCATCTCGTCAAGGAATTCCTGCACCGCCGCTACGCGGGTTTCCGCTGGTTTTCGTGGCTGACCGGCGTGCCGCTCGTGTGGTTCCTGTTCGCCTCCGGTATCGGCGGCTACTGGCTGGTATGGGACGAGCTCGCGCAGTTCATCGCGATCGCCACCACCGAGTGGCTCGACTGGCTCGATCTTTTCGGCGCGCCGCTCGCGCGCAACTTCCTGACTGCGGAGAACGTCAGCAGCCGCTTTTTCACGCTGCTCGTGTTCCTGCATATCGGCATTCCACTCGCGCTGCTGCTCGGGATGTTCATCCACGTGCAGCGCGTGAGCCAGCCCGACACCAATCCGGCGCGTGCGCTCGGCTGGGGCACGTTCGCCGCGTTGCTCGCGCTTTCGCTCGCCGTGCCCGCGGTCAGCATGGAGCCCGCCGATCTTGCAGTGATGCCGCAGCGGCTCGAGTTCGACTGGTTTTATCTGTTCGCCTATCCGTTCGTGTACTCGTGGTCGCCGGCGGCGGTGTGGGCGCTGGCCGGAGCAGCTACCGCCGTGCTCGCGGCGCTGCCGCTGCTTGCGTGCGGGCGTGCCGCCACGGTGGCGCGGGTCGACGTCAACAACTGCAACGGCTGCGCGCGCTGTTTCGCCGATTGCCCGTACGCGGCAGTAATAATGCAGCCGCGCGCCGGCGGCAGACCGGGGCAGCAGCACGCCGTGGTGATTCCGGCGCTGTGCGCAAGCTGCGGCATCTGCGCCGGGGCGTGCCCGTCCTCAACGCCGTTCCGCAGCAACGAGCAACTGACGACCGGTATCGACATGCCGCAATTCACCGTCAACCGGTTACGCGCGCAACTCGAAGGAGCGCTCGCGCGGCTCGATGGTGAGCGCCGCATCGTGGTATTCGGCTGCGATTGTGCCGCCGCTGTCGGCAAACTCGAAGCGCCGGATGTCGCGGTGTTCAGCCTGCTGTGCACGGGCCAGTTGCCGCCGTCGTTCGTCGAATACGCGCTGCGCAGCGGCGCCGATGGTATATTCGTCACCGGCTGCCGCAGCGGCGACTGCCAGTACCGGTTCGGCAATACCTTGACCCGCGAGCGTCTCGAGCGCAAGCGCGAGCCGCATCTGCGCGGCAACGTTGCAGCGCAGCGCGTGCGGATAGCATGGTACAGCGCAGGGGAAGAGGCGGCGCTGAACCATGAACTGGAGCGCTTCCATGCCGCGTTGAAAGCGCTGCCGCGCAGCGGCCCGGCGCGCCCTTCGCGGCGCAAGCGCATGCCGGCGTGAGAAGCGCCGGAAATTGTAATCATCAGGGAGCAGGGTAGTGACGAATAGCGTGCAACCACGGCATGCGGCGACGGACGGGCTGCCCGACACCCGCTATGATCTTGCCATCCCCGCCGGCGCGCGGCGCGGGCTCGCGCTCGGCTGGCTCGTTCTCGGTCTCGCGTCGCTGATCGGCGCGGGCATTTTTTCGGTGCTGCTGGTGGCCGCGCGCGCGCCTTATTTCAAGGATGTGTTTCCGCTGGTCGATTTTTTCCGCGTCGCGCTGGTGGTGCACGTCGACCTGTCGGTGCTGGTGTGGTTCCTCGCGCTCGCCGGCGTGCTGTGGAGCATCAACAGCGCCGAGCGCCTGATCAACACCGGCTGGAGCGCGCTTGCGTTCGCCACGGTGGGCGCGGCTCTGATGTGCGCCGCGCCGTTTTTCGGCAGCGGCAACCCGGTCATGAGCAACTACGTGCCGGTACTCGACGATCCGCTGTTTCTCGCCGGCCTGACGACGTTTGGCGCCGGCTTTCTGCTGCTGGTGGTGCGCACCCTGGCGGCGGCGCCGCTGGTCGGCGTGCGTCTCGACGGCGACGGCGCGTTGCGGTTCGGCCTCAACGCCGCCGCGGTGGCGGCGGCCGTGATACTGATCGCGCTCGCGTGGTCGTACTTCGAAATGCCGTCCGGGCTGCCGGCACGCGGTTATTACGACATCCTGTTCTGGGGGCCGGGCCATGTCGTGCAGTTCACCTACACGCTGCTGATGCTGGTGGCGTGGCTGTGGCTCGCTTCGAGCTGCGGCGCGCGCGTGCCGCTGACGCCGCGGCTTACCGTGCTGCTGCTCGCGATCGGCCTCATCAGCGTGTTCCTGATCCCGATTATCTATCTTGCCTACGGCGTCACCTCGGTCGAACACCGTCATTGGCTGACATGGCTGATGCAGTTCGGCGGCGGGCTCGCGATCGTGCCGCTCGGCGCCGCGGTGGCGTGGGGCATGTGGCGCGGCGGCGCGCTGCCGGCATCCGCGCGGCCGCTGCGCGCGGCGCTGTTCGCGTCGATGGCGCTGTTCGCGGTCGGCGGCGCGATCGGCTTCGTGATCCACGGCAGCAACGTCAAAATTCCCGCGCACTACCACGGCTGCATCGTCGGCGTCACGCTGGCGCTGATGGGAGTGGTGTATCTGCTGCTGCCGCGCCTCGGGTTCGCCGAGCCCGCGCCGCGGCTCGCGACAGCGCAGGCGTGGCTGTATGGCGCGGGCCAGCTGCTCCATATCATCGGCCTGGTGTGGTCGGGCGGCTACGGCGTGCAGCGCAAGGTGGCGGGGGCCGAGCAGGTACTGCGCACCAGCAGCGAAATCGCCGCCATGGGGGTGATGGGCGCCGGCGGACTGATTGCGGTGATCGGCGGACTGTTGTTCGTGATCGTGGTGATCCGCGCGATGACACAACCGCGGGCCGGCGCCCGGACGGAGACCGATGCCCGCTAGCGACCGCGCCCAACGCACGGCGCGCCTGGTGGCGGGGCTGGCGACGGCCGCCGCCGCGCTGGTGCTGGTGGTGATCGTGAGCAGCGCATGGCTGCGCCTGACTCAAAGCGGCCTCGGCTGCAGCGGCTGGCCGGCGTGTTATGGCGCGATCGCAAAACCGGATGCTGCGACGCAAGCCGCGCCATTGCCGGAGGCGGCGCACACGGACGAAGTGCGTGCGACTCACCGCGTCGCCGCCAGTGCCGTCGGCGTGCTGATCGGCATCGCCGCGGTACTATGGTTGAGCGGCGAGCGCCGTCGGCGGGGCGTGACGGCTGGCGTGCTGGCGGTGCTTGCGTTGACGGTCTTCCTGGCGCTGCTCGGCCGCTTTACGCCGGGCGCGGCGTTACCCGCGGTCACGCTCGGCAATCTGCTGGGCGGTATGGCGCTGCTCGCGCTGCTGTGGCTGCTGCGGCTGCAGCTGATGGCAGCGGCGCCGCAAGCGGTGCCGCGTGCGCTGGCCGGCGCGGCGCGGCTCGCATTGTTGCTGGTCGTCGCGCAGATCGTGCTTGGCGGACTGGTCAGCGCCAAATATGCGGCGCTGGCATGCCCCACGTTTCCCGATTGCAACGGACTGTGGTGGCCGTCGCGCGGGTCGTGGGCGGCATTCGATCCGCTGCATGCGCTGACATCCGCTGGCGGCGACGCCGCGCAGACGCTGCATATCACGCATCGCCTCGGCGCGGCACTGGCTGCCTGCGCGGTCGCATGGCTGGCGGTCGCGCTCTGGTTGAGCGGCGGTCAATTGCGCGTGCAGGGCGCACTGCTGGCGGGATTATTGTTGCTGCAGATCGTGCTGGGCGTTGCGTTGATCGTGGCGCAGCCGCTGCTGGCGCTGGCAGTCGCGCACAATGCGGTTGCCGCGCTGCTATTGATGGTGCTGACGGGGGTCGCGCAGCGCGTGCACCCGGCGGCGCCTCGCCGCGGGCCTATCCCGCAGTAAGGATTGCCGGCTCGTCGCCGTCGGTGCGCGCTGTGCCGTGTGGCGAAAACCACGCGAGCTTGGCGCGCAGTTTGACCACTTCACCGACGATGATCAGCGTCGGCGGTTCGAGCCCGGCCTTGAACGCGAGCAGCGGCAATGTTTCGAGCGTGCCGCAGACGGCGCGTTGCTGGGGCGTGGTTCCCTGTTGCACCACGGCGGCAGGAGTTGCCGCCGGCAAGCCGTGCACGACCAACTGCTGGCACAGCACCGGCAGGCCGAGCAGTCCCATGTACACGACCACCGTCTGATGCGGACGCGCCAGCGCCGGCCAGTCGAGATTCATGGTGCCGTCCTTGAGGTGGCCGGTGACGAATATGCAGGCCTGCGCGTAATCGCGATGCGTAAGCGGGATGCCGGCGTAGGCGGCCACACCGGTTGCCGCGGTCACGCCGGGCACGATCTCGAACGGGATGCCGGCGGCGGCGAGCGTCTCGATCTCTTCGCCGCCGCGGCCGAAAATGAAAGGATCCCCGCCCTTGAGCCGCAGCACGCGCTTGCCTTCACGCGCGAGCCGCACCATCAGCTGGTTGATTTCTCCCTGCGGCAGCGTGTGGCGGGAGCGTTCCTTGCCGACGTAGATGCGTTGCGCGCCGTGACGCGCCATGGCGACGATTTCCGGCGCGACCAGATGGTCGTGAAGCACGACGTCGGCGAGCTGCAGCAGCTTGTATGCGCGCAGCGTGAGCAGTTCGGGGTTGCCGGGCCCGCTGCCGACGAGATACACCCGTCCGCTGCGCCCGGCGGGCGCGCTGCGCAGCAAGCGGCCGCCGCGGGTCACTGCGGCGTCGCCGGACGGCGTGAACAGACTCGTCACGCGCGGCGCGGCGCGGCATGAACCGCCGCTGCGTGCGCCTGCGCCGGCGGGCACCGGCGCTGCCGGGGGTGCGGCTTCCGAGTCTGGCATGCGCGTCTCTCCGTCAGTAGAAACATGGGCTTATTGCGTGCCCGGGCCTGCGCCGGGGTACGTTTGCACTGTAAGATGCCGCCGCTAAGCAATCTTTGATTCAGATCAAGGCTGGGGGAATCGCCGGCTGTCAATCTGGCGCCTGATTTGTGCGAAGTTTTCATATCTGCAGCCAAGGAGCTGAACCCATGAAAGTCAGGCAATCCGTAGCCATGCTCGCGGTCGCCGCGTTGGTGGCGTCGCCACTAATGATCGGCAGTACGGCAGCGCAGGACAAACCGAAGGCTGCGCCGAGCGCGCCCGCGCAGTCCAAACCCAAGTCCCCGCCGGGCGTGACCGAGCCGGAACTCAGGTATCAGGCGGGCGGTTCACCGCTGGGCGATGTCGAGATGCACCAGGACGTAAATCCCAAGGCGCCGCCGATGACCAAGGCGGAGTTCGACCGCTCGCGCCAGATCTACTTCGAGCGCTGCGCCGGCTGCCACGGCGTGCTGCGCAAGGGCGCGACCGGCAAGCCGCTAACGCCCGACCTCACGATCGCCAAGGGCACCGATTACCTGAAGGTGTTCATCAACTACGGCTCACCGGCCGGCATGCCGAATTGGGGCACCTCGGGCGAGATGACCGAGAAGGAAGTCGAGCTGATGGCGCGCTACGTGCAGCAGACGCCTCCCACCCCGCCCGAATTCGGCATGGAAGACATGAAGAAGACGTGGAAGGTGATCGTGGCGCCCGCCGACCGGCCGCAGAAGAAGATGAACAAGTACAACATCGAGAACATCTTCTCGACCACGCTGCGTGATACCGGCGAAGTGGCGTTGATCGACGGCGATACCAAGCAGATCATCAACATCGTGAAGACCGGCTACGCAGTGCACATTTCGCGTATGTCGGCTTCGGGCCGTTACCTGTTCGTGATCGGCCGCGACGCCAAGATCAACATGATCGACCTGTGGATGGAGAAGCCTGACAACGTCGCCGAAATCCGCATCGGATTGGAAGCGCGCTCGGTCGATACCTCCAAGTACAAGGGCTACGAAGACAAGCTGGCGATCGCCGGCGCTTACTGGCCGCCGCAGTACGTGATCATGAAAGGCGACACGCTCGAGCCGCTCAAGATCATGTCGACCCGCGGCATGACGGTGGACACGCAGGAATATCACCCGGAACCGCGTGTGGCTGCGATCGTTTCCTCGAACTTCAAGCCCGAGTTCGTCGTCAACGTCAAGGAAACCGGCAAGATCCTGTTGGTCGAATATAAAGACCTTGAAAATCTCGAGGTGACCGAAATCGGCGCGGCGCGCTTCCTGCACGACGGCGGCTGGGAGGCGAGCAAACGCTATTTCCTGGTGGCGGCCAACCAGTCGAACAAGATCGCGGTGGTCGATACCAAGCGAGGCAAGCTTGAGAAGTTGATCGACGTCGACAAGATCCCGCATCCGGGGCGCGGCGCCAACTTCGTGCATCCCGAATTCGGTCCGGTGTGGGCAACCGGGCACCTGGGCAGCGCAAAGATCTCGTTGATCGGCACCGATCCGGTGAATCACAAGAACAATGCCTGGAAGGTGGTGCAGACGCTCGACGGTCAGGGCGGCGGCAACCTGTTCATCAAGACCCATCCGAAGTCGAAGAACCTGTGGGTGGACACGCCGCTCAATCCGGATTCCAAGATCGCGCAGTCGGTCGCGGTGTTCGACATCAACGACCTGTCGAAAAAACCCGCAATCCTGCCGATCGCCGAGTGGGCCGGGATAAGCGAAGGCGCCAAGCGCATCGTGCAGCCCGAGTACAACAAGGCGGGCGACGAAGTATGGTTCGCGGTGTGGTCCGCCAAGAACCAGCAGTCGGCGCTGGTGGTCGTGGACGACAAGACCCGCAAGCTCAAGGCGGTGATAAAGGACCCGAAACTGATCACGCCGACCGGCCACTTCAACGTCTATAACACGACGCACGATATCTATTGAGAAGGAGCATGCGGATGAAGACCAATCTGGCGGCGGGATTAATGTTCGCCGTGCTGGCGGTGGCCGCGCCGAACGCCGGCGCGGCCGACGCGGCGCAGGCGGAGGCGCTCGCCAAGAAATACAACTGCCTGCAGTGCCACTCTGCGGACAAGAAAATCCTCGGGCCTTCCTACAAGGACGTGGCGAAGAAGTACAAGGGCACCAAGGATGCCCAGGCGCTGCTGGTGAAGAACGTGAAAGCCGGCAGCAAAGGCATCTGGGGCCCGATCCCGATGCCCGCCAATGACAAGGTGAGCGACGCCGAAGCCGCGACGCTGGTCGAGTGGATCCTGTCGATGTAAGGTGCGCGCAGCGCGCACGCGAACGCGTATCGCTGCATGAAGTAGCGTGGCAGCCTTATCGGCTGCCGCATCCGTTCGTTCTGCTGTTGCTGGTGATCGCGATGTTCGGCGTGACGTTCGCCACCTCTGCCGGTGCGGCTGACGCCGCGCCGACCGCGCGGCGCGCGGCGCAGCTCACTTATATGGTGCGCCAGGATTGCGGTTCGTGCCACGGCATGACGCTCGCCGGCGGCCTCGGGCCGGCGCTGGTGCCGGCGGCGCTCAAGGGCAAGCCGGCGGCCTATATCAAGCAAGTGATCCTCTACGGCAACAAGAACACCGCGATGCCGGGATGGTCGCCGCTGTTGTCGGAGGCGGATGCCGAATGGATCGCCGAGCGTCTGCTCACCGGATTCCCCGATGGGCGCTGAGCTGCGCTGGCTGCTGTGGTGCGCCGTGTTCGCGCTGGCGGGTTGCGCTGCCCCTGAGCCGCGCGGCAGCGGCGATCTGGGCGTCATAATCGAGCGCGCAGATGGGAGCATGCAATTGGTCGACACCACGCAGCGCGTAGCGATCGGCCGCGTCGAGGGTCTCGGCAATCTGTCGCACGCCTCGGTGGTCTATTCGCGCGACGGCCGCTATGCTTACGTGTTCGGGCGCGACGGCGGATTGACTAAAGTGGATCTCCTGCGCGGACGCATCGACCGGCGCGTGGTGCAGTCGGGCAATTCGATCGGCGGCGCGATCTCGCAGGACGGCAGGCTCATCGCGGTTGCGAATTACGTTCCCGGCGGCGTCAAGGTGTTCGATGCGGCAACGCTGGAACCGCTCGCCGACATTCCCGCCGCCTACGGCGAGGGCAAGCTCGCCAAGGTCGTGGGGCTCGAGGATGCGCCCGGCAACCGTTTCGTGTTCAGCCTCTTCGAGGCCGGCGAGATCTGGGTCGCCGACCTGAGCGACCCGCGCCGCCCCGCGCTGCAGAAGTTCAAAGGCGTCGGCAAGGAGCCGTATGATGCGCTGGTGACGCCGGACGGCCGCTATTACCTGGCGGGGCTCTTCGGCGAAGACGGCATGGCGATGCTCGACCTGTGGCATACCGAGCGCGGCGTGAAGCGCGTGCTCGACGGCTACCGCAAAGGCGCGCAAAAACTCCCCGTCTACAAGATGCCGCACCTCGAAGGCTGGGCGATCGCCGGGCGCCACGCGTTCGTGCCGGCGGTCGGGCGCCATGAAGTGCTGGTGATCGACACCGACACGTGGCGCGAGGCCGGGCGCATCGCGGTCGCGGGCCAGCCGGTGTTCGTGATCGCGCGGCCCGACGGGCGGCAGGTGTGGGTGAATTTCGCGCTGCCCGACTACGACACGGTGCAGGTAATCGATACCGAGACTCGCCAGGTGGCGCAGACGCTCATGCCCGGCCGCGCGATCCTGCACATGGAATTCACGCCGCGCGGCGAGGCAGTATGGCTTTCCGCGCGTGATGACGATCGTGTCGTGGTTTATGACACGGCGAGCTTCGCGCGCGTCGCAACGATACCCGCCGCCAAGCCGAGCGGCATTTTCTTCACTTCGCGCGCGTTCCGCACCGGGTTCTGACATGGCTGCGCTTGACGACCGCCTGCTCAACGAATTTCAGCGTGATTTTCCGCTCACGTCCCGCCCGTACGCCGAAATCGCAGCGCGCCTGGGCACGGATGAAGGCGCGGTGCTGGCGACGCTCGGCGAACTCGTTGCCGGCGGCAAGGTGAGCCGCATCGGCGCAACGTTCGTGCCGGGACGCATCGGAGCGGCTACACTGGCCGCCCTGTCCGTGCCGCAGGGGCGCCTGCAGCAGCTGGCGGAGCTCGTCAGTTCCTTTCCCGGGGTCAACCACAACTACGAGCGCGAGCATCATTTCAATCTGTGGTTCGTCATTACCGGGCCGGATGAGAGTCAAGTCGACGCGGTGGTGCGTGACATCGAGCGTGCGGCGCGTTGCGGCCGGGTGCTGTCATTGCCGTTGGTCGAGCCGTACCACCTCGATCTGGGATTCGACCTGGACCGGGCAGGCAGTGAAACCGCGCCGGCGAGGGAAGCGGGCGCAAGGCGCAAGACGCAAGGCCGAAACGGTAATCTTCATCCTGCATCCTTCATCCTGCATCCTTCCGAGCACGCGCTGGTGAGCGCGTTGCAGGAAGGATTGCCGCTCACGAGCGCGCCCTACGCCGAGCTGGCACTGCGCGCCGGCACGACCGAAGCGACGGTAATCGCGACGCTCAAGCGCTGGCTGGATGCCCGCGTCATCAACCGCCTGGGCGTGATCGTGCGGCACCATGAACTGGGGTACCACGCCAACGCGATGGTGGTGTGGGACGTGCCCAACGCTGACGTGCGCGCGGTGGGCCGGCGCGTGGCCGCGGCGCCATTTGTCACCTTATGCTACCGGCGCCTGCGCCACCTGCCCGACTGGCGTTACAACCTCTACTGCATGATCCACGGCAAGGACCGTAGCCAGGTGCTGGCGCAGATCACTGAGCTGCGCGCGAATTGCAATCTGGT
>JAHFRL010000032.1 GCA_023266235.1 Betaproteobacteria bacterium
AGAGCACCGGCCTGATGAGCGACAGCACGGCCAGCACCAGGACCAGAGTCGTGGCGATCGGCCGCGGCGGGTTGGTCCTGGCGTGCGGCACGCGCTGGGTATGAATCCACAACAGCGCGAGCACGGCGAGCGGCAGGCCGATGTGGATGAACGACAGCAGCGAGAACAGGCGGTCGTTGACGGCGTCCTGGAAAATGAAATTGCGGATCAGCGTGCCGTTGAACATCGGCAGCCAGTCGAACCACTCGGCGGTGGCGATCACGGTGAACTGCGCGAGCTCGTCCCACGGCAGCATGTAGCCGTTGATGCCCGCCGCGTACACCAGCCACAGCAGGATCACGCCGGTCGCCCACGAGAACCAGCGGAAGCTGCGATAACGGTCGAACGTGAAGTGGCGCAGCATGTGCAGCGCCATGGTCAGCACCATCGCATCCGACGCATAGCGGTGCACGCTGCGCAGCACGCCGCCGAGATACCATTGCTGATGGGTCAGAAATTCGACCGACGCGTAGGCCTCGTCGACGCCGGTCTCGAAGAATGCGTAAAGGTAGAGCCCGCTCGCCACCACGACCCACAGCATGAAATACGCGATCGGCCCGAGGTAGTAGAGCGGATTCAGCCGGTCGCCGAAAGCGAGATTGAACAGCGCTTCCACGCGCAGGAACAGCCACTGTCCCGCCAGTTGTATCCGCCTTAACACGTTGACATTCCCTTCCGGAACTTCGCCTGCGGCATGCGCAAGGGCATCCTGCCGCACACCATTACGCACGAGCGTTTCCACCCGCGACCAGCGCAAACCCGCGCCGCCTTTATGTTAAGGCCGCCGCGGGCAACCGGGGTTGATGATAATCAATTTGGGCGCACCCCGTCAGCGGGCGCGCTTATACACCGGGCAGCTTGCGATTGCGCCGCCATTCCCTGAACAGGAACAGCAGCACCGCAGCGATGATGGTGAAACCGGCGAAGATTTCAATGAGCACCGTGTAGTTGAAACGATACTGCCCGGACGCCGGATCGTAGACCGTGCATACCAGCCGCACTTTCTCGATCATCTGCGCGAGCCCCTCGAACTGCGCCGGCGATCCGGTCAGGAGTTGCTTGAGCGGCTCGATCAGCAGCGGCAACTCGAAACTGTCGCCATACACTTGGCGCATGATGGTGCCGCCGGCGGTGACGATCGTCACCTGCGTGACGTGATCGAACCCTCCCTGCGTCGCGCGGTAGGTGAAGCCGAACTCGCGCGCCAGTTGCTCGACACCGGCCGCCTCGGGGCTCAGGAACTCCCAGTTCGGCAATGTCACGCCCTGGCGCCGGGCGAAATCGGCCATCGCCTGCGGCGTGTCGTACGGCAGGTTGAAACCGATGGTGATCACGTTGAAGCTGCCGGCACCGAGGGCGCGCTGCGCACCCGCAACCGCGTTCGCAAGCAGCTTGGTGGCCACGGGACAAGCCTGGAAACAGCCGCTGTAGACAAAGCTTACCAGGAGCGGCTTGCCGCGGTAGGAAGAGAGCGGCACGCGCCGGCCGGCGCGGTCGTAGAGAACGTAATCGCCGGGTGTGCTGCCGATCACGCTCTGGCTCGATTTGACCGCGGCCGCGGGATCGAAAGCGGCGGTGCCATCGTTCTCTGCCGCGCGCGCGGCGGGCGTGGCAAGCACGAGCAGCAGCGCAACCAGACCCCACACCGGGCGCCGCAGCATGAGCGCGCGCATCAGGCAGCGATCGCTGCGTCTACCATCGCTGCCGTCAAGAGAAGCGTGAGCTGCGCGAGCGACGCATGAAAACAGCGCATCGCGGTGGCGGCGTCCGGCTGGCGCACGAGCTCGATGTTCTTTTGCAGAAAATACGCGCCGCCGAGCACGGCGCCGGCGAGGTAGATGCCCCCCATCCCGTACCCTGCCGGTGCGAGCGATGCGGCGACCAGCAGCACGGTATTGGCGAGTATGACGCGGGCGGCACGCGCATCGCCCACCACCACCGGCAGCATCGGCACGCCGGCCGCGGCATAGTCCTTGCGATAGGCGATCGCGAGACACCAGAAATGCGACGGCGTCCACAAAAACAGCACCAGCGCGAGAATGAGCGGCACCGCGCCCAGCGCCGGCGTCACCGCAGCCGCCCCGGCCAGCACCGCGAAACTGCCCGCGAGCCCGCCGATCACGATGTTGAACCAGGTGCGGCGCTTCAGCCACACGGTGTAGACGATGGCGTAGAAAAACGCGCCGAGGAAAGTGTAAAGCGCCGCCCATGGGTTCAACGCCAGCGCCGCCGCCAGCGTCGAGCCCGCGACCATCACGGCGATCAGCACGAGCCACCCGCGGCCGGCATGCAGCGCGCCGGTGACGAACGGCCGGCGGCACGTGCGCGCCATGCAGCGGTCGAGATCGCGCTCGTAATACTGGTTGAACGCGCCGGCGCTCGCCGACGACACCAGCACCGCGAGCCCGAGCACGCACACCTGCCATGCCGGCAGTGACGGGCCGGGTGTCACCGCGATGCCGGCGAGCGCGGTAAACGCGATGACGATCCCGATTCTGAGCTTGAAGACGTTGAATACCCGTCTCACCGTGCTGTCCACGGCCACACTCCGCGCTGTGGTCACCTCGTGACTGGCCACGCCGCCGGCCGCTTTCAGCTCAGCGGCCATACCTGCGACAGGTACTTCCAGTTGACGAAGTAGTAGAGCACGAACGACACCAGCAGCACCATCCCGAGCACGAACGTGCCGGGCGCCACCATGCCGCCTGCGCCTATGCTGCTGCCGTGGCCGGTGATCGCGGCCGCCACCGGCTGCGCCGGCGCTGGCGCCACGACGCCCTCGAGCGCACGAATCCGGCGGTATTCAGGTGTTTGGATCTTCTTGCCAAGGAATACCGAGCCCACCGTGATCAGCAAATAAGCGACGCCGCCGACAATCGCGACCAGCCCGCAGATCGCGAACAGCCCGACCATCAGGTAGGCGGTGCCCGGCCATTCGTGCGGCAGCAGGTTGCCCGCCATCGTCATGTCCCAGTGGCGGCGCGGCACGCCAAGCGTGCCCGCGCCCATCATGAACAGCGCAAACCCGCTCATGCCGATGCCGAACAGATAGGGCTGCCACTGCGCGAGCTTCGGGAACATCAGCTCGCGCCGGAACATTACCGGGATCAGGAAGTAAGTGAGCGCCATGAATGCGAGCGTGGTGCCGATCACCACCGTGGCGTGGAAGTGCCCGGGAACATAAAGCGTGTTGTGCATGATCAGGTTCAACTGCTCGGTGCCGAGCACGACGCCCGAGATGCCGCCGAGGAACCCGAAACCGACCAGCGACATGAACATGCCGGCGAATACCGGATTGCCCCACGGCGCCTTGCGCAGCCACTCGAACAGCCCCTTGTTGTAGCCCTTTACGCGCTGCGCGACCTCGATCGAGCCCGGCACGGTGAGGCCGTGCACCATCGACGCCAGCACCGCCAGGTACATCGCGTAACTGGTGTTGAAGATTTTCCAGTTCGAGCTCACGCCCGGGTCGGCGAGCAAATGGTGCGCCGAGGCGAGCTGCAGGAACAGGATATAGAGGAAGAACGCGGTGCGGCTCACCTTTTCCGACAGCGGCTTGGCGCCGAATACGATTGCCGCGATCGCGTACCACACCGCGACGTGCGCCGAAACGTTGACCTGCTGCGATGAGTGGCCGAACGCCCACCATACGGTGCGGTACATCAGCGAATCGATCTGGCTTATCAGCCCAAGCGACCACAGGAAGGTCGGGATCAGGATGATCGCGCCGGCGGCAATGGTGAACACCGCGATGATGCACGCGGTCAGCGCACCGAACGTCACCAGCGGAATCGAGCCGCTGTAGGTGCGCTCGGCCTTGGCGATGACCAGCGTGCCGAGGAACACGAAACAGCCGATCAGCGCGCCGACCGCAAACAGGATCAGCCCGAGGTAGAACGTCGGATGCGCGCCCATCGGCGCATAGGACGTGAACATCACGCTCGAATCGCCGCGGATTACCGCATAGTTGTTCATCAACGCGCCGAGCACCATCAGCCAGAATCCGGCCCACGCCATCTTCGGCGTTGCCAGCCGGCAGCGCAGCAGGGTCGAGGAACAGAAATACATCACCGCGATCTCGAAAAAGATGATCCAGAACACGAGCATGTCCAGCCCGTGCGCGGTCAGCACCAGGTAAAACCAGTCGGCGGGCAGCAGGTGCACCGCCGGCCAGCGCGTGAGCAACACCAGCAGCGCAAGCACGCCGCCCACCAGCAGCGACACCACTGCGGCAACCGCATTCCACCGCATCAGTTTTTCGGCCGGTTCGTGGAATTGCAGGCCGGTGGTCGGGCAGGTCCGATACATTCTGTTGATTGCCATCATCGTCCCCTTATTTGTTCACGACGTAGAGTTTGCTGGTCATCGTGTGATGATTGATGCCGCAGAACTCGTTGCAGATGATCGAGTAGGTGCCGGCCTTGGTCGGCGTAATCGTCAGCACGTGGTCATACCCGGGATGCACCTGAATGTTGATGTTCTCGGGCTGCAGCGAGAAGCCATGCAGCCAGTCCATCGACATCAGGTGCAGGCGGTAGCTCTTGCCGGCCTCGAGTTCGACCAGCGGCCACCACTGCCACAGCCGCGCGACCAGGTAGACGTCGCTGCCCGCCGGCGGATGCACGACCGGGATCTCCTGCGCGGTCTCCTTGCGCACGGTGTACTGGTCGACCACCGCCTGCGCCTTCTTGGTGTAGGCCTCGGGCGTGGTGCGGTAGGCTTCATTGGCGAGATTCTGTTTGCCGTAGATGTGCCAGTACGGCATCATGAAAAACATGATCAGACACCAGATCAGCGACAGCACGATCCACGATCCTTCGAGCCGATCGAGGGGCTGCTTCCACCACACGCGTTCTGACGGGGATTGAATTGCGCTCATGACGGGTTTTCTCCCAGGTTAGGCTTGTTGCTGTCGCGCGCGGCCGCCGGACCGCAGCCGCATTTCGGTAAGCGCAGCCCGGTCCGGCTGAACCTGAAATGCAGCACATCGCGTTCGTGCCGGCGGCTGCCGCCATCCGTGCAGCAATCGGTGGTGCGCCGCGCTCATTTCCCGACCGGGATCGTGATGATTTCCATCACACCCCACACGATGTAGAGCACCGTCGGCATCGCGATTCCCAGAAACAGCAGCAGAAACGGGTTATCCAGGATCTGCTGCATGATCGGGATGCCCTCATCCATTTCGTCGGCGGTCAGGTCGGTGTTGCGGGTGGTATCGGCCATCGGGGTCCCCTCTCCTTGGTGTCAATTGTCAGCACAATCCGCCGGGCCGCACTGCGGGCGCCCAGCGCCAGCCGTTGAATCTACTGCACGCCAAAATATAAAAGTTTGATACAGATCAAGGTTTCAAAAAAATCGGGAACGCATGATTAGGCGCCCCGCAGGGTTGAAATAATCCAGCTAGAATAAAGCTTTATCCTAATATCGTAATAATCGCGCCGCACAATTGCCTTGGGAATCAGCGCCGTCATGGATCGCAGGTCGCGGATACAAATCGCCGTCTGGCTTATGCTGTGCTGCACGATGTTGTTCAGCCTGGTGGTGGTCGGCGGCGTCACGCGTCTCACGCATTCCGGCCTGTCAATCGTCGAGTGGCAGCCGCTCGTCGGCACGTTGCCGCCGTTAAACGAGCAGGCTTGGCAAGAGGTGTTTCAGAGATACCGGCAGACCCCCGAATACCGCCAGGTCAACTTCGGCATGAGCCTCGGTGAGTTCAAGGGCATTTTCTGGTGGGAGTATGCGCACCGCTTGCTGGGGCGCGTGATCGGGCTCGCCTACCTGTTGCCGTTCCTGTATTTTTTCGTCCGCAGCAAAGTCGACCGGCCTCTCGCGTGGAAGCTCGCCGGCATTTTCGTGCTTGGCGGGCTGCAGGGCGCGCTGGGCTGGTACATGGTGCAGAGCGGCCTCATCGACAATCCGCGCGTGAGCCAATTCCGGCTCACCGCGCACCTCGGGCTCGCGTTAGCGATCTATGCGGCAATGTTGTGGGTGGCGCTGGAGTTGCTCGCGCCGCGGCAGCTGCCGCGTCACGATCCGTCGCGTCACGGTCTATGGCGTTTCTCGCTCGCACTGACTGCACTCATTTTCATGATGGCACTGGCAGGAGGACTCGTCGCCGGCATCCGCGCCGGGCTTGCCTACAACACGTTCCCGTTGATGAACGGTCATTGGGTGCCGCCAGGAATCCTGACGCTCAAGCCGTGGTATTCCAACTTTTTCAACAACCTGGCGACCGTCCAGTTCAACCACCGGCTGCTCGCGTGGCTGCTCGCCGCACTGGTGCCGTGGTTCTGGTGGCGCGCGACGCGCGCCGCGCTGCCGCCGCGCGCGCGCCTGTGGTGTCACCTGCTCCCCGCGGTACTGGCGTTGCAGATCGGCCTCGGCATCATCACGTTGTTATTCGCAGTGCCGGTCGCGCTGGGCGCCGCGCATCAGGCCGGTGCTCTGCTCCTGCTCACCACGGCATTGATAGTCAACCATCAACTGCTGGCGACCGCTGGCGGCGAGCAGACCCTGGCTGCGCGCACTGCTCCGCGCAATGCCGGCTGACTTCGCCGCTGCAGCCTCGCACGAACTGATCGAAGCGCGCCTGATCAAGGTCGACGGGCTGCAGGTGGCGATCCCGGACATTGCCCGGTTGCACAGCTACGGCACCTGACGGACAGGGGGTCACCGATCCTTGATCTCGATCAGATTGCCAGGCGCGCCATGAACGCATAATCTATGGTTGTCCGCGCTGCGGCGCGATCGCCATACAGGACCCGTCTCATCGATGACCGACGCCAGCCTTCCGTTGTGGAAACTCAAATCACGCACGCTGCTGCCGATTGTGCAGGGCGGCATGGGAATCGGGGTGTCGGCGCACCGTCTCGCCGGCAGCGTCGCGCGGCTCGGCGCGATGGGCACCATCGCCAGCATTGACCTGCGCCATCATCATGCCGACTTGTTGCAGAGGGCAAAAAACTGCCACGACAACGACCAGCTCGATGCGCTCAACCTGATCGCACTCGACCGTGAGATCAGATTGGCGCTGGCAATCGCCGATGGCCACGGCGCGATCGCGGTCAACGTGATGAAAGCGGTGAGCGAGCACGCCGCCTACGTGCGCCGGGCGTGCGCAAGCGGCTGCCACGCGATCGTCATGGGCGCGGGCCTGCCGCTCGACCTGCCCGACATGACGCGGGAATTTCCGGACGTTGCGCTGCTGCCGATCCTGTCCGACGTGCGCGGCGTCAACATCGTGCTCAGGAAATGGCTGCGCAAGAACCGCCTGCCCGACGCGATCGTGATCGAACATCCGCGTTATGCCGGCGGACATCTCGGTGCGACCAAAGCCGACGAGATCAATGATCCACGCTTCGATTTCGAGCCTGTATTGCAGGGTATCCAGCAACTGTTCAAAGAGCTGAAAATCGAGCGTGAGCGTATACCGCTGATCCCGGCCGGCGGCCTCAATTCCCACGAGAAAATCCGCGAGTTGCTCGGGCTTGGCGCCGCCGCAGTACAGATCGGCACGCCGTTCGCGGTCACCGAAGAAGGTGACGCGCATCCGAATTTCAAGAAAGTTCTGGCGGAAGCGAAACCCCAGGACATCGTCACGTTCATGAGCGATGCGGGCTTGCCCGCACGCGCGGTCTTGACGCCGTGGCTCAGGAACTATCTGAAGCGCGAACAAGCGCTGCAGTCGCACGCCAAGGCTGACCCGCGCCGCTGCGTGCCCGGTCTCAATTGCCTCACCGTGTGCGGGTTGCGCGACGGCATCGCCAAGATCGGGCAGTTCTGCATCGAAATGCGGCTTGCCGATGCACTGCGTGGCGACGTCAAGAAGGGATTGTTTTTCAGGGGCTCGGAAAGCCTGCCGTTCGGCGCCGCGATCCGGCCGGTCGCGGAACTCATCGATTACCTGATGACCGGCAGGATGCCGGTGCTCGCCGGGGCTGACGCCGCAGCAGCCTAACCGCCGAACGGCAGCGGGCTGCGCGTTATCGCAACCGCCACGATATAGAAAAACACCGCCTGCGCAGCGAGCCAGGCGGCAATGCGTGTGCGCCGGGTTTTGCCGCGCTTGAGCGCAACCAGTCCCAGCCCGATATAAACCAGCAAACCGGCCACTTTCGCGGTAAGCCAGCCGTTCGCAAACGGATACTGATGGAGCATGATCGCAAGCGCGATTGCGCTTGCAAGCAACACGCTGTCGACGGCGTGCGGCACGATCCTGACCCAGCGTCGCTGCAGAAGCGCCGAGCCGCGCATCATCCACACGCCGCGCACGACAAAGAGCGCGTAACTGATGGCGACACAGCTTACATGCGCGGCCTGGAGAGAGATATAATCCATCCCGTGAAAATCGCCTTTGTCGTGCATAACGAGCATTACACCGCCCGCGTGATGCAGTTGCTCAGTGCTGCCGGCATCGATTACTACACGCGCTGGGAACAGACCAAAGGCAAGGGCCACGATACGGAACCCCATCTCGGCTCCGGCAGTTTTCCCGCTTTGAACTCTGTTCTTATGATCGCCTTCCGGGAAGAGGCTCCGCTTGCATTGCTGATTGACGGGATTGCCGCGGCCAACGCCGAGATCAAACGCGTCGACGACAGGATCCGGCTATTTCAAATACCGCTCGAACGCATGATATAACGCGCCGCGACCGGCCACGCCGTGAGTCGGGTCCCTGCGCGCGAATGCCGACGCAAGTCACGTGCACGGCCTTGAGCACGAATTCATCCATGGATTCTAGCGGACGTCCACGCGCGGCGTCACGTACATCGGCAGATAGCGCCACGTCCACAGCGCAAAGGCGCACAGCCAGAGTGCCGCGGCCGCCATCATCAGCGCCGATCTCGTCCCGCCGACGGGTGCAAGTTCCGCCGCGACCCGCAGCGCCGCGGTGAGCAACACGCCGAGATAACACCACCACGTCACGCGGTCGGCGACGAGCGGCCGCCCGGAGTGGCCGAGCGAAACCCGCGACACCATCCCCATCATCATCGCCCCGAAGTAACCGATCGCCAGCAGATGCTGCGGCGCCAGGCCGAACGGCGCCGCAGCGCCGGCAAACTCGCTGACGTCCTGCACCACGTAGAGGAGCAGTGCCGCGGCGAGCACCGCGAGCGAGATATGCAGCACGGCGAGCAGGTGCACGCGAAAACTGCGCGGGAAACCCCATTTCCATGCCAGATAAGCGACCACGACGGCAAACGGTGCATCGACCAACCACAGCCACGCGCGCGCGCCCGCGAGTTCCAGCACGCCGTGCGCGACGCATGCCGCCAGCAACGCGGGCACGCTCCACGCCGGGCGATACACTTCGTAGTCGTCGAGGATGCGGCTCGAGAAAAACGGCACCATGCGGTTGCTGACGACGAGAAACGTCGGCAGCAGGAAAAACCAGACCCCCGCCTCCAGCGCAAACGCCTGGAACCAGTAGTGTCCGCCCGCGAGCCACACCAGGAACGCCGCGCTGCCGAGCGCGCCCATCGCGAGCAGCGTCAGCAGGATCGCGGCGTAGCGCGTGTTTGCCGTCTTATTGCCCGCCACGAGTCGCAACAATCCCTGCCCGCCCCACAGCCAGCCGGCAAGCTGGGTTGCGACACCCGCCGCCAGCAGCAGCCGGCCCGCCCCCAGCCCGGCATAGATCAGTCCCACTCCGCCCGCCATCAGCAACGCTGCCGGTACGAAGCACGCGCGCGGCACCTGCATGCTGCTCAACCAGTTGGGCGTGACCGTCATCAGAAAACCGAAGATGAAAAACGGCAAGAAGCCGTAGATCATCAGGTAGGCGTGCACGAACATGGACGGCACGCTCCATGCCGGCGCCGGGTAGAGGCCGCCGTAGCGCGCCAGCAGCTCCGCCAGCCACCACGCCATCACGGCAACGCTGTGCACCGCGCCGGCGAAAAACATCATGCGGTGCGGCTCGCTGCTTAACAGCTGCCACCACGATTTGCGGCGCGCGGCGATTGCTCCGTCCATCGCGTTGCTCACTCTGCCGGAACGAGCGGAATTGCAGCGCGGCCGCTGGTCCGGGCCGACGGCCATAACACGGGCCACACGCGCACAGTAAAAATCGCCAATGAAACCCACATCAGCGCGCCGCCCGCGACCGCCGCCATGGTCGAGAACGCGATAAAGCCCGCCGCCAGCAACGCGACGCCGGCGTTGAGGCATGCCCACTGCAGCCACGGCCACGCGCCCATCACGATCGGATTGCCGGTGAAGCGTGGCAGCATGTGCGCACCGACGCCGTAAATGAGCTGCACCACAAACCCCGCTGAAAATAAGTGCAGCCCGACCGGGTGCAACGCATCTCCGGTCAGCAACGCGCCGTGCGCGAGCAGCCAGCCGCCCGCAAGCATCAGGTAGACCATGGCCGAAACGATGAATGCGCGGTTGTCCGTCGAGAGCAGCATGCCGGCGTGGCGGGGTGAGGCGCGCTTGCGCAGCGGCGCCGCCGCAACCATGCGGTGCGCTTCTGCCGGCGATTGCACGCCGAGACCCGTCAGCGTGCCGTCGATCACCACTGCCGGGATCGTCTTCAGGCGCAGGCGCTGCGCGAGTTCCCGTCCCTCGGGTTGCGCCATGTCGAGCACCGCGAACTCGAAGTCGCGCTCGGCGGCGACCGCGCGCCACACCCGCTCGGCCTGCGGACAGGTCGGGCACCATTCCGACACCAGGAGCTCCACTTTCATCGTTGCGGCACTCTCAGACAGGCCTCATTCGACACAACGCATGCATTGCACATCATAGCGGTCGATCCACGCTTTGAGTTGCGCGATCGCTCCCTCGCCCGTGGCCAGGTGGTCGAGCGCGTGCGCCGGATCATCGGGCTTCATCACCACCAGCCACGCCTCGGTATAAGGCGCGACGTTGATCAAGTTGGGATCGTCGAGCACGCGCGGGTTGCGCTCCACGATGGTGCCATCGAACGGCGCCGGAATGCCGCCAGCCCATTTGCCCGACTCGAGCCGCGCCACCGGCTTTTTGCGCGCGCGGTGCGTGCCAACCTCCTTGATCCACACATACTGCACGCGCCCCGCCATCGTCTGCGACGGATCGGTGATGCCAATGCGATAGGTGTCGTCGCGCTCGGGCCTGACCCAGATGTAATCGAGATCGTAGTACAAATCGGGAGGCAATTCGCAGCCGCGATATTCGGTCATTTCGCATCCAGCGGCGAACGCAGCCGCACCGTCAATATCATGTTGATGCCGAACAGCGCCATCGCCGCGACGGTCAGCGTGCCGCCGGCCGCGACCAGCCAGTCATGATAGGTAAGCCAGCCCGCGATCATGAGCGGCAGGCCGGCGTTGGCGAACCAGAACTGCGCGGTCGCGATGCGCTCGGAGCGCAGCGGATAGCCGCCAAAGCGCGGCAGCACGTGCAGGCCGACGCCATAGATCGTCATCAGCACGAAGCCGAGCAGCATGATGTGGCCGTGTGCGCGCGGCACGTTGCCCGGTATCAGCGCCGGATCGATCAGTCTGATGATCATCAGCAGTCCGCCCAGCAGCCCGTAGATCAGGCCGATCGTGACATACAGCCGGTTGCGCTTGTGCATCGATTTGCTCCGTCGCCGTTGCTTTCAGCCGAGGTCCCGGCCTGCGCCGCGCAGTTTCTCCGTGCGCCTGTTACGGATCAGGTGGATACGCTTGAATGTCGGGACGATTTTATCATCGTGCCTGACGATGATTGCGGTGCGATATTCCAGCGCCGGCACTATCAATCCTTGTGCGCAAGCGCCTTCTCGGGATAATGCCAGTGTGCGGCATCTCTCGTCGCGTTGTAGACCCACTCAACGTAGTGGATGCACTCGATTCACGTTCCCGGTATCAAGCCAATGATGTCATGACGCGACATGATGTTCGCTGCTCTGGCTGTGATGAACCGCTAATGCACATGAGCCACGGCCCGTTCGGACTCGTGATAATGGCCATGAGCTGATTCCTTTGCCATGCCATACAGCCGCTCGACAAAGTGAATGTAGGGCACATAGGCTTCGACATACTCGCGGCCTGCTTCGACATCGTTCGGATCAAAGCGGCGCTTGCTCCAGGCAGCCTGAAAGTGCTCGCGGATGCCTCGCGCTACGGCATCCGTGACCAGTCTGACCACGGCATCCACCGAACCGTCCTCCAGCGCACGATCGGCAGCCGGAATCGCCGGCCCGAGATCGCGGCCCGCCGGCTTCAGCCCCGTGAATGGCGCGCCCTCGCCGGCGCGATGTATGCGCACCAGCGTCTCGAAGAAATGGCGGTCGGCAAGTTCCCGTGCCTGTGGACCGAGCTTGCGAACCGACATGGCGTGGTCGAAAGCGTGCGTGATCTCCGTCTCGTCTTCCGCACGCACCCACGGCAGGACCAGGTTGACGTTGCCGGTTTCGAGCGCTTTCTTCGCCAGCATCACCACCGGGCCGTCCATGCCGTCGCAATGGCTGACTGCCCACACCAGCAGCAACCCGGTGTTGCCCGTCCCCAGCGCTTCCGCAAAGAAACCGGCAACTGGATCATCCAGCCCGAGAAACTGGACCAGCGATTTGCCGGCGGCATACAAAATCGCGGCGAGCACAACCGCCGCCGAGCGGGACCTCAGTAGATTTCGCGTATTCATGGTGTCCGCCTTCGAATGATGGCGGCACAGGGGATACCGCCGCCGGTTCTAAAATGTTAGCAGCGTCATTTTTTGTTGTATTGACGCAGATCATGGATCGCAACTATTGGCTGATCCTGCAGACAATGGCGCCCCGGCCATAACGCCGGAGCGTCTTCATTTGTCATGCGGGGTCGGCGCCTTGCGCCAGGCCTCGAAGCATGCCGGACCGCAGAAGTGGTAAAGGTAGTCGGCGCCCTCGAAGCTAAGCGCCACCGTCGCAGGAATCTTGGCGTGACAGTGCACACACTCGATCGGCATCTCCGGCGCTTGAGGCGCGGGATTATTGCTATGGCCAAAGTCGGAGCCGGAAATCATGCGCGAATCTTGCCAGATGTTTGAGCCGATGCGCGCCGCGCTCGAGGGCGGCGGAAGCGGGCAACGGTATAACGACTATTTGTCACTTGCGTGCCCCGCGTGGCGCTATGAATCTGAGGAAATAGTCCATCGTGCTCTTGATCTTGTACATATTGATCGCGTGCGCCGGATCGACCTGTTTAGGACAGACGACGGAGCAATAGCTAATAGCGGTACAGCCCCACACCCCATCCTCCTCGTTCACCGGCTCCATACGCTCTTCGCGCCCGCCGTCGCGCGAATCAGCGTTATAACGATGCAGAAGGGCCATGTGTCCGGAGCCGATGAATTTGGAATTCAACCCATACTGCGGACAGGCAGCGTAGCAGAGCATGCAGTTGATGCACGCACTGAACTGCATATAACGATCTCGCTGCTGAGGCGTCTGCAGATACTCTCCCTGCTCGAGCCTGCGCGGTTCCTTGGGGATGAGGTAGGGCTTGATGCCCTCGAGCCTCTTGAGGTAATCCTCGACTACCACTACAAGGTCGCGCACGATCGGGAAGTGCGCCAACGGTCCGATTCGCACCTTTCCGGAACGGTAATTCCGCAGGAATGTCCGGCATGCGAGCTTGGGCACTCCATTGATCATCATCCCGCAGCTGCCGCAAATCGCCATCCGGCACGACCAGCGGAAGCTGAGGGTACCGTCGAGATCATCCTTTATGTACAGCAGCCCCTGCAGGACCGACATGTCGTCCGCATAAGGCACCTTGAAGGTCTGAACAAATGGTTTCCCGTCCTGTTCGGGACGATAGCGCAGAACTTCAATTTCAATTGCTTTGTCGCTATCAGCCATTTCAATGGGCCTCGGGCCATTGCGGCCCAATCAAAGGGAGCTAATCACCATCAGCAGACGCCGCACACCGGCCAGCATATGATGAGTAAGCGCCCACAGCAAAAACGTAAGCAATGTCATGCCCGCCGGCCCGCTCAGCCCACCGCGCACCCGCACTGCGCAGCTCGGGTAATCTGCTGGTGGATTGTGCGATAGCGTTCCTCGACTTGTGGTCCGAACAGCGGATCGTCCATGGACTCGATCGCGACGCCGATCTTGGCCCAATCGTCATCCCGGAGGAGTGTCCGCGCAAGCGGGAACAGTTCGCGCTCCTCCATCTTCATGTGATTGCGGTAGAACGTGACGTATTCGAGCCCGGGGATCTCCACCGATTCACGCTTGAGCATCGCCCCGGCCAGCGCAGCGTTAAGGTTGTCGAGAAACTGCGAGCCGCTCTCCGCGATGACCCGATGCTGTCGCGCCAATTCTTCGACTGCGGGCTTGGTGTTCGAATCGCGCTCGGCCAATTTGGCAAAGGCGAGATCTTCTTTCGGGTGATGAAAGCGGTCCGGATAGTGCGTCATGTAATAGAAGATATCGAGCATCAGGTCGTAGTCCGGCTGCTCTCCACGGTGAAACAATCCTATTTGTGCGTCCAGCAAATCAAGCAGCTTCGCGAAATCGGTGTGCTCATTCTGCAGCTTGTCGATGTCGTTGGTCATGACGGTCACCTCAAAAGTCTGCTTCGAAATATCCGATGAATTCGCCTCTTCGGCACGGCGTTATGCCTCAGGCCCTTGCCTCTTTACATATGCAAAAATACGTCGAAGCCGAACCTGAATCCTTGACTATTCGCAACAAAACCGCAGAAAACCCCTGGGTATTGGCAGGGCGCATTGCGGCTGCGACCAGCCTGCTTCGTCGCGCCTTCAGGAAAACAGGCTGGGCTCAGTTCCGGTAGGCACGAACGCGCACCAGCAGGATGAGCAGCAATGCGAACGCGCCGCTCCAACAGAGCACCGCGAGTTGCAGCAGCGCCAGCGGATCGTAGACACCAAGGCTTGCCGCCGCACGCGCCAGCGCCGCCGCAGCCGCCTTGACCTGGATAAATTTGCAACGGCCGCATCGCACGAACGCGCCGCCGATGTGGCCGCTCGCCGCACAAAAGCGATGCGCGGGTGGAAGTTACCCGCCGTGAACGGCGTGCCGCGCGAACTTCAGCTGCAGCCCTCTGGGTCCTCGCGCTTCGGGCAGCCGGCTGGCCGCTCGGCGGGCTCGAGCGGGCACAAGCGGTTAATATCGGCGGCTGGCCGCTGCAGGAAACAGGTGAAAGCACTCGACCCCGCCGCGAACAGCCAGAAGGCGAAGAACCCGATCGTATAGATCGCGGTCCGGCTCAAGCCGTGCGGCTCGCCGAACAAATGCAGATCCATCGGATCGAACAAGGTGAAAAATACCGCTTCGGCAACGCCGCCAACGATGAACGACGGCCACAGTACCCAAATCGCACGTTGCATGTTCGCCTCCTTTAGAGCCTCTATGTCAGAGGCGCTCCATCATTGCGGCGCCAGCACGATCACCGCTTGCGCAGCGCTCACGGCTTCGCCTGCCAGCCGCCAGGTGCGCGCCATGTCTTCGAGCATCACCACGCGCCTGCCGGCGAGCGGCATGACGAGATCACCTGCATAGACCCCCTGCGTCACCGCATACAGCACTATCATCTGGTCTGCGACGGCCCGCGTCGGATGCACGAGCCGCAATCTCAGTTCAGCGGGCAGCGTGCCGCTGCCGGTCAGAACGACCTGCGCGCGTTGCGTTTCCGCGCTGAGCGTGACACGCGCGCCAAGACGCATCCGCTCCGCGAGCTGCGCGCGCGACAGCGTCTGGTTGATCGCGAGCCCGCGCTTGTAATAATCGTCCGCGACCAGACCATCATCGGATTTGACCGCGAGCCACAACGTGAAAAAGCCGGCGATGATTACCGTAAATGGGCCGGCCATCAGGAGCCACGGCCACGGCTCACGGTACCAGGGTTTCGCCGCCAGATTTTCGCTCAATCTCGTCATGCCGTCTCAGCGCACGTAGAACACCGATTTCTCATCGGCTTTGATACGCGCATCGGTGCTGTCCTTGATCTGAAAACGTACCGAATGCGAGCCCGGTGACGTCGCTGCCGGATCGATGCGCAGCGCAACCGGCACCGCGAGCGCAGTTGCCGCCGGCACCGACACCGGCTGCGCCACGACGACCCGCAGACCGTCAATGCCGCTTGCCGTGATCACGAACTGGCGCGGCTGCTCGGTCGTATTCATGATCTGCAGGCGGTAGACATTTTCGAGCAGGCCGTCGGCCGTTTCGCGCGTCAGCGTGGCGCGGTCGCGGATCACATCGACCTTGAGCGGCACGCGCAGGTACAGCATCGCGAAAAACCCGGCGATGACCGCGAGCAGGATCGCGCTGTAGACCAGCGTGCGCGGGCGCAGCACGTGGCGCGCGATGTCGCGCTCCCGGTAGCTGCCGCGCAACGCATTCTCGGTCGAATAGCGGATCAGGCCGCGCGCGTAGCCCATCTTGTCCATCACCTGGTCGCAGCCGTCGATGCATGCCGCGCAGCCGATGCATTCGTACTGCAGCCCCTGGCGGATGTCGATGCCGGTCGGGCATACCTGCACGCAGATGCCGCAGTCGACGCAATCGCCCAGGCCCGCTGCCTTGTAATCCGCGGATTTGCTGCGCGAGCCGCGCGGCTCGCCGCGCCGCGCGTCGTAGGTGATGGTCAGCGTGTCGGAATCGAACATCACGCCCTGGAAACGCGCGTAAGGACACATGTACTTGCACACCTGCTCGCGCATCCAGCCGGCGTTGCCGTAGGTCGCGAAACCGTAGAACAGGACCCAGAATAACTCCCAGGGGCCCAGGGCCAGGTTCGCCACCGCGGATGCGAGCGTCCGGATCGGCGTGAAGTAGCCGACAAACGTAAAGCCGGTCCACAGCGCGAGCGCGATCCAGATCGCATGTTTTGCTGTCTTGAGCCCGGCCTTGCGCGCGCCCGAGGGCTGCTGGTCGAGCGTCATGCGCGCCACGCGGTCGCCTTCGATCCTGCGCTCGATCCACATGAAAATCTCGGTGTAGACCGTTTGCGGGCACGCGTAACCGCACCATAAGCGCCCGGCCACCGCAGTGAACAGAAAAAGCGACAGCGCGGAGATCACCAGCAGAGTCGTGAGAAAGATGAAATCCTGCGGCCAGAATACCAGGCCGAAGATGTAGAACTTGCGCGCCGCGAGATCGAACAGCACCGCCTGGCGGCCGTTCCAGGTGAGCCACGCCATGCCGTAGAAAATTGCCTGCGTGAGCAGCACCAGCGCCACGCGCCAGCTGGCGAACCAGCCGTGCACGGCGCGCGGGTAAATCGTGCGCCTGACCTCGTAGAGGTCGACCTCGTGCGGGGAATCGACGGGCACCGGATCACTTCTGGGGCTGGGCGGACAACCCGTAAACGTAGGCTGCCAGCAGATGGATCTTGCCGTCGTCGAGAAAACCTTTATGTGACGGCATCTGCCCGCTGCGGCCCTTGGTGATGGTCTCGATGATCGTCGCCTCCGAACCGCCATACAGCCACACGCTGTCGGTCAGGTTGGGGGCATGGATCTGCGGGTTGCCCCTGGCGTCCGCCCCATGGCAGGCGGCGCAAATCGCGGCAAATTTCTCGCGGCCGCGCTGCGCGCGCAGCGCATCGTGGGGCAGACCCGAAAGCGAACGAACGTAGTTCGCAACGTCCTTGACGTTCTCGGCGTTGCCGACTGCCGCACCCATCGGCGGCATCATTCCCAGGCGGCCGTTCGCTATAGACTCCTTGATCGTTTCCGGGTCGCCGCCGTAGAGCCAGTCGCTGTCGGCAAGATTCGGGAAACCGCGTCCGCCCTTGGCATCCGAGCCGTGGCATTGCGCGCAATAGTTGAGGAACAGGCGCTGCCCGATCGCGCGCGCTTCGGGATCGGCGGCGACCGCCGCGACATCCTGCTTCAGGTATTTGTCGAAGATCGGCCCGTACTGCCGCGCGGCCTGCGCCTGCTCGTCATCGTACTGCTGCTGCGAACTCCAGCGATAGGCGCCGCCGTAGATGCCGAGCCCCGGATACAGCACGAGATAGATCAGGCTGAACACGATCGTGATGTAGAACAGCCACATCCACCAGTGCGGCAGCGGGTTGTTCCACTCGCTCAGATTTTCGTCCCACACGTGTCCGGTGCTGTCGCCTTCCCCGGTCTTGGCCACGCGCCGCGCGCTGTAGGCATACAGCAGCACCGCGCATGCAATGATGCTGACCAGCGTGATCAGCGCGATATAGACAGCCCAGAAATCGCTTGTAAAGTCGCTCATGATTCTTCCTTAACGCTGCACGGACCGGCCGTCTTCGCTTGGCTCCGCGTCCTCCTCGAGCGGCACGCGCGCCGCCGCATCGAACGCCGCCTGCCGTTTCGCGCTCCAGGCCCAGACCACGATGCCAAGGAACACCACCAGCATCACCGCCGTCATTACGCTGCCGAACAAGCTGTAATCCATCATTCACCTCACGTTCCGCAGCAGCGTGCCGAGCCCCTGCAGATAGGCCACCACCGCGTCCTGCTCGGTCTTGCCTTTCACCGCTTCCACCGCGCCGGCAATGTCCTCGCCGCTGTACGGCACGCCCAGCCTGCGCAGCGCGCGCATCCTGGCCGGCAGGTCGTCCGCATCGAGCGGCGTGCGCGCGAGCCACGCATACGCGGGCATGTTGGACTCCGGCACCACGTCGCGCGGATTGTTGAGGTGCACGCGATGCCACTCGTCGGAATAGCGGCCGCCGACGCGGTGCAGATCCGGTCCGGTGCGCTTCGAGCCCCACAGGAATGGATAGTCGTAGACGAACTCGCCGGCGACCGAATAATGCCCGTAGCGCTCGGTCTCGGCGCGGAACGGACGGACCATCTGCGAATGGCAGCCGACGCAGCCTTCGCGGATGTAGATGTCGCGGCCGGCGAGCTGCAGCGCGCTGTACGGCTTGAGTCCCGCCACCGGCTCGGTGGTCGATTTCTGGAAGTAAAGCGGCACGATCTCGACCAGTCCGCCGAACGCGACGGTCAGGACGATCAGCACGATCAGCAGGCCGAGATTCTGCTCGATGACGTCATGTTTGTTGGTCATGTTCCGCTCCCGGCTCACGCGTGCGCCAGCTTGACGTCCGGAATCCGCGCGTCGTCAACCGCTTTCTGGCCGGCGACCGTCTTCCACACGTTGTACGCCATGATCAGCATGCCGGAAAGGAACAGCACGCCGCCGAGCAGGCGCACCATGTAGTACGGATACATCGCCTTGACCGCTTCGGCAAAGCTGTAAGTGAGCGTGCCATCGGGATTCACCGCGCGCCACATCAGGCCCTGCATCACGCCGGCAATCCACATCGCGGCGATATACAGCACGACGCCGACGGTTGCGACCCAGAAGTGCGTCGTCACCAGCTTCATGCTGTGCATCTCGCCGCGCCCGAACAACCGCGGGATCAGGTAGTAGATCGCGCCGATCGAAACCATCGCCACCCACCCGAGCGCGCCGGAGTGGACATGGCCGATGGTCCAGTCGGTATAGTGCGACAGCGCGTTGACGGTCTTGATCGACATCATCGGCCCCTCGAAGGTCGACATGCCGTAGAACGACAGCGAGGTGATCAGGAATTTGAGGATCGGGTCGGTCCGCAGCTTGTGCCACGCGCCCGACAACGTCATGATGCCGTTGATCATGCCGCCCCACGACGGTGCGAGCAGGATCAGCGAAAACACCATGCCCAGGCTCTGCGCCCAGTCCGGCAGCGCGGTGTAATGCAGGTGGTGCGGTCCCGCCCACATGTAGGTGAAGATCAGCGCCCAGAAGTGCACGACCGACAGGCGGTAGGAATAAATCGGCCGCTCCGCCTGCTTCGGGATGAAATAATACATGATGCCGAGGAAGCCCGCCGTCAGGAAAAAGCCGACTGCGTTGTGACCGTACCACCATTGCACCATCGCGTCCTGCACCCCGGAGTAAGCCGAATACGATTTCCACAACGTGACCGGGATCTCGGCGCTGTTGACCACGTGCAGCAAGGCGATCGTCAGGATGTACGCGCCGAAAAACCAGTTGGCGACGTAAATGTGTGGTATGCGGCGCCGGGCGAGGGTGCCGAAAAAAACCACCGCGTAGGCGACCCACACCAGCGTGATCAGGATATCGATCGGCCATTCGAGCTCGGCATACTCCTTGGAAGTGGTGTACCCGAGCGGCAGCGTGATCGCGGCGAGCACGATCACCGCCTGCCAGCCCCAGAACGTGAATGCGGCGAGCGCGTCGCTGAACAGCCGTGCATGGCAGGTGCGCTGCACCACGTAATACGAAGTCGCGAACAACGCCGAGCCGCCGAACGCAAAAACCACCGCATTGGTATGCAGCGGACGCAGCCGGCCGTAGGCAAGCCACGGCGCCAAATTGAGCTCAGGCCAGATCAGTTGCGCGGCGATGATCACGCCGACCAGCATGCCGACCACCCCCCATACCACGGTCATGATCGAAAACTGCCGCACCACCTTGTAGTTGTACATGGTCTGGTCGCTCATCAATCATTCCCCCTCGGCTAGTGCTCAGCGCATGATAAGGGTCTACCGCCCTGCCGCTTTTGATCTACATCAAATTGCGCCCGGCACGGCCCCCGCGGTCGAGCCGCGGAACGATTGATCTACGTCAAGTCCCGGTGGTCCAATTCGCGGTTTACTGGGCGCTGCATCAACCGGCATGGAATGGCCCGCCATGAATGCTCGCAGCGACCCGCCCGTGGGCACGGGCGATGACGTTGAACGGATGCTGGATGCGCTGCGCAACCCGCGGTGTTATCCGCATCCGGTCGAGCGTATCGCCGTGCTCGAGACCCACATCTCGTGGGTGCTTCTCACCGGCAGCTACGCCTACAAGATCAAGAAGCCGGTGAACCTGGGCTTTCTGGATTTCACGACGCTGGCGGCGCGCCGCTATTATTGCGGGGAAGAACTGCGGTTGAACCGCCGGCTGGCGCCCGATATCTACCTGGCAACGGTGGCGATTACCGGTGACCCGGATGAGCCGCACATCGGTGGCAGCGGCCCCGTGCTTGACTATGCGGTGAAAATGCGCGAGTTCGCGCAATCGGCGCTGCTGGATTCCGCGCTCGCGCGGGGCGAAGTCGGTGCATCGACGGTCGAGGCGCTGGCGCACAAGATCGCCGCATTCCATGCCGCACTGGCGCCGGCATCGGCGATTGCGGACGATGCTGCAGCCGCGGCGTTGGTGCCGGCGCTCGACAACTTCCGGCAGATGCTGCCGCTGCTCGATGCCCCCGCCGACATTGCGGCGCTTACGGCGCTGCGCGACTGGACCCAGCGCGAGTATGGGGCCCGCGCCGACCAATTTGCGCAACGTCACGCCGCCGGTTGCGTGCGCGAATGCCATGGCGACCTCCATCTCGGCAACATCGCGCTGCTCGACGGCAAGGCAACACCGTTCGATTGCATCGAGTTCAACCCGGTGTTGCGCTGGATGGACGTCGCCAGCGAAGTGGCTTTTCCGACGATGGACCTGGAAGCGCACGGCCGCCGCGACCTGGCTTACGTGTTCCTCAATGCTTACCTCGAGCACAGCGGCGACTACGGGGGGGGCGCCGTGCTGCCGTTTTATTTCGTGTATCGCGCCATCGTGCGCGCGAAAATCAGCCTGCTGCGCACCACTCAGCACGGCGCGGAAAACGAACCAGGCCGGCGCGCGCGCGCGGCCTTTCAGCGTTACCTCGCGCTCGCCGTTGCCTATACCAACTCCCGGCGCGGCGCGGTCATCATCATGCACGGCCCGTCCGGCTCGGGCAAAACTACGCTGACACAGCCAGTGGCCGCTGCGCTCGGCGCGGTGCGCATACGCTCGGACATCGAGCGCAAACGCCTGCACGGCGTCGATGCGCTCGCACGCAGCGGGTCCGCGACCGGCGGCGGCATCTACGCAACTGGTGCGACAGCGCACACCTATGAGCAGCTGCAACGGCACGCGCGCAGCGTCGCCGGCGCGGGCTTGCCGGTAATTATCGATGCCACGTTCCTCAAGCGCGAGCAACGCGCCGCATTCCGGGCGTTGGCGCGAGAGCTCGCGGTGCCGTTTGCGATCGTGAACGTCGCGGCCCCGCACGAGGCCCTGCGCGCGCGCGTCGCCGCCCGCGCCGCATACGGCGGCGATGCTTCGGAAGCCACGCTCGCGGTGCTCGAAAACCAGATCGCGACGTGCGAGCCGCTCAGCGCGGAGGAACTCGACTATGCGGTCACGGCTGACGCCCGGCGTGACGCCGCCGCGCGCGCGCGCGCGCTATGCGACGGGCTGGCGCAACGACTACGGCAGCAACCGGTTCATGCCTAAAGATCAACGCGACGCCGCGACGGCGATCAGGCGCACCGCATTGTTCCGCACGCTGCCGCCCGCGGCGGTAGCGCGCCTGGCGGCGAACGCGACCACGCTCAGTCTGCCGCGCGGCAAGCAGGTGTGCCGCAGCGGCGAGCGCTGTGCCGGGCTTTACATCGTGCTGAGCGGGCGCATCATGTTGAGCGTGGGCGCACCGCCAGGCGAGAGCAAGGTGATCGAACTGATCGGTCCCGGCGGACATATCGGGCTCGCCGCCGCGGCGCACGGCGTGCCGGAAACCGTGACTGCCGAAACGCTGGCAGACAGCTCGCTGCTGTTGATTCCGCGCGAGACGTTACTTGACTGCGCCGCCGCCAATCCCGAGATCGGACTGCAACTGGTGGCGGCGCTAAGTCGCCAGGTGTGCGGGCTGATCGCCGATATCGAGGCGTTCTCGCTGCGCTCGGGCCGCGAGCGCGTTGCTAACTATCTGCTGCAAATCGCCGCTGGGCCCGGCGCGCGGCAGCGCCCGCTCACGCTGCCCGCCAAGAAAAGCATCATCGCATCGCGGTTGAGCCTGACCCCGGAGTACTTCTCGCGCATGCTGCACGAGCTGATTGTGGCCGGCGCGATCGCGGTCGACGGGCGGCAGATCACGGTTCTCGATCCAGGCCGTTTGCGCGATTCCAGCCATTAGGCTGCCGCGGCGCTACTCCTTGCCGCCGTGGGGTTTGAGCTTGCGCGGCAACAGGTTGGTGATGCGCTGCTTGAGCCGGCGGAATTCCTGCTGCACGTCTGCCCCGCCGAGCGGATCCTTATTGGCGCGAAACGCGGCATCGATCGCCTGCCAATCGCTCTGCTGTAGATACTTCTCCGCCAGCGGCAGTACCCGCTGTTCTTCCCGCTCCATGTGATCCCACAGGAACATGGCATACGACTCGACCGCATCGGCAAAGTGCCGCAGGCCGTCGGGGGCGCCGCCCAGATAGTGCACGAACAACTGCTGCAGATAGCCCGTCATCTGCGCGCTGCGCACGTGCTGCGCCTGCAGCTCATCGAGCAACGCATCCGCGCTGGAGGTGCGCTCGCGCAGCGAGCGGAACAGATATTCGTCCTCTTTCGGGTGATGGCAGAGCTCGGGGAAAACGTCGATGTAATACAGCATGCAAGCGATCAAGGCATGATCGGCTTCGATGCGGTGGGTAAACATTTCCTGCACCACCTGCTGCAGCGTGTGCATCACGCTGCCGAGCATGCGATGCTCTTCTTTGATGACGGCGAGCGCCGAATCGCGCGCCGTCGCTTTGCTGGTGTCGGGGTCAGCCATGGCCGGTGCGGTTCCCTTATCCGCCGCGGGTGCGGTCGTCATCCATCAGGATGCGGTGCGCCGGCCCTTCCAGGTCGTCGAACTGCCCGCGCCGGATTGCCCACCAGAACACGGCGCCGATCAGGAATACCAGCGCCAGGCTCAGCGGTACCAGCAGATAAACGATTTCCATAAATCAGATTGTAGCGCCAGTCGGTGCCACCGGCGCCGATATCAGGCGTGGCGGCGCATGGCGCACCAGCCGCAGGGCATTGGCGACGACCAGCAGCGAGCTCCCCGCCATGCCGGCGCCGGCAAGCAACGGCGCCACGTAGCCGAATGCGGCGAGCGGAATCGCCACCAGATTGTAGACAAACGCCCATGCCAGGTTCTGGTGGATGATGCGCAACGTCGCGAGCGCGGCGCGCACTGCCGCGAGCAGCGTCTCGAGACGGCCCGCCAGCAGTATCACGTCGCCGTTGCTGCATGCGATGTCGGCGCCGCCACCCATCGCAATCGACACCTGTGCCGCGGCGAGCCCTGCCGCATCATTGATGCCGTCGCCTACCATCGCGACGATGGCGCCGTCGCGCTGCAGGCGCTGCACATAATCGAGCTTGGCGCGCGGCGTGGCGCCGCCGAGCACCGCTGCAATGCCGAGCTCGCGCGCGATATGCTGCGCGATTTGCGGCCGATCGCCCGTCAGCAGATGCACGTGTTTGCCCAATTGCATGAGTTCACGCACGAGGATGCGCGCATGCGGCCGCAGCGGATCGGCGAGCGTAAACAGCGCGATCCAGCCGCGCTCGTCACCGAGCGCCACCACCGTGACGTCATCCGCAATCAGCGCCAGCTCGCGCGGCAGCGGCCGGCCATGCAGCTCGGCAACGAACCGCGGTGCGCCGAGCCGCACGCGCAGGGCATCGACCACCGCCTCGACACCGCTGCCGGCAACATGGTTGACCTCACGGCAATGCAGCTGCGCGCCAGCGGGCGCGAGGGCGGTGATCGCGCGCCCGATCGGATGGCCGGAGCCGGCTTCGAGCGCGGCGGCAAGCACCAGGCACTCATCGCGGGTGCGCTGATGCCGGTTCCCCGCGAGCGGCATAACGCCTACCAAGCGCATGACCCCGGTGGTCAACGTACCCGTTTTGTCGAACACGAAATGCGTCGCGCGCGCCAGGTTTTCGAGCGCGTCGCCGCGCGTGATGAGCACGCCGTGCGCGTGCAATGCGCCGGTCGCGGCCGCCAGCGCGGCCGGCGTGGCAAGCGACAACGCGCACGGGCAGCTTACCACCAGCACCGCCACCGTCACCCACAACGCGCGCGCGGCGTCGTGTTGATACCACACTGCCGCAACCACGGCAGCAACCACCAGCAGCGCGAGCACAAAGTGCTGCGCGACTTGATCGGCGCTGCGCGCGATGCGCGGCCTTTCCGCGGTTGCGCGATCGAGCAGGCGCAGGATGCCGGCCAGCACGGTGTCAGCGCCGAGACGCACTACGCGCATCACCAGCGGGTTGCCGACATTAAGCGAGCCACCGGTCAGATGGTCGCCAGTGCGCCTGGTCTGCGGCCGCGATTCGCCGGTCAGCAGCCGCTCGTCGACCTCGCTCGCGCCGTCCACCACCACACCGTCAGCGGGCACCGCCGCGCCGGGCCTGATGCGCAGATAATCGCCGATGCGCAGGCGGCTGACCGCCACCACTTCGGGCAGATCGGACGCGGGCCACGCCGCGCAGCGCTCGGCCACTGCCGGCGCCTGCTGCACGAGCTCCTCCTGCGTCATCGCCGAGCGCGCGCGCGCCGTCATTTCGAGATAGCGCGCCGCGAGCAGCAAGAAAACGAACATGGTGACCGAATCGAAGTACACCGGGCCGCTGTCGGTGACGGTGGCGGCGACGCTCGCTGCGAACGCGGCGCCGATGCCGAGCGCGACCGGCACGTCCATGCCGAGATAACGAGTGCGCAGGTCGCGCCAGGCGCCGGCGAAAAACGGTGCCGCCGCATAGAGCACCACCGGCAACGTGAGTATCAGGCTCGCGATGCGCATCAGCTGTTCGATATCGGCCGTCATCTCGCCGTTGGCCAGATACACCGGCACCAGGTACATCATCACCTGCATCATGCCGAAGCCGGCCACGAACAGCCGCCACAATGCGCGGTCGCGCTCGCCGCGCCGCGCCTGCTCGGCGCGCGTACGGTCGTAGGGACGGGCGCGGTAGCCGATTGCCGCAATCGCCTCCAATATCGCGGCAAGACGCGTGTGGCGCGCATCCCAGCGCGCTGCGGCGCGGTGGGTGGCGTAATTAATGTCGATGCCGAGCACGCCGGGCAGGCGCGCGATGCGCTGTTCGATCAGCCACGCGCACGCGGCACAGGTGATGCCTTCCAGCATCAGCGCCGCCTCGCGAATGTGATCACCGGCCTCGCGCGTCAGCGCCCGCTCGACCTCGGGAACGTCGTATGCGGCAAGCTCACGCAGCGCTTGCGGCACCGCCTCCTCGCGCGCCGGCAGCGCACTGCGCTGCCGATAATAGGCCGTCAGAGCGTGCGCAACGATGGTTTGCGCCACCGCCTGGCAGCCGGCGCAGCACATGGCGCGCTCGACGCCATCGACCGCGACCGTGAAATGACCGTCATGCGGCAGCGGCAATCCGCAGTGATAGCACTCGGCTGGCGGCGGTTTTCTGGCCGGGGCGCTGGCGGTGAAAATCCCTGAATCCATAGCGGACCTTGGAGCCTCTAACGCATATTAGGGACGGCGACCGCCGGCAGGCTTGACCCAAATCAAATACCAACGTCAGCCGCTGCATCCGTAGAATACGGTGCATGCTCCACTGGCTGCGACCCGGCGATTCGTTTCCGCCCGTGACGGCGGCGCTGGCGGACCCCAACGGCCTGCTCGCTGCGGGCGGCGACCTCTCGGCTGAGCGTCTGCTCGACGCCTACCGGCACGGTATCTTTCCATGGTTCAACCCGGGACGGCCGATCCTGTGGTGGAGCCCCGATCCGCGCGTGGTACTCATCCCGGCTGAGCTCAGAATCGCGCGCTCGCTCAACAAGGTGTTGCGCAACCGCGACTACGAAGTGCGCGCCGACACCTGCTTTCGTGCAGTGATGCAGGCGTGCAGCGAGCCGCGTCCGCAGCAGGACGGCACCTGGATCAGCGAGGAGATGATCGCCGCCTATTGCGCGCTGCACGAGCAGGGCCTCGCGCATTCGGTCGAGACCTGGATCGACGGCGAGCTCGCGGGCGGGCTCTACGGCGTCGCGCTGGGGCGCATGTTTTACGGTGAATCGATGTTCACGCGCGTCGCCGACGCATCGAAAATCGCACTCGTGCACCTGGTGCGCCAACTCGAGCGCTGGCATTTCGGCATGCTCGACTGCCAGGTGTACAGCGAGCACCTGGCGGCGGTCGGCGCGCGCGCGATCCCGCGCGCCGACTTTATGCGAAAACTGCGGGAGTTGGTAAACTATGCGGATGAAGGCGGCCGGGAATGGAAACTAGACGATGACCTTGCTCAATGATTTTCCGCTGTCGGTCCTGCAGTTCTACGCGACCGCGCCGTATCCCTGCAGTTATCTGCCGGAGCGCATGGCGCGCTCGCAGGTTGCGACCCCCAGCCATTTGATCGACGGGCCGGTCTACAGCGAGCTGGTCAAGGCCGGCTTCCGCCGCAGCGGCGCTTTCACTTACCGCCCCAACTGCGATCACTGCCGCGCCTGCGTCCCGGTGCGCATCGTCACCGAGGAGTTCAGGCCGAGCCGTACCCAGCGCCGCATCCGGAAAAAACATGCCGCGCTCAAGGCCGAGGTGCTCGACCTCAAATACAGCCCGGAGCATTACGCCCTGTACCTGCGCTACCAGTCGACGCGGCATGCGGGCGGCGGCATGGATCAGGACAGCCGCGAGCAGTACCGCCATTTTCTGCTGCAAAGCAATGTCGATTCGCGGCTGGTCGAATTCCGCGAAAATGGCGCGTTGCGCATGGTCAGCATACTCGACGAACTGCAGGACGGGCTGTCGTCGGTTTATACCTTCTTCGATCCGGAAATCACGGCGGCGAGCTTCGGTACATTCAACATCCTGTGGCAGATCGACCGGTGCGTGCGGCTCGACCTGCCGTTCCTGTATCTCGGCTACTGGATCGCGCAAAGCCGCAAAATGGCCTACAAGATCAACTTCCAGCCGATCCAGGGCTTGATCGAGGGCCGCTGGCAATCGATCAGCGGCGGCCCGGGCTGGCCGCGCGCGCCCGGCGCCTGATCAACTCGCCCCGGTCGCGCCGGTCGCGTCCACCTTGCGCGCCCAGTAGCGCGCGAGCCCGTAGCCGACTGCGAGCAGTGTCGGCCCGAGGAAAATGCCGACAAAACCGAACGCGACCACGCCGCCAAACACGCCGAGAAACACCAGCACGAAAGGCAGGTCGCTGCCGCGGCTGATCAGCAGCGGCTTGATCACGTTGTCGATGCCGCTGATCACGAAGAAGCCATAGAGCGCCATGAACACGGCCCAGCCCAGTGATCCCTGATAACTCAGCCACAGCGCCGCGCCGCCCCAGACGAGCGGCGGACCGACCGGCAGCATCGACAGCATGAAAGTGAGGAAACCGAGCAGCACTGCACCCGGCACGCCCGCGATCAGGAAACCGATCACGGCCGCCGCGGCTTGGGCGATCGCGGTGCCGATCAGTCCGTAAACGACGCTCTGGATAGTGCCGCCGACGACCCGGAACAACTCTGAGGTCAGGTGGCCGGCGACGCGATCGGTGAGCGAGCGAGCGGCCTCTATGAGTGCCGCGCCGTCGCGGTAAAAGAAAAATGCGATAAACGCAGCGAAGCTCAGCTGGATCACGCCTTCGCCGAGTATCAACCCGGCCTTGAGCAGGCCCTGCTGCGCCGGCTGCGTGAGTTTTGTCATCGCTTCGGCGAGTTTTTCCCTGCTCGCGGCGATCTCCCGCCATCCCGTGTCGATGCTGTCGCCCAGGAGCGGAATGCTCCTGACCCACTCGGGAGGCCCCGGCAGCCCGCCGGCGAATGTATCGCGCAGCCAGTTGACCGCCGGCGTCACCGAGTCGGCGAGCGTTGCGGCGAGCAATGCGAGCGGGAGCACGATGATGATGATCAGCAGCAGCGTCATCGTGGCCGCCGCGAAGCCGCGCCGACCGCGCAGCAGGCGTTCGATCACCTGGTACACGGGCCAGGTCGTGAAGCACACGATCGCCGCCACCAGGAGCGCCGTCACGAACGGCTGCAGCACGAGCAGGCAACCGACCACGAGCAGCGCAATCGCCGCGACCTGCGCGATCTGTATGACCCTTTTTCCCAGAGGCTTGAAGTCCGCGTCCTGTCGATCCGGCATGGCGGGGTTCTATCACGCACACCGCGCGGGGTCAAATCCGACCGGCGACCGGCGGCGCGCGGTAATATATCGTTATGGTCTACGCGCTGCTGCGCCCGCTCTTGTTCGCGCTTGATCCCGAAGCCGCGCACCGCGTGACTCTTTCGTCACTTGACGCTCTCGCCGCGCTCGGCATCGCGCGACTCGCCGCCGCCGCGACCGCGAGTTGCCCGAGGCGGATCATGGGCATCGAATTTCGCAACCCGGTCGGGCTCGCCGCCGGGCTCGACAAGAACGGCGATCACATCGATGCTCTTGGAGCACTCGGCTTCGGCTTTCTCGAAATCGGCACCGTGACGCCGCGCGCGCAGCCGGGCAATTTGCAGCCGCGCATGTTCAGGCTTCCCGCCAGGCGCGCGATCATCAACCGCATGGGATTCAACAACGCCGGCGTTGATCATCTGGTCGCATGCGTCAAACGCGCGCGGTACCGCGGCGTGCTTGGCATCAACGTCGGCAAGAATTTCGACACGCCGATCGAGCGCGCCGCGGAAGACTATCTTGCATGCCTGCGTAAAGTTTATCCGCTCGCGAGCTACGTCGCGGTCAACATCTCCTCACCCAACACCAGGAACCTGCGCGAATTGCAGCGTTCGGACGAGCTCGCGCCGCTGCTCGGGGCGCTCAAGCGGGAGCAGCGCCGGCTCGCCGATACACACGGCAAATACGTGCCGCTCGCGGTCAAGATCGCGCCCGATCTCGATCCACAGCAGATTGCGGCGATCGCCGCGCTGCTCGTCGAGCACCAGATCGATGCGGTGATCGCGACCAACACCACGCTCGCGCGCGATGCGGTCGCCGGTATGCCGCATGCGAGTGAGAGTGGCGGCTTGAGCGGCGCGCCGCTGACCGCCATGTCGCGCGCGGTGGTACGCGCGCTTGCGCGCGTGCTCGACGGCGCATTGCCGGTGATCGGCGTCGGCGGCATCATGAGCGCCGCGGACGCCGCGGCGATGGTCGATGCCGGCGCGAGCCTGGTGCAACTCTACACCGGCCTCATCTATCGCGGCCCGGCGCTCATCCGGGAAGCGGCGGCCGCGTTGTGCGCGACGGAGAAATGAGATGCGAATCGGCGTGCCGAAAGAAATTAAGGACCATGAGTATCGCGTCGGGCTGACGCCGGCGGGGGCTTACGTGCTCGTGGCCGCCGGACACGACGTGCGCATTGAGGCACGGGCGGGGGCTGCGGTCGGCTTCGACGACGCCACGTATCGTGCCGCCGGCGCGCAGATAGGCGCCACCGCTGCCGATGCGTACGCGACCGATCTCGTGATCAAGGTCAAAGAGCTGCAGCCGGCCGAGTTCGCGCTTACCCACCCCGGCCAGATCCTGTTCTGCTACCAGCATCTGGCGCCCGCTCCGGCGCTGCTGGCGGCGATGCTCGAACGCAAGGTGAGCTGCGTTGCCTACGAAACGGTGACCGCGGCGGATGGCAGCCTGCCGCTGCTGGTGCCGATGTCGGAAATCGCCGGGCGGCTCGCGATCCAGGTCGGCGCCTGGGCGCTGCAGATGGCCAACGGCGGCAGCGGCATCCTGCTGTCGGGCGTGCCCGGCGTTGCGCCCGGCAAGGTGGCAATCATCGGCGGCGGCACCGTAGGCGTGAACGCCGCGCGCATCGCGATCGGCATCGGCGCCGACGTCACGCTGCTCGATCGCAGCCCGGCGAAGTTGCGCGCGCTCGAGCAGGTGTTCGGCGCACGTCTCAAGACCCGCTTCTCGGAGCCGCAGGCGATCCGCGCGCTCACGCGCGATGCCGACCTGGTCGTCGGCGCGGTGCTCTTGCCGGGCAAGCTGTCGCCGCGGCTCATTCATCGCGACGACGTGGCGGCCATGCGGCCCGGGTCGGTGATCGTCGATGTCGGCATCGACCAGGGCGGCATTGCCGAGACTGCACGCCCGACTTCGCACTCGAACCCGCTTTACGTCGAGTCGGGCGTCGTTCATTACTGCGTGCCGAACATACCCTCCGCCGTGGCGCGCACTGCGACACTGTCGCTCACGCAGGCGACGCTGCCGTATGCAGTCGCGCTCGCCGCACAAGGCTTGCGCGCGGCACTCACCGCCGACGAGGGCTTGCGCGGCGGGCTGCAGGTGCACGCCGGGCATGTCACCCATCGCGATCTCGCTGCCGATGTCGGCCGGCCTTATGTGCCGGCAACGGAGGCGCTCGCTTGATGAGCGCTGCGGCGGAACGCGTCCGGCGCATCGACGCGCTGCTGCCGCAAACTCAGTGCCGGCTATGCGGCTACCCGGGCTGCCGGCCGTACGCCGAGGCGATCGCCGCCGGCCGCGCCGATATCAATCAGTGCCCGCCCGGCGGCGACGACGGTGCACGCGAGATCGCGGCGCTGCTCGGCGTCGCCTATAAGCCGGTCGATCCGCGCTTTGGCGCAGCCAAGCCGCCGGTGGTGGCCGTGATCGATGAGCCGGTTTGCATCGGTTGCACGCTGTGCATCCAGGCGTGTCCGGTCGACGCGATCGTCGGCGCGGCGAAACTGATGCACACCGTGATCGCGCGTGATTGCACCGGCTGCGAATTATGCCTGCCGCCGTGTCCGGTCGACTGTATCCGCATGGTGGCAACCGGCGCGCCACCGACACGCAATGAGCGCAGGCTTGCCGCCGAGCGCGCGCGCCGGCGGTTCGAATTGCGCCAGGCGCGCTCGCAACGCGAGCGGCACGCCCGGCGCGGCACAAACCGCGGCGCCGGCGCGACGCCCGCCGAAGTCAAGCGGCAAACGGTGAAACGCGCAATCGAGCGCGCGCGACTGAGGCTTGCGCAGCGCAAACCATCGGGAAAATAACGAGCGGCGGCAGGATGCCGCGCGCAGCAGCCGCGCGTGCGAAATAATTGGCAGGCGGGCACGGCACCCGAGATGGAAATTCAGATGTAGTAGCGCTCGCGCTTTTCGTCGAGCAGCTTCTGCAGCAGCTCGATATTGCGTACCACGCCCTGCATATTGGGATTGATGCGTAACGCGCGCTTGAAGTAACCCAGTGCGCGCTCCGGCTCATCGAGCCGGGAATAGATCAGCCCGTAGCCCGCCAACGCGCCGAAATGCAGCGGATTGCGCTTGATCACCTCGGCGCAGTCACGCAGCGATTTCTCGTATTCCCCAAGCGCGTAATACAGGGTGGCGCGCTTGTTCCAGCCCTCGGCGAACCCCGGCTTGCGGCGGATGACGCGGGAGAAGGTTGCAATCGCCTCCTGCGGCAAGCCGAGATTCATCTGTTCGACCCCTTGCCGGTACAGCGCGTCAACTTCACTGTCGCCGGAGCGCGCCCACACCGCCCAGATCGCGCGCTCCGCGATTTCACGCGTCTCCTCGTCACGATCACGCAACGCTCTGACCAGTGCCGGCACATCGACCATCCGGCCAACCTCACTGAGCTGAGCCGCCGCGGCGCGACGTGTCGCTGCGTCGGGTTCGGCGAGTGCCCGCAACGCTCGTTGGCGCGTCAACGGCTGGTCTGTGGCAGCCGTCGCGGGCGCCGCCATGATCAGAGACAGCAACAATACTGCCGCATGCCGCATGCGTTCCCCTTATGCTGCCGACAGGCGCAACTTATGCCAGCCGGCCCGAGGTTGTCAATCAGGGCGCGCCCATTTACGCCGTGCGCGTCGCGCGTCACAATTGCAATTGCTTACCTTATGAATCCGGCCAAACGCCACGTCATCTTTACCCGTCTGCGCGCCGCCAATCCGCAGCCCGCGAGCGAACTCGAGTACCGCTCGCCGTTTGAGCTGCTGGTAGCGGTCGTGCTGTCGGCGCAGGCCACCGACAAGAGCGTGAATCTCGCAACGCGCGGGTTGTTCCGGACCGCCAACACGCCGCCGGCGCTGCTCGCGTTGGGCGTCGCCGGGCTCGAGCGCCACATCAAGAGCATCGGGCTGTATCGCACCAAGGCGAAGAACATCCTCGCGACCTGCAAGCTGCTGCTCGAACGCCACGGCGGCGAAGTGCCACGGACGCGCGAGGCGCTCGAGCAACTGCCGGGCGTGGGCCGCAAGACCGCCAACGTGATACTCAACGTCGCATTCGGCGAGCCGACGATCGCGGTCGACACACACATCTTCCGCGTCGCCAATCGCACCGGTTTCGCGCCCGGCAAGGACGTGCTGGCAGTCGAGCAGAAGCTGCTCAAATGGGTGCCCGACGAATTCAGGCAGCACGCGCACCACTGGCTGATCCTGCATGGACGCTATGTCTGCAAGGCGCGCAAGCCCGAGTGCCCAAAGTGTCTGATTCGCGACCTTTGCGAATACCGGAACAAAACGGTGAACGGTGAATCGTAAATCGTGAATGGTGTTTCCAGGCGAAGATGGCAGTTTTACGATTCACTATTCACTATTCACCATTTACGGATGTTCAACCCTTCCCGCGACCAGGCCCGCCAGTTCTTTTTCGATGCCTGGCGCAAGTACCGCGCCGGCGAGACGCTCGGCGAGCTGGAGCGAATCGCGCTGCAGGTGATCCTGCTGCACTCCGAATATCATGTGCTGCTCGACGACCCTAGGCGTTACCTCGACCACGATTTCGCCCCGGAAGACGGCGGGCTGAATCCGTTCCTGCATTTGTCGCTGCATCTCGCGGTCGAAGAGCAGCTGTCGATCGACCAGCCGCCCGGTATCCGCGCCGCCTTCGAGCAACTGCGCGTGAAGACCGGCGACGAACACCACGCGAAACACGCACTGCTCGAGTGCCTGGCCGAAGCCATCTGGCAGGCGCAGCGCATCAACTCTGCACCGGATGAAAGAACCTACCTGGAGTGCCTGAAACGGCGGGGAACGTGAAACAGGGTGATGAGGATCGAGAATCGAGGATCGAGGATCGAGAAAGGGACTGATAAAACGATCAGGCAACTCGCCTGACCTCAATCCTCGATCCTCGATCCTCAATCCTAGCCACTCGATCCTGATCTCAATAGTTGGTTGCGAGCGCAGGCTGGCTCGAGTAATACGCCGCGAGATCGGCGATGTCTTCTTTTTTCAGGGTCGTGACCTGACCCGACATGATCGCGTCATGCATTTTCATTCGTTATGTCTTTCCAGAAGTCGCGAAAAGCATGCCGATAATACCGAAAAACTCCCGGCGGCGCGCCGCCTCGTTGCGCCAACCCCGGCGTTGCCAGATAATCGGGCAAATAGTTTACATTAAGCCAGTGCTCTTCTCATTTTCCACAGGCAGGATGTCGGTAGCCGGCGCCACGCATTACGGTCGCGGCGCCCAGCCGCATGCAGGCTCAGGGGCTCGATCATGAATGCCGCGCGCAGATTGCTGCCATTTCTCAACTGGTTCCCGCTAACACGCGACACGCTCAAAACGGACCTGATCGCCGGCATCACGGTAGCCCTGCTCGCAATCCCGCAATCGCTCGCTTACGCGCAACTCGCCGGCGTGCCCGCCTATTACGGTCTTTACGCCGCGCTGATCCCGGCAGTCATCGGCGCGATGTTCGGTTCCTCCGGCGTGCTTTCCACCGGGCCGGTTGCGATGACGTCGTTGCTCACTGCCGCAAGCATTTCGCAGCTTGCGCCGCACGGCAGCGAACAATATTACTCGTACGTGATTCTGCTTGCGCTGGAATCGGGCGTGTTCCAAGTGGCCTTCGGCATGATGCGAATGGGCGTGCTGCTCAATTTTCTGTCGTATCCGGTGTTGATGGGATTCATCAACGCCGCAGCGATCATCATCGGCCTGTCCCAGCTGCCGACGATACTGGGCATCCCCGCCGCCCAGACCACGCACTTCCTGGTCGACATCTGGCACGTCATCGTCAACATGGACTCGATGCACGAGATTTCGCTCGTCTTCGGAGTCACCGCCGTTATTCTGCTCGTCGCTTTCAAAAAATACGCGTCGCGCCTGCCGGGTGTGCTGATCACGGTTGCGCTGCTGACGGTGGCGAGCTACATGCTCGGTTACGAAAAAATGGGCGGCCGGATCGTCGGCGAAATTCCGCAGGGCCTGCCCAGCCTGAGCGTGCCGCCGCTCGACTGGAATTCGACCATCGCGCTGCTGCCGGCCGGCTTCGTGATCGCGCTGATCAGCTTCATGGAGGCGATGTCGAGCTGCAAGGTGATCGCGATCAAGACGCGCACGCCGTGGGATGAGAACCAGGAATTGATCGGCCAGGGACTCGCCAAGATCGCGGCGGCTTTCAGCCAGTCGATCCCCGTCAGCGGCTCGTTTTCGCGCTCGGCGCTCAACCTGTCGGCCAACGCGAGAACCGGCCTGTCGGCGGTGTTTTCGGCTGGCTTCGTGCTGCTGACCCTGCTCTTCTTCACGCCGTTGCTGCATCACCTGCCGAAACCGGTGCTCGCCGCCATCATCATCATCGCGCTCATCAATCTGGTCGATTACAAGAGCATCGCCAAAGCGTGGCGCGCGCGCGGCGATGACGGTATCGCCGCGGTCGTCACCTTCATCACCACGCTCGCGTTCGCGCCCAACATCCAGATCGGCATCCTGACCGGCATCATGCTCTCGCTTGCGCTGCTGCTGTATCGCTTGATGCGCCCGCGCGTGGCGGTCGTCGGCATGCATCCCGACGGCGCGCTGCGCGACGCTGAATATTTTCATCTCGACGCATTGCATCCGCAGCTGGGTGCGATCCGCTTCGACGGGTCGCTTTTTTTCGTCAATGTTTCCTACTTCGAGGAAGCGATCATCAAACTCGAGCGCAGCAATCCCGATCTTAAATACATACTCGTCATCGGCAGCGGCATCAACGGCATCGACGCCTCAGGCGTCGAAATGCTGTCCAACCTAGTCGACCGGCTCAAAGCCGGCGGCATCACTCTCGGTTTGAGCGGCATGAAGCGCCAGGTGATGGAAGTCATGGAACGCACCGGCCTCACCGGCAAGATCGGCGCGGGCAACATCTTCCCGACCGATGCCGCAGCGCTTGATGCGTTGCTGCCGCGCCTTGCGTCCAACCCGTAGCCGCTCGCCTGGCCGGCAGCAGCTTACGGTGTTGCGCCGGCTATGCATTTCCCTTAACCTGTTCGGCGCATGGGCAAGCGTCTTACCAAAATCTACACACGCACCGGCGATGCCGGCACCACCGGCCTCGCGGATGGCTCGCGCGTGGCGAAGGATGCTCCGCGCATCGAGGCGATTGGCACGGTCGATGAGCTGAACAGCGTGATCGGCGTGCTGCTCGCGGAGGATCTTCCCGCCGCGGCGCGCACCCTCCTCAATGACGTGCAAAACGATCTATTCGATCTTGGCGGCGAATTGAGCGTCCCTGGCCATACCCTCATGAGCGAAGCGCACAGCAAGCGGCTCGAAGATGCGCTCGATGCATTCAATGCCAAACTGCCCGCGCTCAAGGAGTTCATCCTGCCGGGCGGCTCGCGCGCAGCCGGTCTTGCCCACGTCGCGCGCAGCGTGTGCCGGCGCGCCGAACGCACGCTGGTCGCGCTGTCCAAGACCGCCCCGCTCGCGCCGCCGCTGCTGCCATACCTGAATCGCCTTTCCGACCTGCTGTTCGTGCTCGCCAGGGTGCTCAACCGTCACGCCGGCGGCGACGACATCTACTGGCAACAGGGCAAAAACCGCGGCTGACGTGGCATTAAGCAACTCCCCCGTGCAACCCGAAGCGCTCGGCGCGTTGCTCGCGCGCTGCGGGCTCGGCGACCAGCGCGCTTTCTCCGAACTCTACCGGTTCACCTCGGCAAAACTGTTTGGCGTTGCGCTGCGTATATTGCGCAGAGAGGCCTGGGCGGAGGAGGTCCTGCAGGAGAGTTTTGTGAACATCTGGAACCACGCGGCCGAATACGCCGCCGACAAGAGCGCGCCTATGACCTGGATGACCAGCATCGTGCGCAACCGGTCGCTCGACTGGCTGCGGCGGCCGCAACGTGAGGACACGAGCGAAAGCTACGACCTGCTGATCGAGAACCTGCGCGATGACGCAGCGGGCCCGCTTGAGCAGCTCATACAGGCAACCGAGGCGAGTGCGCTCGCACGCTGCCTGCGTGAGCTTGACAGCCAGCAGCGTCAGACGATTGCGCTCGCATTCCAGCACGGCCTGACTCATTCCGAACTCGCTGCGCACTTGAAGCAGCCACTCGGCACGATCAAGACATGGATCCGGCGCGGGCTGGAACGCTTGAAAGGGTGCCTCGCGGGGGCGGGATTTTAATGAGATACGAGAATCTGCAATTGCGCGACAAACTCGCCGCCGAGTACGTGCTGGGCACGTTGACCGGGCGGGTACGTGCGCGCTTCCAGCGGCTGCTCAAATACGACGCCGAGCTGCGCCGCAACGTCAGCGCCTGGGAAGCGCGGCTTACGCCGCTTGCTGACCTAGTGCCGGCGGTAACGCCGCCGGCGCGCGTATGGCGCGCGATTGCGGCGCGTATCGGTGTCGCCCCGGCCCGCAACGGATGGCGGGCAAGCCTCGCCTTCTGGCGGACCCTCGCTGCGGGAAGCACGATGGCCGTGCTCGCACTCGGCGTTTATCTCGTCGCGGCGCCCAAGCCTGAGCCGCCGGTCGGGATGGTCGCTGTCATGTCCGACGAGCAGTCGCGCCCGGCGATGGTGGTGTCGTGGCCCTCACAGGAGGCGGCCGGCGGCTACCATATCCGGGTCAAGTTCCTCCAGCAACATCCGGCCATGCCAGCCAATACTTCCTGGGAGCTGTGGATGCTGCCGGGCGGCAAGGCCGCGCCGATCTCGCTCGGGCTGGTGGGTCCGAATCATACCCAGGTCATCAAGCTCAAGCCTGAACTCGCCAGGATGATCGGTCAGGCATGGGGCGTCGGGCTCTCCGTCGAACCCAAGGGCGGCTCACCCACCGGCTCGCCAACGGGGCCGGTGATCTTCACCGGTCAATGCGTCAAAGTAATGTAAAACGACGGCGCTTTCCCCGCGACCGCGACCTGAATCCGGGAAACCCACGAACACGTATAAGCGGTACGGCTCGCC
>JAHFRL010000237.1 GCA_023266235.1 Betaproteobacteria bacterium
TGCTGCCGCCGAAGAGCCGTCCGCAGTCGGGCGGCGGCATCGATTTTGAAACGTTGCTAATCTTTGGCTTCATCCTGGTGGTCGTTGTCGGCGGCATTCTGCGCGCCATCTTCGGCAGATTCATCGGCGCCGGCATCATCGGTACCATCGCGGGTTTTGTCGCCTGGACGATCGCGGGCACGTTGCTGATGGGTATCATCGTTGCGATCATTGCTTTCATCTTTTCGTTGTTCGGCGGCACGCGCGGCGGCTGGGGCGGCGGTGGTTTCGGCAGCGGTGGTTTCAGCAGCGGCGGTTTCGGCGGCGGGTTCAGCGGCGGCGGCGGCTTCGGCGGCGGTGGCGGCGCCTCGGGCAGCTGGTAAAGGGGAGAACATGAAAATAACGCGAGTATTGCGACACCTGTTGGTTCCGGCTTGGGTCGCGCGACGGCCGTTTACCAGAGCGGTGATGAACAGGATTGAAACCGCGGTGCGGGAGTCGGAGGCGAAGCACGCAGGCGAATTGGTGGTTGCGCTCGAGGCGGGGCTGCACCTGCGGGCGCTGCTGCGCGGCCAGACGCCGCGCTCGCGCGCGCTCGACTCCTTTTCCGAGTTGCGCGTATGGGACACCGAGCACAACAGCGGCGTGCTGATCTACCTGCAGCTCGTCGACCGCGCGATCGAAATCGTCGCCGACCGCGGCATCAATGCGCGAGTGCCGCAGCACGACTGGAATGCGATCTGCCACCGCATGGAAGAGGCATTCAAGCGGGGCGAGTTCGAGCGGGGCGTGCTGGCGGCGATCGACGAGGTTACTGCGCTCCTCGCGCGCCATTTCCCGCCGCACGGCCGCAAGCACGACGAGTTGCCTGACAGGCCGGTGGTGCTGTAGGCAGGGTTCAGGATTCGCGAACCGCGGGCAATGGATCGGGTGCTGAAACGGTTTGGCGCCGCAGGAGCGTTGACGCTCGCCGCGGCACTTGCATTTGCCGGCGACGTCGCGCAGTCGCCGCCGCGGGTGCCGCCCGACGAAATCAATTCCCCTGATCTGCTCGTCGGGTCGCTGCTTTGCATCGGTCTCGTCCTTGTGCTGGTCGCCGCCAGGGTGCTGGGTCGCGTGTCCGGCAGGATAGTCGCCGGGGGCATCTGCGGCGTAATCATGTTTTTCATGTTATGGCTCATATTCGGATTGCCGGGCGTCGGCGTGGTCGCGGGCGTTTTTGTATTCGCCGGTGTGCAGTTCGACGACACGGGCCGCAACTGGACACGTTATGCAGGTGGAAGCCGGTCGGCGGGCGTCAGTGCGAGCGAAGTCGTCGCGAGGGGCGCGATTTACCTGCGTATCGCCGCAGTCCTCGGGATAGGCAGCATTTTTCTGGGCGGCCGTGGCGGCAGTTCCGGTGGTGGCGGTTTCAGCGGCGGTGGCGGCGCGTCAGGGAGCTGGTGAGGAGGCGGCGATGAAACTATCTCGTGCGACAAAGCATTTGTTCATTCCGGCGTGGGTCGCGCGGCATTTTCCGCCGGGTGCCGACAAGCGCGACGAGCTGCCGGACAAGCAGGTGGTGTTGTAGCTATCCCACCCACGCGTGCTCAAGCACGTCGAGCCGCAGGCTTTGTGCGAATTTCCCGCCGTTGCCTTCGATCGCGAGCGTGACGACGCGCACGCCCGGGGTTGAAAACGCGATTTCGTGGTCGAACATGCCGGGCAGCGTAAGGTGTTTCTCAACGATTACTTTGCCCGCCTGATCGCTGAGCAGGCAGCGCGCTTCACCCTTGCCGGCGAGCAGCGCCTGGATGCGGAACGGCTCGTTCGCGCAGCGGCGATAGACCGCCGGATCGCGCAGCGCGTTGTATTGCAGGTTGTTGAGCTTGATCTGCCCGACCAGTTTCCGCGTGTCCATTCCCTTATCCCGGCGCTTCTCTTAGAATGCTCATATTAGCAGTTCCTAATGCCCGGAGCATGATGGCGCAAGACCCGCTTGCCGCAACCCTCGAACAGGTCAACGGCGAGTTGAGCGACCTCGAACGCCGCATCACGAAGCGGGAACCGTTGCCGCTTGCGCCGACCGTCGAGCGTGCGCTCGAACTCGTCACGCGGCTGATTGTGGCCTGTATCGAGGACCAGGGCGGCAAGCAGGCGCCGGGCCTGGAGGCGGGCGTGCTGGCCGCGTTCAAGGTGCTGGTCAAGGGCGAGCCGAGCTGGAACGCGATCCGCGACAATTGCCGGGAACTCGTGTATTACCGCAACTGTATTAAGATGGGAAGACCGGATGCATTGCCGGCGGTGCCGGAAAAGATGGCGGTGCGCACCGCGCGCCACATTTACCTGTATATCAAGACCCGCCGTATCCGCGAAAGCATTTGAGGATTGTTGAATGAAGACAGTGTTGAACCGCGTGCGCGGCGTCGAGCGCGACATCATCCAGCTGCCGCAGGCAAGCGACGTTGCTCCGTACTACGAACCGCAGGGCAACGAGATCGCAATTTTCGAGGCCGCCTACCGCAAGCGGCTGCCGGTGATGCTGAAAGGTCCGACCGGCTGCGGCAAGACGCGCTTTCTGGAACACATGGCGTACCAGTTGAAGCGCCCGCTCGTCACCGTCTCGTGCCACGAAGACCTGACGAGTTCCGACCTGGTCGGCCGTTTTCTGCTTGAAGGCGCGGAAACCGTGTGGCAGGACGGGCCGCTCACGCGCGCGGTGAAAGCCGGCGCGATCTGCTACCTCGACGAGATCGTCGAGGCGCGCACCGACTCGACGGTCGTGATCCACTCGCTGACCGATCACCGGCGGCGGCTGACGATCGAAAAGAAGGGCCAGGAAATCGAGGCGCACGAGGATTTCCTGCTGGTGGTTTCGTACAACCCAGGCTATCAGACGGTGCTGAAGGATCTGAAGCCTTCGACCAAGCAGCGCTTCATCGCGATCAACTTCGATTTTCCGCAGGAAGACGTCGAGCGCAAAATCCTCGCCAACGAAGTGCCGGGCATTGCTCCCGAGTTCGTCATCAAGCTGGTCGCGGCCGGGCGCAAGGCGCGCCTGCTCAAAGACCACGGCCTCGAGGAAGCGACCTCGACGCGCGCGCTGGTCTATGCGGCAAATATGATCAACGCCGGTCTCGACCCGGTCAACGCGTGCCAGGTGGCGATGGTCAATCCGCTCACCGACGATATCGAATTGGCGGAAGCGCTGATGGAAATCGTCAAGGCGCACTTCTCCTGATTTTCTGCGACATCCCGCGTGGCAGCACCAACCGCCGCAATCGAGCTGGCGCTTGACGAACTGAGCGCGCTGAGCTTCGTCGCGCATCGCGAGGTGCTCGATGTGCTGCCCGCGCTGCAGCAGCATGGCGATGAGACCGTGTTGCGCTGGGTCGACGCCGCGCGGCGGCTGTTCGACCACGACCGCGAAGCCGGCAAGGCTTTCATCCGCGGCAGCCGCGAAGCCGAGAAAATTTCCGAAACCGTGCTGCCGTGGACCGAGCAGGCGCTCACGTTCCTCAAGTGGCCGGCGCCGGCGCCGGCGATCGAAAGCTTCATGAAAAATCTGCCGCGCGCGTTCGGCACGCTCGGCCACGCCGGGGAAGATCGGAAGAGCGGCGG
>JAHFRL010000033.1 GCA_023266235.1 Betaproteobacteria bacterium
GGCCATGACCGGGCTTTGCGTCGTCGAGATCCCGGCGAGAATGCCGAGAGCCATCAGCAGGCAAAGCGCGATCTCGATGGTGCGTTTCATGCGACCCCTCCTTTCCGGGGGAAATCAAACAAAAACTCAGACATTGAGCCGGTAGCGCCCACCCGCACTGGAAACTGCGCCCGCCTGTTTGAGTTTTGCGAGCGCATCCTTCGTGGTGCTGTAGGCCCGCTTGATCAGCGCCGCCATCTGCGGAATCGACAACTCCGTGTGAGCCGAAAGCGCATCGACACAGAGAGCGGGCACGCCGGGAAACGCACTCTTGTAGGATTGCCAGCGCGGATCGGCGGAGCTCGGCGAACTACCTGCCGGTGAATTCGCGGCTGGGAAACTCGACTCTTCGCCGATCCCGAGTTCAATCTCGCCAAATACCGCACGCAGGGCACGATGCAGTGGCGAGAGTTGCTGCCGAAGAGTACGCAGCGATGCTTCCAGTTTCAAATTGCGAGACTGCGCATCATCGAGTTCGTGGCGCAGCGATAGGACGGTTTCTTCGAGCTGCTGTTTCTCGCGCCGCCATTCATTGAGGAGGCCATCGCGGTCGCCCGCTGCCGCACTCTCGATGACTCCCTCAAGCGCGAACGGTTTTGCCATGCGTCGCCTCCGGATCTCCGGTCGAATCTGGGCTTGCGTTTGCGGGGAGCGCTACGCGGAATCCGCGGAACGTTCGCTCTAACATTCCCGGCAACCCGAACTCTTCGAGACGCCGCAGCGCCGCAACTCCCAAGCGCAGCGCGTTCAGGTTCCATCGCGGTTCCGTGAAGCGATCGCAGGGCAGTGCATATTCGTGATCCTGCGAGTGCGATCCCTTGACCCATGCGCGCGCCTGTTCGCGGAATGCGCCGAGCCGCTTGAAGATCTCCACGTCACCGCCCCGGTCGGGATGATTGAGCAGCGCTTTTTTGCGGTAGGCTTCGTCGATCTGGTCGAGAGTCGGCGCGGGGTTGTCGATGCCGAGACCCATCTGCCAGCCGTAATCTTCCTTCAACGGCTTCGAGAAATAGACAGTCACGCCAGGATCGCGGCGCGCATCCTCACCGGCAGCGTTGAAAGAAATCACGACTTCGGTTGCGCCGATCTTCGCGAGTTGATCGACCAGGGCGTCGCGATAGTAGGCGAAAGGCTTCTTCCAGGCTTTCATGCCTTTGCGATCGCCAATCGGCATACGAGTCCAACCTTCCGCCCACTTCAGCGGGGAACGGTCTTCGATCCGAATTTTGCTTTCTTGTTTCGGCACTGCGTCACCACCTTTCAAAAATCGAGCACGCGCTCGGGAAAGGGAAGTCGGCTCATGCGACAGCTCCGTCCTCTGGCATGGCCGTGTTTTTCTTCGCGCGCAGGTGCTCGCTGAATTCGGCATAGGCAAATTTCGTGCGCCAGCGCGCGTCCTCAAACCAAAACCGGTCGATGTTGTTTTCCCGGAAAACCTGAAAGTGCTCCCAACTGGAAGCGCAGGTGAGGCCATTGCCCGCGCTCGAACGTTCCTTTGCCGCCCGCTCAATCACGATCGCGGCGATCATGATCGAGACGCCGCTCAATTCGGCTTCGCTCTCGATCGCCAGGCGAATCGTCTGCACATTCGGCCACGTCGGAACCATGCCGACTCTCCGCGCGATCTCCGTCGCGAATTTCAGAGAGGCCTTCATGATTTTTCGGCTCCGACGATGTTGGCTTCCTTGGCGCGCAAAGGGCAGGACCGGTGCCCGCTTTCGACCAGTTCGAAGATCACGGTTTTCATGTATTGCGGCGGCCACTCGCCCGCGAAGTCGTCGCGATGCAGAAACACATCGCGCTGGTCGGGAAGCGTGAGATAGCAGAAATTCTTTTGTGGGTTGGACCACTTCACCAGGGCGCGCTTGCGGGAGTCGGAAGGGGCCAAGGGGGCTGTGGATCGCGGGGAATGCGCGTGTAAGTCTCTCGAAACAGGGCGCAAACTTTCCCTTTTCGAGTCCATCGGAATTTGGTAATCTCGCGCAGTAGAAGCCATCGTTGCTCTCGTGGGTGACCCTGGCCTTTGAAATAGGCGGCGCGGGGACTCGTGGCCCTGCGCCGCCAAAGTTTTTCTAGACTCGCCTCACGCGGCGCGATCCGCCCGCATCGCGGAACGCAAGAGCACCGACCGCGCCGGTTTTTTCGGAACCGCCCCTTCGCCGTAAAACTTTTCGTACTCGCGCCCGAGCAGGCAGCGTCTCTGCTCGACGATGTGCGGCCACACCTGATCGGGGTGACAGCCGAGAACCGCGATGGTCGCCGCGAGGAAGGGCTGCGATTCGCCGCGTGCCGCGTTGAGCACGGTGATCCAGGCGATGCGCACGTCGTCGCGCAAGTGGGGATCGGGCTCGCCCGCTTCGAGCAATTCCAACCGGGCGAGAAGGCGGCGCGAAAGAGCGGGCAGCGGCGAAGACGCGAAGGGCGGCATCGGCGCGTTCTATCAGGCGTGTCAAGCGCGCCCTAAGCTGAGATAGGCTCACAGGGCTCCTCGGCGCTCGGATTTTCCGGGAAAGGGAGTCGCGGGAAAGAAACCGACTTCGAAGGCTTGCGTCCGCCAGGTTTTACAGAATACCTGTTCTTATCGGACACGGAGCCGTCTGGGTTTTGCTCGAAGGCTCCCCCCACGGTGGCGTAGAGCCCGCCCGGCGGCGGGAATGGCGGCAGCGGTGGCAGGTCGCCGCGCTTCCGTGCTCGACACCGTGCCACGCGGGTCCGGTTGCCGCAACGGTCGGAGCAAAACCTGCGCTGGGGATCGTTGGGCTGAAACTCTTTTCGGCAGTCGGGAGCTTCGCAAATTCTGTTCATGACCGCCCCACTGTAGGTAATGGAGCATTACGTTGTCAATAGAAATCTGCACGTGCCCTGCTGTGTACTCCCCTGAGTCACCCCCGGCCCGAAAATTTTTTTCGCGCGAACCGCAGGAGAGAGCAAGAAACCAACCAAAAGCAAGAAAGAGAAAGCTAGGAGAGAGCGAGGAAAAAACGAGCAAAAGGAGAGAACGAGGAGGAGGGGGCAACAGCGAAAAACCGCATCGGCGGCGCGCCAAAAACGCGCGCCTTTTCTCGAAAAAACGAGACAACGAGAAAACTTGCCTGAGGAGCGGCAAAGCAACTGCAAGACCAAACCAAAAGCCACCGGGGCCGCGAGAGCGGCGCAGGCTGTCAACGAAAACCGGTGCGCGTCGAGCTCTGTTTACCGATCGGATTCGCTTCCCGGGTTTCGCCGCGCCAGCCGGTGCTACGATTCCGCCACCGGGAATTTGCTAGCAAACTCCCGGAGTTTGTTAACAAACCATCCCAGGAGACGACTATGGGCCGCCCGCGGCAAGTGCAAATCTGTTGTTCGTCGAAGTGTCTGCGCGAGATCCAGCCGCACGAAAAAGCGGTCGCTCTGACCTGCTTCGCGCAAACCCTCGGCATGGGGAAGCGCCGGTCCTCGAAATCGGAGCGGCTTTTCCTTTGCCCGCAGTGCGCCTACCGCGTGGCTGGCGTCGAAAGACAACCGTCGCACACCGCGCCCTTCGATCTCGCAATTTTCCGAGTCTTGCTCGACCTGGTCGGAGCCGATCCTGATGTCGCGACCGCCGGATGGGAACTGCTCCAGCAGCGCCGCCAGACGATTCTCTACACGCCGTTAGCCTTGCCTGAAGGGGAAGTGCTCCCGCCCGAGCGCCGCGCCCTGAAAGCGGGATAGATTTTCAGGCGCAAAAAAAGAGCCCACGGCAGACCGCACCGTGGGCTCTTCCGCCAGGCTCGTTTGTGTTGGGGGTTTAGAAAAAATCTAGTCGGCGAAAATCCGCACTTCTTTCAACTCAAACTGCCGCACGCTGCCATGCGCCCAGGCCTTCGGCATCTGATCTTCGCCGCGTTTCGGATGTGCGATCGCCGCTTGGTAGTTATCGACGACTTCGATTCCTTTGCCGTCTGCGGTGATGCGGATCTTCTTGCCCGTGCCCACCTGCTGCGCGATGGCGAAGGCCAGCCGGTCGGCCCGCTCGTATTCCGAGGAAGCGCGTTCCTGGACCTTGACCAGCTTGCGGTACTTGGCCGCGATCGAGCGCTCTTTGCGGGTGAGCGGCTTTGACGAGATGGCGGCGGCGGTTGCCATGGACTACAGCGAGAGGCCGTTGAGTGCGATCGCGGCGTTGGCGGTCATGCGGGCGTCGCGGATGAGACGGATCGCAGCCGATCGATCGGCGCTCGCCGGGCAATTCTGCAACACGATCTCGGCAAAGTTTTTCGCGGCCTGGTTGATGGCGGCAAACTTCGGCAGCGTCTCGTCGGTTGGCGGATGGTAACGGAAGAGCTCGGCGAGAATTTCGGCGTCGGTGTAGAGGCGCTGAGACTGGCCGCACAAATGGGAAACTTCCCACGCCTCGCGCTTCTCGCGAATCTCTCGCGACTCGCGATCTTCGGGCGCTTGCGTCTTTTCAACGTCGGCAGGGCGGGGGATATCGCTTCGCATGGCTCAAGTTTCCCCTCCCGCCCGAAGGCCAGCAACCAAAAACGCGCTGCCGGCGATACTTTCGTAATCGCTACAGGTGCTTCTTGACGTAGGGCAGGCGGGCGACCAGGCGATTCACAACCGAGCGCGCCTCGGCATCGAGCTTGTGAAATTCGCCGAGGACGGCGCCCACGGCCTGCTGTTCGAGCTTGCGGCCCCAGACCGTGCCAACGATCAGGCCGATGAGGACCGCGACCATTGCGGTTAACACCAGAGTTTGCATGGCGAGAATCTCCCTTCGAAAAAGTCTTAGTGCTGCCCGTTGCCGTTCGCGAGGATCTCCGTCTTGCGGTCGCTGCCGGCGCTCGAGCCGAAGTAGTACGAGAGCACGAGGATCAGCGCCGAATCGAGCGTGCCGAGGATCCGCCCGATCAGTTCCGGGGAAGCGTTCGACGGCGCCCCGTGCGTGAAGTACCAGCCTTCGCCGGCGAAGACAAGAATCACGACGACGGCGGCGAGGATGCGCGGCGTCTTGTCCTTGACCTGGATCTCGCGCTCCCGCGCATTGGCGCGATCGGCGGCGGCGAGTTGCTCCAGTTCTTCGACGTGCTGGAAGCCGAGCGCCTGCATCTTGAGCGCGAAATCGTTGTCCGCCTGCTTGAGCGCCTGCAGCTGCTCGGGCGTGGCGCCGGCGACGGCGGCGGCGATCGAATCGGCGCTGGTGCCGGCTTTCCCGCCGACCACGTCGCTCACCGTCTTCGCCGCCATCGAAACCAGGGCGGGTACGTTGCCCGTTGCCGCCGCCGTGATCCAGGGCGCCGCCTTCTTTAGGAATCCCAACACGTCTGCCATAACTCCCCCTTGTAACTCACGGATAAGTGGTGCCTTTCTTCACTTGAAAGTGGAAATGCTCGTTACTCGTGTCCTTCGCTTCGAGGAATCCGTAGAAACGCTCGAAGCCGAGCCGCCGCATCACCCCGTCGAGGATCTGCTGCTTGAGTTCGGGCGAGAAGCCCTGGCTGCGCACGTCGAAAGCTTCGCCGCGACGGTGCGGGTCGCTCGGGCCGGAGTGCTCGCCGTCCGTCCCCGAGGTGATGATGAGCTCGACCGAAAGCGCGAGCGCCACCTGGTCGATGGCCGAGAGGATGCGAAATCCGGCAGGGGCGATCGCCGAAAAGAGAACCCCGTCTTTGCTTCTAACTACGCCCAGCATGAGTTACTCAGTCCTTGCTGCAGAAAATCACCTTCACGAAGGGCGGGCGCGGATCGACCGCGTTCCCGGAAAAAGCGGGTTGCGAAACCGAACCCGTGAGCGTCGCCGCCTGTCCGCTAAAGGTCTCGGCGGGGATCGTGCCGGAAGACCCGCCAAAGGTGGGCACCCCGGCGGGCCAGGAAAGCACCCCCGTCGGCACACTGGCGGGCCAGGCAATCGTTCCTGCCGGGGTGCCAGCGCTCACCGATTGGCTGAGAGCGACGGCTGCGCTTGTGGTGTTCGAACTGCCTGCCGCGCTCGCTCCGGTGGCCGCCCGGCTCGTTCCCGTGCCAAACGTGGCTGCCGCAATCTGGCGGGTGGCCGTCGTGCTCGAAAGCTGGAAGGGGAGTTCATGGGCATGCCCCGCCAGCGCCGATCCGCTGAAAGTCGGGACCGAGGCCGGCCAGGAGAGCACCATGGTCGCGACGCCCGCCGGCCAGGTGATGGTCCCCGCCGGAGTAAAACTCACCGTCGAATTGGTGCCCGCCGGGGTGTAGGAATTCATGGAGAGCGTTGGTTGCGAGACGGTCCCCGCCGGCGTGATCGTGGCATTGCCGCCGGTTCCTCCCGCATCGCCATGCGCGGCGAGCGTGCCCTGCAGGAATTTCCCGTCGAGCGCGGTGACTTCGGAAAAGCCCGCCGGACAGGAGGTGAGTGAAAGCGTGATGACGCCCGCCGGGATCGAGCCGCCCCCGGTCGAATAGCCCTGAGCCAGCACCCATTCGATGGTGGCCATTTTCCCCTGGCCGAAAGCGAGAGCGGCGAAAAAAAACGGAAGCAAGAAACGCAGCATGTCAGTTGATCACGGTGTAGTGGAAACAGGGGCCGGTCACGGTGAGGGTGGGCATGTTGAGGGTGAAGCTCGTGCCCGCCACCTTCGCCGCGAGCGTGGCGAAGGGTACGACCGTCGGAGCGGCGTTGCAGGTTTTTGAAAGCAGCGTGTTGTCGGCGGCGCTCGGCGTAATCAGAATTTCACTGTTCGCGGTCACCACTGTCGTATTGATCGTGCACGTTCCTCCGGAGGCGGCGACGTCGCAGTAGACGATTCCCGCCGGGGCCGCTGCGCAGGAAACCACGCTCGGGTTGGCCGCCGTGCCGCTGGCCGCGCAGTTTGTGGTGGTCTGGTAGAGCGGACCGGAGATCGCGCCGGTTTGGTTTTGGGTTGGGGGAGTCGAGCCGTCGCCCGCGAGACCCTTGTCGTCGAATTCGTAATTGTTGCCGGAGGTCGTGCTCGTGGTGATTGGAAGATTGCCGATTTTCCCCGTGCTCGACGGCGTGCCGCCCGAGGCGGTGCGATAGATATTGTACGAACTGACGCCGGGGGCAAGAAACGTCGCGCCAAAAACGATGGCGTTGTAATTGGTTGTATCGAGCGTCGCGTTGCCGATGGCCGTTGTGCCCGCGTTCGAAACCGCCGATTCCTTGCCGTTGCCATCGACCGCCGTCAGTTTGTAGGTATAGCTCGTGGCTCCGGAGGCTCCCCGCGTTCCGACGCCGCTATTGCTGAAAACCGGGGTTCCCAGTTGGGCGGTGCTGAGCGAGCCGCTCAGAGCCATCGAGCCGGTGACGCCAATCGTCGTTGCCCCGGTGATGATGTTGGGGAGATAGACGTTGCCGCCGAACCAGTTGCGCCCGCGAGTCGGGGTGCCCGCGAGAGCGTGGCTGAAGATGTTCCAATCGGATGTGTTGGCGCCGAAATCTTCGATGAAGAGGCCCTTATTCCCGGATGTAAAGCGATTGCCCGGAGCCTGCAACACCAGATCGTCGCCGAGGCAAGAGGTGCAGCCAGCCGTGTCGGTGATGAAGAATCGGGCCGCCGCAATTTGAGTATTCGACAAGCTCCCCGTCGCTCCGTTGCTCGCCTTGGCCAAAATTCCGGTGTAGCAATAGGTGCAGGCGGCGATGGTTCCTACGCCGCTTCGGAAAATCTCCGCCCGGACCGCGGTTGCACCGATACTGCCCGTGGTCATCGAAGCGTTGGTGTTCGATATGCTTGCCTGGAACGATCCCGCCGAAATTTCGCCGTCCGGCGAGCCCGTGAAATTCGGCGTGCCGTTGACATCCACTTCCGCCTGGATCGCTTCCCAGCCGTAGTAGGTCGTGCTGTCGGGAGCGACGTTCCCGATGGTCACGCGGATGGCGCGGTCTTGATTCGTGTTCACCGTTCCCACTCCGGCGCGGTGCCAGATCGTCATGGCCGCATTTTTCCCGAGCGTGGGCACGGTGCCGGTGTCGTTGATGGCGACGCGGCGGCAGAAAGTCAGCGAACCGCCCGGACTTGGCGGCCCCGCCGTGTTGTCAGAATAGAGATCGACGCCCGCGAGCGTTTGCATGTTGCCGCTCGCGTCCTGCACAAACCATTGCGGGATGACCGAAGGCGGACAGCTCGTCGCCTGCACATTGAGCGGCTGCACCCAGGCGGTTGAAATCGTGAGCGGCGAAACTCCGGCCCCGATCACTTGAATGACGCAGTTCGCGGTGATGTTGACGCAGGCGGGAGAGGCATTTTGCCGCAACACGTTGGTGCAGGAAACTCCGAGGCAGCTGTAAACCGTGTAGCCGGTGGCCCACGAGGGCAGCGTCGGCGCGGTCACGGTCAAGGAACAGGAGACTCCGCAGCCGCCGGGAGTCGTCGTCGAAATCAAGCGGCTCGGAATGGTTTCGCCGAGCGACGTGTTGAAGGAAATCTGTACGGCCACGTTCGACGATGCCGCGAGATTTCCGCCGCTGGCGTTCCCGGTGAGCACGGGATCGGGGATTCCCGCATAATTCAGCCAGACGGCGGAGCCGGCGACCTGGCCCGGTTGGGTGGGTGTGAGGCTGCCGGAGCCGCCCATGACGAGAGCGCCGGTGTTCGTACCCGGAGTGACTGCGGAAAATGCGATCGCGCCCCCCACTTCTGCCCATATTCCGCTCTGGCAGGTGTAGAAGGCGCCCGTACCCATGACAATCTGCGCGAAGGCAGTCGAAGCACAGGCGCCCGAGGGCGCGGAGGGGACGTAGCGCACGCCGCCCGCGTAGTTGCTTTGTCCCGAACCGGTCTGGGCGCAGGCCAAAGCCGAGAGAAAGAGGAGAAGCGAACCGATTCGCAGCGCAAAAGTATTCATGATGTCCTTCGGGAAACGGGCGATCGCGGGAAGCTCTCTAGTTGCTCAGAATGGGAGTGATCTGCATGAAGCTGACTTCTTTCGGCGAGAGCGTGAACAGGCCGCTGTCTTTGGTGAAGGTCTCGCCGACGTTGCAGATGACATCGAGATGGAACGTCACCGTGGACGAGGCCGCGAACGTGGCCGCCGTGATTTCAGAAGCGGAGAGCGCCCCATAGCCGTCGCCGTTCAAGTCCTGGCCGCTGATCGCGTAGGCGACGTTGTGGGTCACATCGATCACTTCGGCGGCGCACGCATTCGGCCCCGCCGTAAACCAGGTGCCGTAGCGAATGTCGGCACGATAGGTGCCGGAGGTTGCGGGGAAGGTGACCGACTTCGTAAGCAGCGTCGTTTGCGTGTTGGCGGTCACGCCCGTATCCGAACCGAGTGTGACGCGCTGCGGGGTGTTGATGCCGGAGGCGCCGCATCCCGAGGTGGTCGCGCCTCCGTTGGCGCTCTTGCAGATCGGCGTTCCGGTCGAGCCCGTCAAGCTGTCCGAGCTGAGTAGATTTGGTTCCGTGCCTTGCACCGGTTGCGTGGAATGGCCCGGACCATAAAGATCGATGTCGTAGGTGCCGGCGCCGACGTTGGTCGAGAGCACCTGGCCGATGATTTGCACGCCGCTCGGCGCAAGCGATGGGGGCGCCAGGCCGGAATCGTGGCAGTCTCCTGCCGCGGTTGCACTGATGACGACATAGTCGTTGGCCGTGGTCGCGCCATCGAAGATGCAAGCCACTTTTCCCGCCTGACTGATCGTGGCATTGCCCGTGGTGCCCGCGCCCGAAGTGGTGATGCCGAGGGCTCCCGAAGTGTCGGTGGTTGCCGTAATCACGGCGGTCGAGGGCGAGCCGGTCTGTTTGGCGAGTTTGTTGAGGACGGTCCCGGTCACCGCCGCGTTCGCCAGCACCAGTCCGCCATTGCACACCGCGAAGGCGCTTCCCGAGCCGGTCGATTGCAGGCAGTAGCCGTTCGGGCCGTAGCTGCCGTTGAGGCGAAATCCGGTGACGGCGTCGAAACTGTCCGCGACCTGGTGCGGGCCTGCCCCTTCATTCGCCGAGCCGATCGCGGTCGCGTTCGTCCCGTCCCAGGTAAACGCTTGCGTCGTGACCGCGCCGATCCCGGAGGCCACTTGCGCCCCGCCAATCGAATTCGAGGGCCAGGAGAACGTGTGTCCGCCGCTCGCATCTTGCGTGATCTGGAAAATCACGCTCGCCGGCGGGATGATCGCCGAGACCGCCGTCAATGCGCTCGCCGCGCAATTGCCGGTGAGGGTCACGGCAAACGTCTGGCTTTCGCTGGTGATCGGAAATAGCGTGCTCGACGGGCAGCTGACCGGCGTGGTCACCGGCGTTGAAGCCGTGCCGGGAATGCCGATCGAAACCGTGAACGGCCCGCTCGTCACGCCGTTGACCGTGAGCGTGTAGGCGTAGGTGCCGCCCCCGGCAAGGTTGACTCCCAGGCTGCCGTCATTCGCGCTCGTCGCCTGGCAGGTGGTCGAGCCTTGCAGGACGATCTGCGCGTTGGTGGGGCAGGAGTGCGCCAGGGTGAGGTCGGTGTAGGTAGTGACGTAGTTGGTGCAGGGCACGCCCACTGCGGGATAGGAGCACAGGTGGAGCGTGGCGTTCGGCACGGCATAGAGCGGAGGGTAGCCGGAGCCGCCGGTGATCATGGTGACGCCCGCCGAGCCCGGAGCGCCCAGATCCCACCGTAAGCCGATCGCCTGGCCGAAGGCGGAAGTGGCAAAAACTGTCACCGTAAGAGCCAGTAATAGGAGCCTGGTAACTGGCCGTAAGTGCCATTGCCGGGAGCGAGTTAGCCGGTCAGAATTGGACATATGAAGCCTTCCACCTGCTGCATTTGCGATCCGAATCTGACGATCAATCCGTTTGTCTGCGAACGTCATAAACTTGAGGGCCTGCGCCGCGCGCGGGAAAGACAGATTCGCTATTCGGAAGCCGCGGGCGATCTTTACCGCGAGGCCAGGGCGGCAACCGCGCCCTGCGGCGTCTGCGAAAAACGAGTGCCCCATCTCACGGATCTCGATATCTGCGCGGTGTGCGACGAGTGCATTCTTGCCGGCAAAATCGAAGGTGTCGCCAAGCCTGTCTTCCCAGGCCTTACTTTTCCTCGCGTGCGGCCAGCGCTTGCCTGAGAGACTCTTGCAGTTGCGGAGTTAGATCCTCCGCGTTCTCAGCCGGAATGCGAACGCCGCGCACCGCCGATTCCGGCACTTCGCCGTGGAACTTCACCCAAGTCGGCCCGTTCGGTCCGGGCCTCACGGAAAATCCCGGCGTCTCGGCCAGGTTGCCACGAATCAATTCCTGCGGCATGGCTTCGGTCTCGGCGCGCTTCGGCATGATTCGATTGGCCGCTTCCTCTTCACTCGCGGTCGCTTGGGCGTAGCTCTCTGGGCGGTAGGGAATGCCGCTCTCGCCAACGTTGCGGCTGCGGTAGAAATCGAGATTCCGCAATCCACGCGGCCCCGGAGCCGCCCCAGCTTTCGGCTTCGCAATGGCTTCGCCCGGCGCAGGGCTTGCGGCTTTCTCGCCGCCGCGGATGAATTCGCCCAGCCGCTCCGCCTTCTGCATCACCGGGCTCTGCATCCCGGCTTTCGATTTGGGAATGATTTCCCCGGCTTCGTTTGCGATCGTGCCCGGTTTCGAGGGCTGAAAGTTCTTCTCGATCTGCACCACTCCAGGTCCCTTGCGCAGAGAGTTCCATGCCTGCCCTGGCGACTTGGCCGATTCAAACGCTTTCACCTGTTCGGGCGTGATTCCACTGTGCGCGTAGTGTTCGCCGGAATTGAGCACCGCGTCGAAGCGTTCGCTGGCGGGGTCATACTTATACCCTTGGACCAGACTCGATTTGACGGGCGTGAAGCCTTCGGGAAGTTTTGCGCGAATCTGGTTCCGCATCGTGACACCGGGCTTGATCGTCACCGGCTCATTGCCGACGGCGCGATCGAGCGCCGCGGGGAGTTTGGCGGTGGAAGCCTTCGGAATCGGTGCGGGGATCGGGGGCGCGGCTGCCGGAGCCGCTTCGGCGGGGATCGCGCTGGCCGGAGTGCGCACCGGAATCTTGCCGAGGCCTGCAGCGGGATCGGCGGCTGTTTGTCCGCCCGTCGCCAGCCCTCGCGCTTGCAGCACTTCGGGCGTCGGGGCTTCAGGAAGTCCCAGATTCTCGCCTGGAACCCGGATCGGAGGAACGCGCTCGATATCCTCGACGCGGGTGCCAAGCTTCAAAATCGGCTTGACGGTTTTGTTGAGTGTGGTTCCAGCGAAGCGCGTGGCCGCGCGCACCGGAGCTCCAGCGAGTTTCGGGATCGTGCCTTCCGGAATCGCATTCGCGGCGGCCTTCGGAACTCCTCGCATCCCTTCGAATGCAAGCGCGGTCAGTGCTTGTCCGGCTCCTTGCCCCGCCGTCTCTTGTGCCGCTTTCGCGTAAGTTCCGAGCGGGTCCGGCGATTGATTGATGTCGTGAAGGGCTCGGGGAATCTGGGTTGCCTGTTGCCCGGTGGTCGCAACTCCCCGCAGCGTACGCAGGACCGGACGCGCCAGAAAATCGGGCACGCCGGGAACCGAGACTCCTGCGATTCCTTCGTCGCCCGGCTGGATGCGCGGATCGAGAGTCGAAGCGATGCCGCCGATCGCCGAACGCACGCCGCGGCCCACCGACTGCAAGCCGGAAAGCGTGGCGGCGCCCGGCCCGGTTAGCGGGATCTCTCTGTCGAGAAATCCGGGCTTTTCTTGTTTTGCCGCGTCCGCATCCCACTTCACTTCGGGCGGAGCAGGCTGGTCCCACGTGATGTGCGGAGTGCTCATTGTTCCCTAGGCCGCGCGATGATCGGCGGAAGGATCTCAGCTCGTTGCGGATTCGAAACGTCGTTTAGCAAGGAACCGGCAAAGTTTTGCCGGTTAAATGTCACTCCGTTGGGCAAGCGAGTGACGGGAACTCCAGACTCGTCGTCGCTCGACACTGAAACGTTGTCGGGGTTCGGCAGCACCATGCCGCCAAAATCGGCGGGCGCTCCGGGCGATGTGTGTTCTGGAGCCGCGGCCATTTCTTCGTCGGTTGCGGGCCGCGTGAAGCCAAGCGCGCGCCGTTCTTCTGGCGTCGCCTGGGCGTACCTCTGGCGCAAAGCCGGACCGCGCAAGTTCGCGATCGAGGGATCGAGCCGGAAATTCCGGGCGCTGCTCATCGTTACTGCGCGACCAGCCTTCCGCCTTTGACGACGACTGTAGTCCCGTCGTCAAGCGTGCCGGTTGCTCCTTCGGCTTGTCCCGCTGGGGCCGCGCCGAGATCCTTGCCGGTTGCGCCGCCTTCGTCGATCCGCGACAGATTCCGCCGCGCTTCCTGCACGATCGTCCGGTGCTCTTTCGGATCGTCAGCTTCGATCAGGGCGCCGCGTGCGTTGTCGAGGATTTGCTGTTTCTGGATCAGCTTCTTGTGGACGATATCGACGAGCGCGTGGATCTGCTGCCGTTGTTCGGGCGTGATCGAATTGGCTTTGCTCGGATCGAGGCTCCACTGGTTGATGTGCGCTTTGAGCGATTCCCACTGCGAGCGGCCGCCGACGATGCGCGCGATTTCCGCTTCGTTCATGCGCAGGCCGCTTCCGGCGCCGCCCGCCATCACGGTCAAGAGTTCGGGTGCGACCAAGGCGTCCGCTTGTGGGGAACCTTGCGCGATCGTATCCCGCAGCCGTCCCAGGCGAGCGACCGCATCTTCGACCGGCTTGCCTTCTTTGTCGAGAACGCCGCTGTTGTATTGATAACTGCGGTCCGATCGCGCATCGCCGCTGCCGGGTTTGTCCGGCTTTTGCGTGGCACTGGCATATTCCCGGAGCGATTGCTTGAGTTGCTCGACTCTTGTGCGGGCCGCGGTTTTTTCCTCGGGCGTCTTGGCGGCGGCGACGGCCGCTTCGGCGTCGATCAGTTGCTGTTCGGGAGCGTCGGGGCGTTCCGGTTTCGGTGCGGCCGCCGCTTTGAATCCAGCGGGAACTTTTTTGTCGCTGGCCCGCACGACCTGGCCGGAATTTTCCTCCCGGATCAGCGGCGTCCCGTCGGTGTCGGTCCAGTTGGTGAACTCGCTCCACTTTTCTTCTTTTTGTTTCGCCTCGCCCGCCGCTTTGGTTTGGGCTTCCCGCAGGGCAACCTCCGAAGGAACTGCTCCGGCCTGTGCGGTCTCGCGCGCCGTCTGCGCTTCTTTCTCCGCCTGCTCTTCGTCCGCGGTGAGCGCTTTCGTGTTGCGGTTGACGAGCACCTGGTGATGTTCTTCCGTACCCGGAATCGCCCGCAGCGCCGTGCCGATCTGCGGGATCAGAGCCGATCCAATCTCCCCGGCAATATTCAGTCCGCGCAGCGCTCCCCGCGCCCAGGGATTGCCGATCTGCGAAATGCCGCTCCCTTTCCCGAGCCGCTGTTGCGTCCGCCGGTCCGCTTCAGTCTGCTGCTCTAAAGGCGATGACGGAATCACGGGCTTGGTGGGAACCAGGTTCGCCGCGGTGGGCGACGGGGAAGTGCTTGGCGGAAGCGTGGGAGCGGCCGGCTCGGAACTGTCGGCAGTCGAGGTTGAGATGCCGCGCACCGCGACCGGATCCGCCTCGGGCGGACGCGCAATCAGCGGATAGCGTTCGCGAAATTCGCTCTCGTTGAAATCGTTGTCCATAAGCTACATGGCCGCGGCGGCGCCGATCTTTCCGGCAGCGTCGATGGCTCCGAGCAGGCTCTTGCCGAGCAGACCGTTCGCCCCGCTGGCCTGGTTCTCGGCGTTGAGCGCGCTATTCGAGGAATTCAGGTAATCGGCGCTCGCTCCGATGTTGGTGCCATAGAGCGATTGCAGGGCCTGCAGCGCCTGCTGCCGCTGCGCCTGCTGCAGATCGGCCTGCGACTTCTGAATCTCCAGGGAGTTCTGGCTGGCCTGCCGCTGGGTCGCACGGTTGGCGCTGGCGACCGCTCCCTGGAAGCCGCCCGCGTTGCGCGTGCGCGCCGCCGTCAGGTTCGCTTCTCCCGTGGTCGCCGCCGCGCCTCCGCCGAGCGACTGCTGGCTGGCGGTGTTCATGTAGGCGAGTTGCTCCGGCGTATAGCCCTGGGGATTGGTCGCTTCGCTGCGCAGCTGCGGATCGAGGAAGTTGTAGCCCGACTGCGCGTTGCCGTAAAGCTCGCCGGAACGCTGCTGCGCGTTGCCGGAATTTTTCAGCAGTGCTGCGTTTGCGCCTTTTCCCATCGTTACACCGCGCTTGCCCGGTGGTAGATCACCGGATCTTTAGTCATTGAAACGATCAATTTCTGGAGCCGCATTTGGACGTCGGTCTCCCCCGGCAACGGCTCGACCTGGATGCGAAAGAAAATACGCTGTCCACGTGCGCCGGTCGTCCATTCGAGATCCGTATTCACCAGGTTCGCCGGGTTCGAATCGAAAGAGAGGATGCGCGGCGTGGTGGCGGGCAGGGGATTGTGCAGCGAATCGACCAGTGGCGTGATGGTCACAAAGCCGATGCCGGCGATGAAGGCGCAGATTTTCTTTCCCAGTTTTCGCCCCGTGCCGAGGTCGAGGCCTTCTTCCTGCTCATGATTCACAAACCCATAGGTGTCGTAATAGGGGGCCATCTGACCGTAGTCGTCGTCGGTGAATTTCTGCGCGTCGAGCGTGTAGAGATTGCCGTAGGCCGCGCCGTTGCGCACGCCGCCGGCGAAGGTCATTTCCTTGAGGTTGCCCGGCCGCAGCAGGATGTCGGCGGCGTTGCTGGCGATATTCCAGCGCGACCATTTCCGCGATTTGTCGGTGGCGAGCATTTTGGCGCTCATGCCGATCTTGAGTGAAGGGGCGTTGGCGAGGTCGGATGAGGTGTCGAGTTCCTTGTAGTCGAGCATCCACACGATGTTCGGCTGGGTTGCGCCAAAGACCGGAGCCAGGATGTAGATGCGGTGTTTCTTAGGATCGTTCTTGACGCACAGGGTCTGTTCCGCCGCCCAGTTCACGTCTTCCCACGTGGCCACGGATCCGGCTGGGTCTCCCTTATCGAGTTCCTGCGAAATTTTCCAGAAATCGCCGCCCGCGAACAGATACAGGCCATTCTGGTTGCCGACCACGCTCCAGTCTTCGGCCGCATCCCCGGTCCCGAATTGCCCCGCGTCGGCGGCGCGGATCGAACACGCCCCGACTGAACGCGACTTCGCATCGACGATCCACTTATCCGGCTCGGAATGGTTGTCCTGAAAATCATGCGTACCCGACGCGGTGTGCAAGAGGGACACGTTGCGCTGTCTGTCAAAGCAGCGGATCGCGGAAGGATCGTCGGAGGAACCGAGCAGGCCGGTGGTCTGGTCGAAGCCTTCGGGATCGAGCACGTACGACCAAAAGGAAAGATTGTCGGAAGTGGGATTGGCTGAGTAGATAGCGGACATTTCGGCGATGGTGGCGACCTGCCCGGCCGGAACTCCGGCCACGTAGACGCGGAAAAGTATGTCGCTCGGAATCACGGCCGGAGTCTTCGCGGAAAAATCCGCGAGTGTAAAACCATTCCAGCCGGCGGCGAGCGAAATCTCGGCAAAGGCGAGCTGCCCCTGCGAGGGACTGTAGAAATCGGCGACCAGATTGCCCGCGACCGCCGGAGCGCTGATGCGCACGCGGAACGTGTAAGCCGTCGATGGGAGCAGAATGGCGGTGCCGGAATCGTCCTGGTAGGCGGGCTGGGAGATCAGGCAATCAAACGCGCCGCCGGCGGAACTCATCTGATACTGAAGATAGATCCCCGGCAACGCCGAAGGAATGACCGCTCCTGTGATCGACGTGCTGTCGGTCGCGTCCCAGCCGGCCGGAACGAGCGGCGAGCTGCCGATGGTCACACTGCCGCGCCTGACATAGAGATGCGTGGCTGTGGCCGTGGTGAACAGCGACACTTCAAAGCCGAACCCGGCCTGGTTCACTTCCGTCGGCGTGAGTGTGCCGACGGGAAACTGGAAAGTGGCGGAGCGCGGCGCCGCGCTCGATCCCGGACGTACGCCATCGAGGCCGAGCGTTTGCGGAGTGCCGATCGGAATCCCGTTCTGCAGAAGCTGGACGGATAAATACGTAGGCTGGCCCGGCATGGCGGATCCGCCGGTGTAGTAGTAGTCGAAATTCACAGACACCGACTGCAGCAGGCTGGCGATGGCGAAGCCGAAGGTTTCGGCGAGCAGCGCCTGGGAAGTCTGGCCGGCCGTCGCTGCAACATCGGCGAAGGAAGTCGGCGATCCGATATTCCCTGGATTTGTCCAGGCTGGGCCCCCCGAGCCGTCGTTCGCGCCGGAGCCCGGAGTTTTAGTCGTCGGTTCGGCGGCGGTGCCGGCGCCGAGCGTCATGTTCAGAAGATTCTGGATCGAGGAGTAATCGCCCCAGCAAGCCAGACGCGAGGCGTAGGCGAAAAAACCGATCGGCGAAACCAACACGCGCTGGCTGAACAGATCGTTTCCGGTCTGGTCGATGGCGATGCCATCGAATAACGTGTTGTCGGCGAAGTCGATCGTCACCGACGTTGTCGTGTTGTCCGGGATGAGGGTCGCGCTGCCGACGATTTCCGAGCCGACCTGTGGCGTGGCGGGAATGATGAAGTAGTTGTCGCCGCCGGCGCCGGTGATTCCAAGAATGCGGGCGACGATGCTCGCATTTCCGATTGGAAGATCGGAGACCGCCATTTGCTGCGCGCCGTTGGCATAGAAAACCGTCGCCGGCGACGGCCGCGTGATGCCGCCCTGCCGGTCGAGGAACATCACCACAACTTTGTGCGCGCCCGGAGAAATCTGTCCGATGATGGTCGCAAGACCGGTGCCGTTCGACAGATCGTTCGGGCCGATGTTGGGGTAGGTGAAACTGGTGGGCGTCGGCACCGACTGAATGAAAGCGGTCGCCGTCCACACGTCCTGGACGTTGCCGGTGCCGGCCGTCGATTGCTCGGCAATGCCGCCTTGCTGGAAGGTGAATGACTTCGGAGTCGGCACGCTGGCAACGGTCACGGCCGCCGTATCGAAGCTGGTGTCGGGGTTGGTGACTCCGTCGATTGCGATCGTCGAGCCCTGGACGAGTCCGTGCGGGTTGGTGGTGGTGACGGTGACCACGCCGTTGCCGTCGCGGGCAATGGCAGCGATGCCGCCGCCGAGGTTTGTATTCGCGATCCCGGAAACCTGCACCTGCCAGCCTGGCTGGAATCCGTGGGCGCTATTGGTCGTTGCGGTGGCCACGTTGTTCTGGCGGACAAGCGCTGGCTCTTGCGGCGTCACCGTTCCGACCGCAGTGTTCGAATAGGCGGCGGAAGCGAGCGCGATCGTGAAACTCGTGGCGCTCAGTATGGCCAGCACCGCAGCGGTAAAAGTGGGATAGGTGTAGCCGCCGACTTTGATGCCCGCGAGTTGCGGGAGATCTCCGGGGCTGAGGCCGTTCGGAGCGGTCGTTGTGATCGTGAGTTGGGTATAGCCGCCCGCGCCGTTCGGGGAACTGGTGACGGCGGTGGCGACGTTGTAGGTGGCTCCGGCGCCGGAATTGCCGATGGCGGCGGCGGGGGGCGCGGCATTCGCGCACGTCACCGGCTCGCCCGGACCGTCCTGCGTAACCCGGTCGAGATTCGAGCCGTCGAATTGGAGCGGCGGATATTGCCCGGTGAGAAGGTCCGAGAAGGCGACGTATTCCCGCCCGAACGCGGTGGCCGACAACGCGCTGACCCCAGGCTCGACCGTCGCCAGAAGGCTGGCCACTCCTGGGGCCGCGTTCACGTCTTCGACCCAGAGCTTGCCGCTGGCGTCGAGCGCGAGGGTGAGTGGATCTCCGTTCGGCTGCAGATAGGTCTTTTCGTAGACGGTGGCGATCGGGCCGAAGGAAGGATTGAAGATTTTGCGCAGGCAGGGCCGCGAGAAGGTTTCTCCGGGCACGTACGCCATGTCCTGGCTGTCGGGAGAAAGGCCTTCGGGCAAATCAGGCGGGGCGACGCCGGTGTGTTGTCCGCCGAAAATCGACAGCGGCACATCGACGACGGGCGCGGGAGCTAGGGCTTGTGCGGGAGAGGCCATGGAAGCCGTTGGCTAACGAACGAACGCAGGTTTGGCGGAACTGCCCAGATACATCCATGCCGACTGGGCCGACGATGGGAACTTCGCCGCCGTCCGGAAGTAGAGCACCTGGCCGGGGAGCGAGGCCTGCCACATCGGATGCGCCAGGCCGACCGTGATTGCATTCTTGAACTGCGGATTGCTCGCGTACTCGAGCACCCACGTCACTCCGGCGGGCGCATTCGGGTGCACGATCGTGGCCGTGAACAGGCCCGCTTGCGCGGTGACCTGGATCGCGGTCGGAGCCGAAGGCGGCGCGGAGGTGCCGTTTTTGCCGAAGTTCCCCTGCGTGAGAGCCGCCTGCGTCTGCGAAGCGAGATCGTCGAGCGCTTCGGCGAGCAGGCGGTTGTCGTTGACGATGTGAGCGCGGTTTTTGTAGCTCGCGCCCTTTTGCGAGAGGGCCATGACTCAGGTAGCTACGACGTTGAAGCCTTCAAGTTGTTCGCGGACGCAGACGCAGAAAGCGACGGATTGTTCGCACCCTTCACAGATCGGCCAGGGAGTTGGATAGGGCTTACTCTGGCCGTCATTGCAATCAGCACAGGCAACGAAGACGGCGACGGGAAAACCCTGACGCTGGCAGCCGTTGAAAACTTCCGTGTACCAGACGGACCACCCCGAAGCATCGCCGCAATTTCCGCAGCTGGCCACTTACGGCATCACGAACAGCGCTTCGGCGAGAATGGTGTCGTCGAGAACGCCCGCCGGATAATTGCCCGCGTTGAGTTCAGCGAGCGGCGATTGCGCCGCGGCTCCGGTGAACACTTGCATGGTGCCGTTGGCGAGTGTGGTTCCGGGGGCAAAGCTGTAGGGGAAGAGGCCGGAATTGTCCGCCGCCCCCGCCGGACGCGCCGACTTGATGTCGATTTTCGCGACCGATTCAAACGTCGGCAGGTTCATTCCCGGCGCGCTCGACGCGAGATTGAAGAGTTGCGTCAGATCGAGCGTCTCGCCGCCGGGAACGTACGGGGTGGCGTTCGCTCCCGTATTCACGTTGGTCGCGGTGATTACGAAGAGGACGCGGAAGAGTTTGCCCTCCTGCCACCAGAGCGGCTGTTTCATTTGCGAAGACTGCGCGAGTGCGACCGATAGCATGGTGAGGCTCCTTTAGAGAGATCGTTTTAGAGAAAGTTCAGTCCGCTGCGCCGCCGTCCGCGCATTCCCCAGGCCCGCCGGGAAAACGAAGCCCGCTGCTGCAGCTTGGCGAAGGCGTTGGTGATCTGGTCGATGGCCATGTCACCCTTGGCTTCGAACGTAGTGCCCAGCACTCCCCCACGCGGGTTCACGAATTCGGCGGCCGCGTAGTACGCCAAGGCCTCCGCCGAGCGCAGGATCGGCACCGGAGTCGTTGCAAACGTGCTCGCGTTGACGAGGTCCGGCAGATACGACGAATAGCGGAGGCGCCAATCGGTCAGCACGATCGCGCCGCGAAAATAGAGCGCGTCGTTGCGCCAGTCCCAGTAACGGTTCCAGCTGCCTTTCTGATTGGAACGAAGCGCGTCCGGCGCTGGAGACATCGGGAGCAGCCGGTTGAAGTTCGGCGTCCCCACCGAAACGCTGGGCCGCTCCCAGATCCGCAAGGGAGCGATGAAATCACCGGGCAGCGTGGGAGTGTTCTGTACATTTGTGCCGTCGAAAAATCCCGACCAGCTGATCCACTGCTGCGAGATCGGATCGAGGTTGGTCGTGACCGGCAGCTGCAGGATGTCGGCTTCGGCTTCAAGGCGCGGATGGCCTTTGTCGGTGAGCTTTTTCTGCAGCTTGCGCCAGCCGAGATTGACCGTCGGCAGGACGTAGGCCTGCGAGTCGGCGAAAATCTCTCCCGTCTCGATGGTCGCGACCCAGGGCACGCCGTTTTGCAGCGGAGCCGCGGCAGTCAGCAAGAGCGTCGTCGGCCCGGTGACCTGGAAGACCTGATAGGGAACGCCGTTGATGACAAAAGGTGCGCCGTTGAAGTAGATCGAGAACTGCGGTCCCGAGACCCAGGTGACGTTCACCCCATTCACGTTTGCGACGCCCTGCGGATTCGGGACAAGTCCCTGGATGTAGTCCGCGAGAATGGTGCGCGTCAACGAGGTGACGGTTTCGAGTGTGTCGTAGGGCGCCGCGTTGGGAGGAGGCAGGGGCATGCTAGCCCGCCGCCTCTTCTTCCTTGAGCAGTTTTTCCGCTTCCTTGGCGCGCTTCTTGGCCCGCGCCGCGACGCTCGCCGGGTCGATCGCCTGCTGGCAGTGCTTGCAGAACGTGGCGCCGCCGATGATGTCCTCGTGGCACTCCGGGCATTGCGCCCGGGTATGTTCGAGCGTGCCCCAGAACGGCTTGCGCCCCAGAATTTCGGCGGCTTCGTTGTAAAGCGGACGGTCGATCATGGGAACGTTTTTCCCCGCCTGCACCAGCTCCGCCCCGGTCGCGTAGACCAGTTCCATGCGCTGCTGCAGTTTCGAGCGCGCCTGGTCCAGCTCCGCTTTGGTGGGCGTTTTGTTCAGCGTGGCGAATACGCCCCACCATTCGAGCGACGTGGTGTAGAGGCCGAGAGCCGGGGAAGTCGAGTTCGTGCCGATGATGTCGTTGGCGATCCCGATGACCATGCGCTCCTCGCCGCCGATTTCGACGACGCCGTTCAAGCCGGGATTCATGATGACGCCCATGTTGTTGCCGCCGTCGGCCAGGTCGATTTCCGAAAGCACCAGGTTCGGGATTTCGAGCGCCTCGGAGTATTCTTCCCCGGGCTGGCAGGCCGGGATGGTGTAGTTTTTCCCGGCGCCGATGCGATTGCGGAATTCGCGCCGCGAGACGTTGAAGATGTAGATCGAGGGCAGCTTCACGGTACGCAGTCCGGCTTCCTGCATCTGAATCTGCCGGTTGCGCTTCTGTAAGTTCTCAACTCCGCCTTGGACGGGAACTAGCATGGGTCACCTCAATGGATCAGATTTTTGCCTTGCTTCCGCGCTTTCGCGCGCCGTGCGCGCTCGATCGGTTTCGGCAGCGGATCGAGGCTCGTGATGAGTCCCGTCTTCGCCTGTAGTTTTTCGAGCTTTTCCAGTTCGTTCATGTTGTCGTCGTACACCCGGTCGAATTGCTCGCGGAATTCCTTCTCTTCGCGTTCGATCAGTTCCTGGTCGTAGTTGCGCAACTGCCAGGACTGGATCGCTTTGTTTTTCTCGATGACCGTGAGCAGCAGCCGCAGGTTGTCCTGGCCAAAGTCGTCGAGCGACATGTATTCGGTTTCCTCGGCCGCCGGCGAGTTCGTCATTTGCGCCAGGTTCCATTGAATCGTGTGCGTGTGGCAGTACTCGCCGTCTTCCGGTTTCGGGCCGAAGAACTCTTCGTGCCAGGGGCCGTACATTTCCCACGGCAGCAAGGCCTCGACGATCCAGCGGAACCCCAGGCGCGGGTATTTGTGAATCGTGCGCTGGCGCCGGCCGAGCGTATCGAGGTCCATGCAGTTCATCACCCGCACCCGGTCCGGGTTCCAGATGACGCGGTATTTGGGCTGGCCGCTTTCGCTCAGGCCGAAGTCGGCGCAGAGGCGCTCCGCCCATTCCGGCGTCGGATGCGGTTTGAAGATCTCCGCGCAATCGTTAAGCAGGCTGGTCATCGCTCTCGGTGGTCATGGGGGTGATGCGCGGATCGGCTTTGGCGGCGATCGTGGCCGCGTCCTTGCGCGACATCACCGCGTAGAAGACTTCCTCTTCCCGGAGAACCACACACTCGCCTTCCTGGTTGCCAAAGCCGAGCACTTGGCAATTCGTGCCCGCATACTTGCCGAAGCAGACGATGGCGCCGGCCTGGAAGCGCATCGGAACGAGTTGGCCGGCGATGTTGTACCGGCCTTGGCCGGCGGCCACGACGACTCCATAACCGGCTTCGCTTCTACCGAGATCGGGCAGCACGAGACCGCCATAGGTTTTTGTGATCTGCGGCAACTTGCGCACCAGTAGGCGGTCCCCGCCCATCACGATCGCGGCGTCGTCTTTCAGCGCGTGGGTTGCCGTGTCGAGGAACTGCTCCGCCCGGGCGGGCGCCTTCGCCACGTCGATGAAGTGCTCTTTATACTCCGGGGGAATGATCAGTGCGTTTTTGCTCATGGTGTTCTTTCCGCCAGCGATCGCGAAACGTGTGGCGGATTTGGCGCCGCCACACGTCTTCGCTGGTCTGGTAAATGAAGTCGATGGCCGCCGCAATCCTCGCGTGGACCATCGCTTCCGGGTTAGAAGCCCGAGGGCTGGGCGCATCCATCGTAGTAGAGTCCCAGTTTCGGCTGCTCCAGGCAGATCTGGAATCCGCCCCAGATGTAGTTGATGACCGAGAAATCGAGACCGCCGTCGTCGCCGTAGGTCTGGAATTCGGTCTGTCCGTTGCGGGTCAGCGGCCCGGTCGGCTGCAATTCGCCGCGGAACCACTTTTTGATGGCCAGCATATCGACGCGGGCCGGAGTGGCCAGCTTCGAAACCAGCTTGTCGTAACCCGCGACCGTCTTCGCCGCCATCTTCTTCATCATGTCCACGTTCGTGTCGCCCTTCGCGTCCAGCCAGTTGAAGTTATTGCCGGCCAGATACGCATAATTCGAAAGCGACTGCTGCTGGTCGTAGCCCATGTGCGCGAGCAGTTCCATCTGCTCGCCTTCGTCGTCCGGCAGCACGCGCCGCAGAAAGACGAGGCCGAGATCAAACGCCGATGGGGTCAGCGCGAAGTTGTTGAGCGCCAGGTGTGGCGTCTTCAACTGTCCCGGGAATGAGGCGCGGGCCAGGTTGTCCCAGCTTCCCGTATTCGAGTCGAGGTGATTCGAAGCGAGCGAGCCGAGCGACGAGTTCACGATTCCGGGCGAGCCATCGACGACGAGAAGATCGCCGACCGAAATTCCCGGCGGCAGCGCGCCCGAGATATAGAGCGTGCCTCCCGCGAGGGTGCTCGTGACCTTGCCGTTCACGTCGATGTTCAACGTGGTGATCGGGCCGCGCGAGGGCTGGCCCACGGCGGGCAGCACCTGATAAACCTTCTGCGCCTGGAACTTGTTCGGATTGTTGACCTGGATCTGGTTGCCGTTGATGGCAACGATCGAGTCGAACACGCCGGCCGCGTTCTGGTCCGAGTTGAGCAGCGACTCGCAGAGATTGCGGAACTGCGAGATCTGCTTTTCGAGGTTGCGCTTCTTGTAGTCGCCGACCGCCTTTTTCGGGCTGTCGGTGGCCGACATCGCCAGATCCGTCATTTCGGTGCAAGCCAGGAAAAATGCCGCCTGCACTTGCGCACGGGCCTGCACGATGGCGGCGCCGCGTCCCGCCGGTCCGCCGTCCGGATCGACTTGCCGGGTGAGCGTGCCAGGGACGAGATCGAGCGTCCACCACAGGACGCGCGAGGACATGACTTCGGTGGGGCGCTTTTCGATCTTGTCGAACAGGAGCGAATCGCGCTGCATGGAGTCCGTGATTTTCCGGACAAAGGCTTCGAGTTGCGAGGCTACAGCTTGGGCGTTATTACCCGTGATAAAGCAGGCGATGCAGTTCAGGAAGACCTGCAGCCAAAACGTCGCGATGAAGCGAAAGATAGAGAACATCGAGGCTCACCTATGCGTGGGCTTCGGGGTCTTCCGTTCGCCTTGCGGCCAGCTTGGAATTTGCTGTGTGTGGGGACCGTCGAGCAGGTCGCTGATCGGAGTTCAGGACGACTCCCGGGAATCGCTCCCGGAGGGCTTCTGGCTCACCCCGTTTTTTGGTCTGAGTCCGGCTCTCAGCGATGAACACAGAAGCGAAACGTCAGTATTTGACTTGAACTTTTTTCCCGTCGTTGAGGACGTACTTGCCGTCGAGCTGCATCGCGGCCGAGGTTTTGTGCCAGTTGACGGTCGAGCGTTCCGGGGCTTTCGAAACGTGGGTCCAACCGGCCGCTCCGGCATCAGCGGCACCGGCATTTCCCGCCGCCGGCCGTTTCCCATCGGCGCCCGGCTGGGCGGCCGTTTTCTTGCCTTTCAGCAGGCCGGAAGCCGCGGCCACGGCGCGGGCGATATCGGGAATGATCTTTTCGTGTTTCGCGTTCACGGCCGCTTCGGCGCGCTTCAGATCGCCTTTTTTCACCAGCGCATAGTATTTATCGACGAAGCGCTGGTCTTTGATGGCGGCTTCCATCACCTTGCGGTGGATCTCGTTCAGCATGCCGGTGAATGCGCCGGGATAGTCCGCCGCCAGCTTCTTTAGATCGACGCCGAGAGCCTTCGCCTCCGCTTCGAGCGTGCGTGTCACGTGGGATTTCAGCACCGGGAAGACGGCGGAGTTGACCTGCGTATAGCGGGTGCCCATCTCGCGCTGCTCGACCTGGGCTTCGCGGTCGGAGAGTTTTTTCTGCTGCGCGTCCACTTTCTTTTCCGGAGCCTTCGCTGCGATGTCCTTGATGGTGTTGTACCAGCGCGCCAGTTGCTCGGCGGCCTTGAGCGCCTGCGGGTTGTCTTTTTGTCCGGCGAGCAGGTTGTAGATGACGCCGACGGGCGAGCCGTTGTCGAGCGTGTCGAGGACGACTTTCGCCATCACGTGATCGTAGTGCTCGGGGTTGTGCTCGGAGACGTAGCTGAGAGAATGGTTGAACGCTTTCAGCGCCGCGTCGGGATTTTCCTGGAACGCGGTCTCGACCCACTTCGGATCGCCGCGCTCGAAAAGTTCCGAGTCCTGATGGTAGGTGTCGATATCGGACTGCAGCGCTTCGATGCCTTCGACGCCGCCCAGCTGCTCGACCGATTTCGCCAGCTCGATGGCGCCGTTGACGCCGCCGGGGATGGCTTTCGCTAGCCGCTGGTTGGCGAAGTAGAGTTGCTTGACTTCTTTTTCGACGCCCGCCGTTTTCGCGAGGTCGAAGAGCTTTTTGATTTTTCCGGGAACGCTGCGCCCGTCGCCGAGATCGACGGGGGCGTTGGGGTCGGTCGCTTGCCCGTCGCCAGTTGTGCCGTCCGCCGGTTCGCCCGCGCCCTCTACTCCGGCGTCCCCATCAGCGCCGCCAGCGTCTCCATCTGCACCAGTTCCATCTCCGCCGTCTGCAGGGCCTGCATCCCCAGCTCCATCGCCAGCTCCCGCTCCCCCTCCTCCGCCAAGATCGCCCAAAGCGGCGGCTCCGGCGGCGAAGAACATCGTACCCGCGAACATGAAATGGTTGAGTAGAAAACTAAGCAGTCGGTGCATGGAGTGCTCCTGTCGGTGGTGGTGTCAGTGGCGGCGCGAGAGCCGCCGGAGTCGCCGCGGCGAGCCCCGGTTTCTTCGGTGGCGCGCCTGCAGTTGCGGGCGGCGCTCCGGGAAGCGCTCCTGCCGCTGGGACCGGTGGCGGGGGAACGATACCCAAGAGATCGGGCGGGATCAGGATTCCGGAACTCTGCGCTTTGGTTAAGTGCGCGATGAGGTGGAGTTCGAGATCCTCTACCTTTTCCGGCGCGCTTTCGAGCATTTCGAGCGTCTTCGCATCGTTCAGGATGCGCACGCAGGTCCGCGCTTCCTCGATGTGATCGTCGGCCAGGCGGATTTTGATGCTGGAGGTCATGACCGGAGGTTCTGCGGGCAACGGCGGAGCCGGAGTTCCGGGCGCAATGGCGGCGATCGCCTGGGCGGCGGCTTGCGTTTTTTGCTGGTCGCGCTCTGCCGTCGCTGAGAGGTCCGGGATCGGCCCGTCTCCGGCCTGCATCTCATCCCACTCGGCCAGTTGCTTGTCGCGGGCGGCCGCGCCTTTAATCGTGATGTCGAGCCCGCTCGCGTCTTTGAGCGCGACCAGGTTGTCGGGTTCTTGAAATAGTTGCGCGGCGACGGGATTGGTCGGAACGGCTCCAAACAATCCCAGCCACTTATTCGAGGTGTCGGTGTAGGACTCGGGGAAGTTCTGGTCGGTGATGGCCGAGCAAAGGAAGCCGCCGCGCTTCAATACGCCCACGTCGATGTCGATGGTTTTGGTCTTGTCTTCTTTTTGCGGCAGCACGGCCGAAATCGTTTCCTGATCGCGCTTCGCAGCCAAACGCGCCGCCTGCCAGTTGATTCCGGCGGCAAATTCCAGATAGGGCACCCACACGATCGCCATCAGGCCGAGCGACATTTGCTTCGCCTGGGCGTAGGCGGTCGCGGTTTTCTGGTCTTCCATGTTGGCGCCGAAAAGCGCGGGCTGGTTGCCGGTGATGAACTGCGAGAGCGGCCCCTGCAGGTTCTGCACCCACGCCGGAAAGCTGGCGGGCACATCCACTGCCGTTTCCTGGAAGATACTCTCGGAGAGCGGCTTGCCGGCCTGCCCGGCCATCGCGCTGTATTCCCCGTAACGCGAAAACTGCTCCATGATGGCCTGCATGGATTCGACGCCCACGTCGAGCCAGGTGCGCGGGATGCACTTGTGGATCATCTCCGAGTACATCCCGATGGCGTCGTTGAATTCCATCTGCACCGGGACCATCGGATCGGAGAGGGAAGGGCGCGCGTTGCCGGTGCCGGGAAGGGCGTGCATGCAGCGCACCTGCTCATCCATGGCGATCGCTTTTGCGCCGCAAAAGACCTGGCCGATGAACTTCACCCGGCAGCCCTTCGGGAAAAGGCCGGGATTGTCTTCGCCGTCGCCGATCCAAAACGCCTGCCGGTCGCGATCGAGTGTGCGGAAAGCGGAGCGGCGAAACCACCAGCGGTCTTCCGTCACCAGATAGGCCAGGGTGTCGGCGGAAACTTGCGCGATGCCTTCATCGACGGCGATGCGCGACATGCGGGCGATTTCATTGTTCGGGACCTGGCCGCGGGCCGAGTCTTCGATCTTGTTCGCCTGGTCCGGGTTGTCTTCCTGGGCGACCGTCTTGTCGATTTCCCGGGAGACTTTGCAGTAGGGCCACGTCTGGAATTTGCCGACGATCGGAACCTTCGTTTCGAGCACGCCGAAGTATTCCGTGAACTCGGCGCCCTGCGGGTTGCCATCCTCATCGACCCCGCACTTCTCTTCGTCGGCTTTGTAGCCGGTGACGGCGACGACGCGGCCGTCGGTCCACATCAGCCGCGCCACATCCATCTGCGCGACTTTCGGCGGGTTGTACTTCTGGTAGACCTCGACGTATTTTTCCGCTTCGCGCGCGGCTTTCACCGAATCGCCCTGTTTCGGCTTGTCCGGCTCCATGCGCGACGGCGCCGCGTTCTGCGAGAACACGGCCATGAAGATCTTGGCGTTGGCGGTGAAGATGTTGAACTCTTCCTCGAAAAACTCTTCCTGGTTGCCGTCTTCGCCGCCGAGCGTCGCTCCGGCCGGGCCCACCTGAAACTGTCCCGCATCGGCGTTCCAGTACGGATGCTGGATGCCGATATAGAAGTAGCGCCGCAAGGTGCAGCGGATCAGCTCGATCATGCGCGCCCATTCGTCGCGCTGGTCGAATTTCGTGCAGATGGAACGCAGCTCCTGGATCCGCTCTAGCGAGAGGTTCGAGAAGTCCTCGGCGTAGGGCTTGCCGTCGGTCGTCTCGTAGTGCGCAGTGGAACCTTCGGCGTCCGCCGTGAGTTGTTCGATTACGTCAGGCATGGGTTACCGGTGCAGGTCTCCGCTTATGAAGCGCTTCCCCAGGATGCCGCGCGCCCGGATGTGCGGATCCGGGCTATGGCTTTCTTTCGCCGCTTCCTGTTTCTTCGACACTCCGTGCTGGGCGGCCGCTCGGGTCAGGGCGCCGGGATGACGCACGGCTTTCTGGATCCACTTCTTGGCCATGGGCTGTTCCTTGTCGGAGCGCGAGGCGCCGCGCCAGGCGGCGCATATTCTGGCGAAACTCGACGAGTTGCGTGCGCGAGTTCGCCATGGATTACTTTTTCTTTTTTCGCACCGGCAGGTTTTTCTCCGGCGTCGCGGCGAAGTCGTGGAGCTGCCGCTCGGACATTCGCAGCAGCCCACGGTTCGCCTTGTGCAGCTTCTCCGGCGCGTCTTTGGCAATCGCCATGACGCGCCGCTCTTTGATGGAGAGAGCGGGCACTGGTTTCAGTTGACGACTTCGACGGTGAGGTCCTGCAGGATCGGAGTCGCGCCGTCAGTCCCGGTGGTATGCAGGTAGACCACGTCGATGCGTGCTTCGCTGGCCAGGTTCAAAGAGCCGACCGCTGCCGCTCCAATGGTTGGACCGGTGGCGGCCGCAACCGTCGTGGCTGCACCATACGAGGCTGTCAGCCAACCGGTGCCGGCGAGGATCGAGCCCGCCGTGGCACTCGCGCCAGCGACCGTTGTCTTGAGGTTCTGGCAGAACGACCATTGATCGGCGTTCGAAGTGACGAGGGTGGCGGTGACCGTCGGGCCGCCGAGAATAACCCCGGCGCCGGCGGTATTCGACCCGTCGGCATTCCAGAGGAATTGGATCGTGCTGATCGTCGCGGTCGAGCCGGCGGAGGCTTCTTTCACCAGGCCGCAGATTCGGATGGTGCGCCCGACGTAATTCATGAAGCCGGCGGGAAGTTCGACCGTTCCAATCACCGCGGGGACTGTCGTTGCCGGAGCGGTTGCGCCGGTGAAGGGCAGGGACGCGGAAACGACACCCGGAAGCGCGATGTGGTTCGACGGAGCGTAGGCGTAAGAAATGCGGGAGTTCGTGTTCCCGACGTAGTCGCTCGTCGAAGAGGTTCCACCCGTCCCCACCCAGATGCGCGCCGTATTGACCGGGTAACTGGTGAAATAGGCGGTCGATCCGGACTGGCTGTAAGTGGAATTCGCCAGCGCACAAGCGGCGGTCACGGTTTCGATCTGCGTCAAGGTGCAGTGCATCGACGCGACCGGAACGCGGTAGGCGAGCGCGTAGGTTCCACCTGAAAGCGAGAGATACGCGACCCAACCCACGGCGCCGTTCGATGCGGCCGGAGTTGTCCAGCCGATCGCCTGCGAAGCGGTGGAGGTGAAATTGTACGTGGCGGAGCAAGGCCCTTCATTCCCCAGAACATCGACGTACGCGATGCAGCCGTAGACGGTCGAGCCCCAGGAAGCCGAGCCGGCAATGCCGGAAGCGGCGCCGAGATTCGATCCAACTGTCCCCGAGGTCAGCGTGGCCGGCACGGCCAGCACCGTCGCCGAGGAAGGAGTCGCATTCCAGTACTGCGGCGGCCCGACCGTATCGTCTTCAAAGCTCACATTCGCGTACGGCAGCAAAGCCGCAAAGGCCGCGGCTTTCGAGGCATAGCAGTTGGTGCAGGAAGTGTTCAGCCGGAGAGGCCACCCCGGAGCGAGTGCGACGACGCCGCCACCCCAGTTAAAAGCGTCGAGCTGCGCTTCCGCCAGCCCATTCGTGCCGGACAACACTTGCGCGCCGACACCGTGCGTGTAGGTGAAGCTGGCCGTCACGGTGCAGGTCACAAAAACTCCGTCCTGGTTCATGCCTTGCGCTTTATAGCAGCCGGAGACGGACGTGGGGACGACGAGCTCCGGAGTGCCGTCCGAAATCACGATGGGCACGCCGACGGCGAAGGGTTCGACGGCGCGGCCGTCCGGCAGCACAACATAGCCGCCGCGGATGGTCATCGAGGACGACCCGGTCGCAGCGTTGCCGGTGTAAACGCTGGCGCCGGCGTAGTTGTAGTTGTTGGCGACGAAGCGGCCGGCGGCGAAGGAAACGTTCGAGCCGGGAGTGGAGTTCGCGATGGTGGGAATTGCCTGCGCGCCCGCCAGCAAGGCAATGGCAAGGACAGTGCAGAGGGTAGAGAGCAACGTGCGGGCGTAGTTCATTTCAATTTTCTCCTGTTGGGAAAAAGCGGTTGCTGCGGTGGACTCGGTCGGCTTACTCTTCACAGGCGGCGCGGCCGTAGCTGCCAGCCATGTCGTCGGCGTCAAAATCGTCTGCGGCGCTCGTTCCATCCTCGTCGCCGTCCGGCTCTTCGTGGCCGTGCATCTGGTCCATGTGGCCGCGGGCCTCGGCATAGGTGCCGTGCTCGCCGTGCTCGACCCGGCCATCGGGATGCGTGTGTTTCGAACGGAAGCCGCCGCCTTCATCCTCGTGAATCTCGTGATGGTGGAGGCCGTCGCCTTTGCCGCTCGTGCCGCTGGCAGCGGCGGGTTCGTGTTTCGGGGCGCGCTCTGGGTCGATGTGTCCTACTCCGTGAGCAAACATGGTGTCAGTGACCTCGATTCGTAAAGTGAGAAAACGGGCTTAGTCGGCGGGCTCGACTTCAACTTCAGGCTCGGGGAATTCGGCTTCCGCGTCAGCTTGTTCCGCGGCTTTATGGCTGTCAGCGGCAACCTGAGCTTCCAGCAGCACGATCTGCGCCCGGGCTTCGGTGAGTTGGGCGAGGCTTTTCTGTAAGAGCTCGTCTGCGGCGGTGACATCCCATTCCCCCTGTCCGCGTTGCGCGATGATCTGGGCCGGGGTCGTGATCCCCTTGTCCTTTTTGAACTCGGCCGAAAATTCCTGCGAGACGTGCACCACATCGTGCTCGATGTAGACACGCGGCTGATAGCCGATCTGTTGTTTCTCGATGGCCGATTCGCGGGAGGGATCGATGAAGGCGAGATCGAGAACGGGTTCGCCATTCGCGCCGGCATGCGTCGGCGTGTTGCGAACGGCAAGGACGAGAGCGTTCAGGCTGCGGCCAAAGGCGGAATAGCGGACGATGTCAGCGAGTTTCGGCATGGGGATTGGCTCCTGGGTTTTGCTCGCCAAGGGAAGCGGCGAGCGCGTCGATCTTTTTCTGTTTGGTATTCAGCATTCGCGCCGCCGACTTGAAGCGCAGGCGGAAGGGCGTGCGGCGATTGAGGAGAGGGTGGAGGGCTGCGGGCGATGAATGATTCGCCCCAGCCCGGCCCTCTGTAGCGCCAGCCGTTTCCTGCTGCGGGGGCGAGGCGGGCGCGGCGCTGACAACCGATTGCTCCGCTTTATCGAAGACGGGCAGGACTAGGCGGCGGAAGACTTTCGCTTCCTGGCGCGCTTCGTCGCGGTCCCGTTCGAGCACGGCGAAAAGATGCTCATAGACCTGGCGCTGCCGGTCGAAGGCGTACCAGGCGAGAGCGAGCGCGGCGAGCAACAATCCCAAAAGAGTGCCGGCGACGGCGATCATCGGCCGCGCCCTTTCCAGAGCGACTTGCGCTGCCGCCGCGTCGTGGGTTTCCGGTTGCGCTCATCGAACACGGTATGTTCCATAAAGACGGATTGCCGCAACGCCCGCATGTCGGCGGGGGTCATCACCTTCGCGCCGGCCGCGACGGCCGCTTCGACTTGATCTTCGGGGATCGATCCGAGTTCGCCGGTGGGAGCGAGAATGCGTACGTTCATTTTCGATTCTTCTTTTCGGCTTTCTTGCCGCCGAACTTCGCAAACCAGTCTTCCCCCGGCTTGAGTGCTTCGGCGCGCGCCACAAACTGCTGCCGCACGGCCTGGAATTGTTCTTCGAGACGGACCGCGTCGGGCTTGACTGCGGAGCCGATCATCCACTGCAGGCCGACTTGCGCCGAGTCGACGGGATCGTCCCCGATCGCATCCTGAGTCCAATTGACTTTCAGCATTTCTTCCGAGTGATCCGGATCGCGGATCATCGTAGGCAATGCCTCGATCAGCCGGGGACAGGCGTCGGAGATGTACCAGAACGGCTGTTGCGGAGGCAGTTTGTGTTCAGGATCGCCCGGACCACCAAGCGCCTGGGACATCAGCCTCGCTCGGATCAGGCGCACGCCTGGAGAAGAGTCGGCAGGGAAAGGCCGTGGCACCCGTGGTCCGAGGGCATCCTCGATCATCTGTCCGGTGCTCTTCGGTTGTTCGTGGGAGGACCGCGGCGAGAGTTTTCCGGCATCCCATACAAACACAAATCCTTTGAGTGCGCGCAACTTGAAGTATTGAGCTTCGGTTTCGGTGATTCGCCGCGCCACTTCGGTTTCGCCGACTTCCCGATCCCATAACTCTCCGTGTGTGATCACGCAATTGCGCTCATCCTTGGCGTGCCAGTGAAAGGAGTGTGGATGGTCGAAGCCCCAGTCACCGGAAAGCGTTCGCGTCCACCACGGCTGAATGCGCGCCATGGCTTCCGCGTGCGGAATGACGTGGATCTTCGGGTCGAAGAAAGGAAAGTATTGACCGGAGTAAGAATCCCAGTCGCCGTGCGCCACGCGCTTCGCCATGTCCGGCGGCAGACTGAGAAGGCGTTGCCAGTAGCCTGGATCGAGATAGGGGTTGTCGCTCGCTTTCGCTTTAATGAGCACAAACTCCTTGGTGATGTCGGGGCGGCCGAGCTTCTCGTCGGCATAAAATTCGGCCGGGAAGTTGCGATCCACCCAGTACTTTTTGACCCAGATGCGGCCGGGAGAATTCGGTTCGCCGGGATTGGCGCCAGCTCCGAAGGGACGGCGCCGGATCCCCGGCCAGCGGATGCGCCAGCGCAGATCGTTGAAAACGGAAAGCCGGTTTTTGGTGAGTTCGTCAACGGCAATGGCCGCGAACTCGGTCGATACGTATTTCGAAGGATCGTCGAGATTGCGCAGAGCAATCTCGCCGCCGCCATATTCCGGACGTAACGTGACGTTCCAGGTCTCGCCTTTATGAATGCGTCCAAGCCAAGGCGGCAACTCACTGCGGAGTTTGACGATCTGGCGATCGCGCAGCGCAGGATAATCCTCACAGAACAAACCGACGCGAACATTCTGCAACCCAAGTTCCTGGTAACACTCCACCAGAAAATCGACCAGCCACCAGCGTAGGATATAGCTCTTACCGCCCGAACCTTCGCCGCCGTAGAGAACGAAATCATGGGTTGCGATCGCTTCCAGGAACTCGCGCTGGCGTTCAGTTGGGTTTATCAGATCCGCCAGCGTGCGCGGACCGGAAATGACTGGGGAGGTTGCCACGGTTTAACGGGATCTCGGCTTCGCCTTGAGAACCGGCCTGAATGGTCGGCTGCACGGGCTTCCCGTGCCGGTAGGCGAGCATGAGTTTGACCATGTCCCGCGAGGCCGCATCGCGCGCCGCCAGGATGTCGAGCACATAATCTTCCACGGTCTTGATTTTTTCCCCGGGCTTGCCGTTCGGGCCGATGGCGCGCAGGCCGAGTTCGCCGATGCGTTCGAGGACGCGGGTGGCAAAGCCTTTGCCGATCTGGATGTCGCCGGCCTCGGGCTCATTTTTCTTGCGGCCGGCGCCCACCCGTCTTCCCCCACGGTTCGATCTAGTTCCCAAAGGTCTCCAGGAGATTCAGGCGGCGGATTTCGAGGCCTTCGGGAAGCTTTCGAAACAGGTGGCGCTCGGCGAACTGCAGGGTCGAGCGGTCGCGGCAGAGAAAATACGCTTCGCCGGCGTCGCGGTGGTAAGCCTCTTCGACGGCATGCTCTCCCAAGCGGGCCATCACCTGCACGGTTTCAATTTCCGAGAGCCCTGGCCGCAAGACGAAGTTTTCGAGCATCAACGGCTGCTGGATCGGAAGGAAAGCGCGAATCCCTTCGCGGGTGAAGGCGCCGAGCACGATTGTCGATCCGTGCTCGAGTATGTCGAGATCGAACAGATCCCCATCGAGCGTCGATTTCAGCCAGGGTCGGAGAAACTGCTCAATCTCTTCGCCATCGACTTGCCGAACGAAGACGCGCTCCATTTATAAGCTCCCGTGCGGCGCGCTGATCGTCACATCGAAAGTCACATCCACCACACCGGTACTGCATTGGGCGATCTCGATCTCGTCCTCCACGGCGCGGATGATTTCACGCGCCACTCGTTGTGGGTCTGTAAGTACATGAGCAACAGCAACCGTGACCGTCTTCATTAGCGCCTGGTCGCCCGCGCCGTCAAGGTCACGGCATTCGCCGGCTTCGTCTTCACGTAGAGGCACAGGAACTGTCCCTGGAAGGGCGCGAGATCGACCGTCGCCTGCGTGGCGCTGCCGGCGTTGAGGGCATTGATTACTCCCGCCAGCGGCACCTGGGCATACTCGGCCGAGTTCGGGTCGCTGTCGGACTCCATGATCCAGATCTCAAACGCGCCCGGGGCGGCGGAAAAGTCGAGCACGATGCGCACGCGCACGTCGGCGCCGCCCACCGCGTTCGGCGGCAGCTGCACTTGCTGCGAAAACTGTCCGTCCGCGAGCGCGTCGCCGTTGAACAGGGGGAACGTGTTCTGCGGGTAGAAAGGGAAGAGGGCGGGCGGCGGGGTTTGGGCGTTATAGAGCGGGCTCATGGGGTTCGGCGACCTTTGAAAAGGGGCTTCAAGAATCAAACAATCAAACGAGAGGAAGGTTTTAAGCCTTCTCGAATACGGGCGGCTGCTTGATCTGGAGTTACGTCGTAATAGGCCATCGTTGACTTCGGGTTCTTGTGACCCATTTGAACCTGGAGTACCTTAACTGGAACATTTTCAGCAGCTAACGTGCCAAGCGTATGCTTCATCCCACGGATGTGAGCGGCCGCCAGCCGTACGCCCGCCGAGCGCCCATGACGCTGTAAGTGTCGCCATGCGGTCGTTCTATCTATAGGAAACAATCTTTGATTTCGAGAAGAAATCAAAGCTAGTCGCTCCATCGCCTCGCGCTCGCTCAACAGCGGATTTTCATGCACGACGAGCGGCTGTACTGTGCGTTCTGAGCCCTTCAGTCGAACGATCGAGATATAGCCGTCCTTGATGTCGCACGCTCTGAGTCCTGGATGGAAGTACCGTACTTTCTGCTTCTTAACGCGCTTTACGGCCCAACGTCCGACGATCTCCGACACTCTAAGACCGTGGTTTACCGCCAATACCGCCATCAGCCAGTCGCGCTCATCAGCGTTCTTGCATGCGGCCAAAAACTTCAGCAAATGCTCCCAGTTGAGTGATTGAATTTTCACCGGAAATCAAAATTAATCAATTTTCGCAACCGTAGAACATACGGTTGCACCGCCTTCAGGCCACGCGCACAAACTCGTGCCGGGTCACGGCGTGGCAGCGCCCGCATTCGAGCGCCGGATCGAGCTCGCGGTCCCACGGCTCGTACAATCCCCAGGCGCGATCGGTTCCGCAGATCACACACTGCCAGATCTGGTCGCCGAGGCGGAATTGGCCGTGCTTGCGCCGCACCGGCTCCGTCACCATTTGGTGCAGGCATTCGCAGCAGAGCACTTGCTTTTCGCCGGCGACGATCTGCGCCATCTCGAATTTCGGGTGCAGCATGGCCGGTCCGCCGCAGTTCTCGCAGATGCGGAAGCCGCGCACGGAGAGGGTTGCAATCGCCGGCAGCACTTTGCGGGCGAGATCGCGGGCCAAAGCTTCCTGATAGAGGGCGGTGCTCATGCCGTCGTATTTCTCGATTCCTTCCAGAAGTTCAACCAGTTCAGCATTGCGCATCAGTGCAGCCGGGAGAACAATTCTTTCGCCAGGAACAGGATCACGGCGCCTTCGCCGAGCAGAACGCTCGAAACGATCCAGAATTTCAGTCCCAGACGGTCGAGCCGGCGCTGCGCCTGGAGCACGTCGCCGCGGAGCTGGTTGCGTTCGCGGATCGAAGCGGCCAGCCGGTCGGAGATCTTGTTGCAGTCCTCGACGAGCTGCTCGTGGGTGCGGGCTTTGTACTGTTCTCGCGGGCGGGGACGGCCTTCGAGGAACTTGTCGAGCTCGACCTGGTCCCGCGTGGCCTGGTCGCCGTGCTCGAGCATGACTTTGTCCACGATGCTCATGATGTCGTGGATGAGGCCGGGCATGGGTCCGTGGGGAGAAGGGACATGGCAAGCTGCCAGTCGCCATAGATTTCGCGGCGCCGGGGCAGGCTGCGTGATCGCGGCACGGTCGAAGCGATCGCCGACGCGGGCGGCACGAATTTCACGCCGGGAATTTCGCCCGAGCCGAGCTTCAGAGGAACGAAGTAGGCCGTTGTCGGGATCAGTTTGGCGAACACCGAATTCGGCGGGAGCAGGCGGTAAACGTTCTGCGTGATGCGCTCGGCCGCGAGCCGCCGGACGAGCAGCTCGGCCACATCGGCAGGCACTTTGGTGCCGCGTTTGGCATCGCGCGGGGAATAGTGCGCGAGCAGGATTACGTAGGCTTTGTGAGACACGTCTGCTAGGGGCCTTGGGGTCACCGCATGGCGCGGGATGCTCTGGGAAAACGGGTCAAGACCTGGCGGTCCAGGAGCTACTGTAGCCGAGAGGGGATGGAGAAAGGCAAGTTACGGGTGTGCTAGGGCGAGTGGGGGGAATTTCCGCAATCGCCGCTCTACGGGAAGGCGCGAATACCAGCGCAGCTCGTTTTCAGCATCTGCTGCACATGCAATGGCATAGTTTCATAGGCGGAATCAGGATAGAGACGCTCAGCCGCGCGGATCGTATTCAAACATTCGGCCTGTTTCTGCGCTTTCAGTTGCCGTTGGTGTCTGACGCTGAGGGCGGCTATCGCTACCAACAAAAAGAACGCAACGAGTACCCATTTCACAGCGAGCGCCTCTTTCGGCGAGCCGCTGCCGAGGCTTTGCCAGCCTTTTTTGCTATTCGTCGGCGTTCTGCGGCAGACATGGTCTTCAGCCTCGCTTTTCCGCCCTTCCTGCCAAGTTCCGAGAGGTATTCCGACAAGGCCGCTTTGTTCATATGCAAAAGTTAGCATCAAAGCGGCTAAGTAACAAGCTCGAAAAGGTTACCGAAGTGAGCGAAAAAACCTCAAAACAGGGGGAATTTAGTTGACAATTTCAACTAAGCAGCTTAGTGTGGAGATGTTGTAAGCGGGCCAGCCCGGTGTTTCCGCACCCGGCCAGCCCTAACCGACACACCCTGAACAGGAGGGCATGTGGCTCAGACGACTGTACCAGTTCTCCCCGCCCCCAGATTTCCACAGCAGGCCTACGACGGCGGGATGCTTTTCGCGCTCGACCGCCTGGTCGCCCGCACGCTCGCCCGC
>JAHFRL010000238.1 GCA_023266235.1 Betaproteobacteria bacterium
CATACCCAGGTCATCAAGCTCAAGCCTGAACTCGCCAGGATGATCGGTCAGGCATGGGGCGTCGGGCTCTCCGTCGAACCCAAGGGCGGCTCACCCACCGGCTCGCCAACGGGGCCGGTTATCTTCACCGGTCAATGCGTCAAAGTAATGTAAAACGACGGCGCTTTCCCCGCGACCGCGACCTGAATCCGGGAAACCCACGAACACGTATAAGCGGTACGGCTCGCCGCATCCGGGCGAGCCAAGGCCGGGGATAAGAACCTCCCCGGGTTCTCTTATTTCGACTACAGGAGGCAGCACATGAACTATCAATTCATCATCCGTGCAGTGCTCAACAAGCTTATCCGGGTGCTCGCGTTAATCCTGGTCTCTGCGTCGACGGTGATGGCAGCGGGCTCGTCAAGCACTTCACGGCCTCCCGCCTCTTCCCCGGCCCAACCGGCTCCCTATGATCTCGGCGTGAAGGCCGTTCAAGCCGGCGACTACGCGCGCGCCCTGAGCCTGCTCCAGAAAGTGGTCCAGACGGATCCGCGCGATGCGGATGCCTGGAATTACATCGGCTTTAGCCACCGTCACCTGAAGCAGTTCGACCAGTCTCTGGCCGCCTACCAGAAGGCCCTGGGGATCAATCCCGACCATCGCGGCGCCAACGAGTATCTCGGTGAGCTGTATCTCCAGATGGACGATCCGGGGAAGGCTCAGGACCGCCTCGGCAAACTGGGCGCCCTGTGCCCCTCGGGGTGCAAGGAGTTGGACGACCTGAAGAAGGCCGTCAAAGCATACGAATCGGCTCACAAGAAAGGCTGAGGCGACCGCAAGCCGGCGCGTCGACCTGGCGTGCCTCGTTCGGGAATCACGCCCGTGACGCTTGTCGCCCTCCTCGGAGAGTACGGGGCCTCACTGGCCGCCTTCGGCGTGTTCGGCCTCCTCCATTCAATCGGGGCCCACGAACCGTTCAAGAACACCCTGGCCCGCTGGACCAGCCCGTTCTTCGTCGAGCACTTCTGGCGCCTTCTCTACTGCGCGCTGAGCTACGCCGCTCTCTATTACGGAATCGCGGCGCTGCACTGGGCCCGGCACCCTGAGAACGATGTCTGGCTGATCGTGTATCCGGAGTGGCTGCGGCAGGTCATGACCGTCCTGCATTTGGGATCTGTCGCCTTCATGTACGTCGCGTTCGTGCAAAGCAACTATCTCGAGTTCCTCGGGTTTAAACAGGCGTGGAAAGGCCTCTCCGCGCTGCTCGGAAGAGCCGCGAGACAACGGAACCTCGAGCTGTTTGGAACGCATCGTTTGGTGACGAGCGGCGTCTACGTCTGGGTGCGGCATCCCATGATGGTGGGCGGACTCCTCTTCTTGATGACCAGTGGGCCGTCCTTGAACAATATCGTGTATACCGTGATGTACGCGACGTACATGGTAATCGGTGGTTACTACGAGGAGCGGCGCCTCGTCGGAATCTTCGGCCAGGACTACGTTCGCTACCGGGCGCATGTCGGCGCATTTATCCCGCGCGTTTGGCGGCGGTCAGCGGGGTAATCCAGGTGCTGGAACGACTCTCCGAATATTTTTACGATCCACTGGTGTTCTGGGGCGCTCCGTTCGCATTGGTCGTATTGCAGGCTGGCGTCCGCCATCTGCGGTACTGGATTCGCCGGCATCTCTCATAGAGGAGTGCCGAGTCGGGCGACTGCCTGTCGACCAGTCCAGCCCGTTCGAGCTCAGGGGCTGGTTTTTTGTTGGCATTTATCCAATAACGATCCGTGAAGAATAGCGGCGCCTGATAGCGACGTTCGGAGAGAAATTGCGCGGAGTGACAAACCCGGGCCGCCTCACGCTTAGCGCGCTGATCGCGCCGTTCGCACGGCGTCCAAATGCCGGCAAACAACCTCCGCGCCCCGCAGGATGCGCGGCGTCTGACGCTGGATATGGTCGGGATCGACAAACATCGCTCTCACGTTGCGCAGCCTGACAAATCCCTCGTAACTCCGCCACTGCGCGGCGAATTCCTCCGGCGTCGTCGCCGAGCTGCCGCCAAGCACCACCTCCGGTTGCGCCGCGATCACACTCTCAAGCGACACCACCGGCGTCAAGTTGTGCACACTCGCGAACACGTTGGCTCCGCCGCACAGCCGGATCACGTCGTTGATCATGTGGCGCCCATTGACCGTCATCAGCGGCTGGTGCCAGATCTCGTAGAACACGCGCACCCTGGTGCGAGCACCGTAGCGTTCGCGCAAAGCGGTGATGCCGCGCTCGAATTCGTCCGCCGCAGTCCGGGCAGCCGCGCCGGTGCCGGCCAGCGCGCCGATGGTGCGCAGCAACTCCGGAATCGCGGCAAGCGCTGATGGCTCCGCGACATAGACCGTGAATCCGAGTTGCTCGAGGCGTTCGATGTCAGCGGCGTGATTGCCGCTCCTCCAGCCGATGACGAGATCGGGCTGCAGGCTCAGCACGCGCTCGAGATCGATGCGCGATGCATCGCCGATTTGCGCAAGGTGCTGCGCGGCTGCGGGGTAATCGCTATGGCGCGCCACCCCGACCAGCCGGCCGCCGGCGCCGGCGGTGTAGGCGAGCTCGGTGATGGATGGCGCGAGCGCGATGATGCGTTGCGCCGGCGCCGCCAGCGCCACCGGCTTGCCGCGGTCGTCGGTGACGGTGATGTCGGCGGCGTGCGCCGCCAGCGCCAGCACAGCAACCTGGAAAACAGTCGCTACAAACCGGATAGGCATCAATACGCTCAGGAGGTAATGCTCCAACCGTCATGCCAGCGCCGGAATGATGGCGCCCGTCGCTGCGGTCACCGCATGTAATGCAGCAGCATGGCGCTGGTGTGGCGCAGCCGCTGCGACAGCATGGTGACGAGCTTGATCAGGATTTTGGCGCCGAGGCTCGGCTTCTCGAGGATGATCTTGACCATGTTGTCGCGCGACAGCACGCCGAAGGTGGTTTCCTTCAGCGCGACACAGGTCGCGAAGCGCGGCTCGCCGTCGATCATCGACATTTCGCCCAGCGTCATGCCGGCCGTGACCGAGGTCAGCTGCTGGGGCACGCCCATCAGGTTTCTCTTGAGTATGTCGACCTCGCCCCTGATGATCAACAGCATGTAGTCGCCGAAGTCGCCCTCGCGGATGATGGTCTGCCCCGGCTGCGCGTGGTAGACGCGCATGTAGCCGCCGAGCAGCGCGATGTCGTCGCGGTTGAATTCGGCGAAAAACTGCGAACGCCCGACCAGCGAAAAAATCTGGTCGGCAAACGCGGACCCGCTGCCGAGGTCCTCGAGGCTCTCAAGCAGATGGCGGTCAGAACCGGTATTCGGATTATCTGCCATAGCTGCTCCGTTCCGTTATGCGCGTGAGTTCTGGAGCCGGCGCGCCGCGTTATTGCTCGGTTTCCGACAATTTGACGCGGCGCTTGCGCACCGCCTCGGCCAGCGTGTCGAGCAATTTTCGGCTGTCCTCCCAACCGATGCAGCCATCAGTGATGCTCTGGCCGTATACCAGCGCCTTTCCCGGCAGCAGGTCCTGGCGGCCGGCCTTGAGATGACTTTCGACCATCACGCCGAATATACGGT
>JAHFRL010000034.1 GCA_023266235.1 Betaproteobacteria bacterium
CTAGACTACGCGCTTCCGTTTTGAACCAATGTACGAATAACACGAGAGATCACGTCACATGCTGAAAATCTGGGGCCGCACCAACTCGATCAACGTGCAGAAAGTGCTGTGGTGCTGCGGCGAGCTCAACATCGAATACGAGCGCATCGACGCGGGCCTGCAGTTCGGCGTCAACACCACGCCCGACGAACGAGGACACTCATGAACCGCTTTCGAGAAACTGACGATCCCCGTCGCCGTCTGCTGATTCAAGCGCTTGCTGCAGGGCTGTTTTCCACCGGACTGCCCGGAGGGCGCGCACTGGCGGCCAATATCCTCGGCAGTACGCCAGCGAAGCTCCCCGCGGGGCAATCGATCTACCGCCTATCCGGCAAGGCGCTGGTCAATGGCAGCGCGGCGACCAGCGAGACCCGTATCGGCCCCAGCGACACCGTGGAAACCGCCAGGAACAGCGAGATCGTGTTCGCGGTTGGCGAGAACGCCTTCATCCTGCGCGGCGAGAGCCGTATCGTGCTCGAGCCCGCGCCCAAGAGTTCGGTGCTGATTTCCGGTCTGCGACTGCTTACCGGCGCGCTGCTCTCCGTGTTCCCGCCTGGAAAACCCACTCGCATACAAACGATCACCGCCACCATAGGCATACGCGGCACCGGCGTATATCTGGAGGCGGACCCGCAGCAGACCTATTTCTGCACGTGTTACGGGACTGCGGAAGTGACGGCCAGCAATGACGCACAGAGCAAGGACACCGTCGTGTCGAAACATCACGACAGGCCGCTTTATATACTGGCCGATGCCAAACCAGGGGAGAACATCCGCAAGGCGCCGTTCATCAACCACACCGACCAGGAACTGATGCTGATCGAGACGCTGGTCGGACGCACGCCGCCGTTTGTGTTCCCACGGGATACCTACAACGCCCCGCGGCGTGACTATTGATCTTAGAACCGGATCAGATAAGCCACGGTGAACTGGTTATCGAAATAGCGGATCGAGTTGCCTTGCGCCGAGGTCGGGGTCGACTGCACCCATCTCCAGGAAACATCGAGGGCCTGCCCCTCGCCGAACGCGAGGTTGTACCCGATAGTCGCAAGAGCGGTTCGGGCCTTGAGCCGATAGGCCTGGCGCACGATACCGGTAAATGCATCGTCCCGGACATCGGCTTCGGCGATGGCTTCGGCGATGGGTGACGGGAGCGCAGTGGACACAACGTCACCGCGGCGATACTCGCCGCCCAGGTACACGCTACCGCTTCGGGTAAGCGCATAGTCCAGATTCAGGCGAGCGGACCAGTCCTTGGTGTCGAACACGATGCTCTTGCCGTCGCGCACGTTGTAGGCCAGGTTCCCGAAAAGATGAATGCGGTCGGTCACGGGCTTGCGCACCGTGAGACCGGCGGAATAACGGTAGCCGTCGCGCAGATCGGATTCATACTGATCTTTGGAACCGCGCACGAAGGCGCCGAAGATCGGGGAGCCGAATTCGCCGGAAGCACGATACTGGAACTCCCCCTGGATTCCGTAGAAGTAACGCGACAGGCCGGTGTAGGCGCGGAACTTTTCGCCGCCCAGGAACCCGAGCAGCAGCAGGCGCGTGTGCTGCGAGACCGGGATATCCAGACTCTTGCTCAGATTGAGGCTATAGGACTGGTCGGACAGCCGGTCTGCGCCTCTTGCCCGGGTGACATTGTCATCGGTGGTGAAGCCCGCCTCGATGCGGATGTCAAGAGGTTCAGCGGCGAGCAGTATGGACGGCGCGCACAGGGCGCCAAGCAGCACTGCCGCGGCGGTACTCAGGCAGGAACCCAATCCTGCCATCCTCCATTGCCCGGCGCGGACCGAAACGCCGCTTACGGGTGCGGGAAATACCCTATCGGTAACAGCACGGTTTTGTCGTTCCTGCTGATCGCCCATTAGTTGTTGTCCCGGAGACCGTAACGCAGTTGCCTATGATACTGGCAGGCGAGGAGTATTGCCACCGCGTGTATTTCGTATTAGCGCGCTTTGCCGCGCGGAGCGAGGCAGGCTAGACTACGCGCTATCGTTTCAAATCCATATCAGCCAGCACGGGGGAGCAGAACAATGCTGAAAATCTGGGGCCGCACCAATTCGATCAACGTGCAGAAAGTGCTGTGGTGCTGCGGCGAGCTCAACCTCAAGCACGAGCGCATCGACGCTGGCCTGCAGTTCGGCGTCAACACCACGCCCGAATACAAGGCGATGAATCCCAACGCGCTGGTGCCGACGATAAACGACGATGGATTCGTGCTGTGGGAGTCGCAGGCGATCGTGCGCTACCTCGCGCGCAAGCACGGCCTGGGCTCGCTCTGCCCGTCCGACCCCAAGGCCTGCGCCGACGCCGACCGCTGGATGGACTGGAACGCGACAACGGTGTGGGTCAACCTGCGGCCGATATTCTGGAATCTGGTGCGCACGCCGCCCGAGAAACGCGACATGGCGCTGGTGAATGATTCGCGCAACAAGCTTGCCGCCAGCATGGCGATTTTCGACGCCCACCTCGCCCACCGCAAATTCGTGACCGGCGACGCCTTCACGATGGGCGACATCCCGGTCGGCACCTCGGTGCAGCGCTGGTTCAACCTGCCGATCGAGCGCGAAAATCTCCAGCACCTCGCGGCCTACTACCAGCGATTGCGGGCGCGCGCGCCGTTCAAGCAGTACGTCGATCTGCCGCTGAACTGAACCGCCGCCGGGACCTATTTTCGGAAAAGGCTCGCCGCCTTGTCGCGCATTGCAGCGAGCATCCCTTCGGCGGTGGCGGCGGCGTCGGCCGTTGCCCGCCGCGGATAGGATCCGAGCAAATAGCGCGCCTTGATGTCCGCGGCCCACACCGCGCGCTCGATGTCGCGCGCCCCCATGCCCGGATAGCGCGTCAGCATTTCAGGCGGGATGCTGCCCGCCTCGCGCAACTCGCCGCCCGGCGCGAGATACCACGCCTTGCCGTTCGCGGTATCGACGAAGCGATTGTCGAACACATGCACCATCGACATGCGTGAGCCGTCGGCGGCCCGCAGTTCGGCCTGCGCGCCGTAACCCGGCGACGGTACACCCACTGCGGTCATGCTGTGCATCACCATGCTCGTCAGCGTATCCAGCGCGGCGAGGCGCTCGCGATTCACCTCGGAGCCGGGCGGCGGCGCAGCTTCGACCTGCCACAATGCCCCGCCCCAGCGTACGGACGTCCGGTCGTCGCCCAATTCCAGATAAAACGGATTCAGCACCGGCTCGGCGCTCACGCGATAGCCGTAACACTCGAGCACCCAGCGGTCCATCTCGTATTCATCGGCCGCGTACGACGACGCGATCAGCGGCACGCTGGTGGCAAGCAGCCGCGCGAAGCCGCCGGCGGCGAGCCAGCCTTGATGCTTTTGCATTCCCGGCTGGAACACCACGGCGAGATTGAATGCCGGCGCCGCGTGCCCGCTCAAGAACTCGGCGAGTCCCGTGCGATGGCATTGCGCCGGCGCCGCCGGCGCGTGTGCGGCAGCAGCGGACGCAAAACCGGTGTCGAGCTCGGCCCCGATCAAGGTCACCGTCACTTCGCAGCGCGCATCGAGCAGCTGCGGCAGCAGCTGGTACCAGCGGCCCTGTTCCGGCGCATCGGTGGTTTCGGCGCCGATCACGAGAATCGACAGCGCCGGCGCCGCCGCAAGCTGCGGCGCGCGCACGGCGATCCAGCGCGCGACCGCCGCCGGCGCCGCGAGTACCGCCGAAGCGGTCGCCAAGGGAATATCACGCAAATACGCAAGGCCGCTGCGCGTCGCGAGCCCGGCGATCAACCCCGGCCACTCGTGGTGATGCAGGATCAGCGGTTGAGCCATGCCTATCCGGTCCAGAGCATGCCGACCACCGCGCCCGTCATGCAGGTGGCGAGCGTGCCGGCGACGATCGACTTCAACCCCAGCGCAACGACCTCGTCGCGGCGCTGCGGCGCCATGGTCGCGAGCCCGCCGATCAGGATGCCGAGACTGCCGAAATTGGCGAAGCCGCACAGCGCGTAAGTCATGAGCATGCGGCTCCTGAGCGACAGCGTGCCATCCGGCAAGTGCGCGAGGTCGAGGTAGGCGATGAACTCGTTCAATATGGTCTTGGTGCCGAGCAGCGCGCCCGCCGCCGGCGCCTCGCTCCACGGCACGCCAACCAGCCACGCGAGCGGCGCGAGCAGCACACCGAGCACGCGTTGCAACGTGATCGGCCTGCCGTCGAGCGCAGGCAGGGCTTCAAGCATCACGTTGGCGAGCGACACCAGCGCGACCAGCACCACCAGCAAGGCAACGATGTTGAGCAGGAGCTGCAGCCCGTCGAGCGTGCCCCTGGTGATCGCGTCCATGCTGCTCGAAGCCTGCTGCGCCGGCGCGAGCTGTCCCGACGTCGGCGCGCCGGTAGCCGGCACCATCAGCACCGATATGACGATCGCCGCCGGCGCGCTGATAATGGACGCAATCAGGATGTGGCCGAGCGCATCCGGAATCACCGGGCCGAGAATGCTGGCGTAAATCACCATTACCGTGCCGGCGATGCCGGCCATGCCGCAGGTCATCACGATGAACAACTCGCCGCGCGACAGTTGCGCGAGATACGGCCGGATGAAGAGCGGCGCCTCGACCATGCCGACGAAAATATTGGCGGCAGTCGACAGCCCGACCGCGCCGCCGACGCCCATGGTCTTCTCGAGCACGCGCGAAATCTGGCGCACGATCCACGGCAGCACGCGCCAGTAGAACAACAGCGACGACAGCGCGCTGATGACGAGAATGATCGGCAGGGCGCGAAATGCGAGCGAAAAACTCGAGCCCGGCCCGGATTCGGCGAACGGCAGCGGCGCGCCGCCGATGTAACCGAATACAAACGACGTGCCAGCTTGCGTGGCTTTTTCGATTGCCAGCAACACGTCGTTCAGCGCGAGGAAAAACTGCTTGAATATGGCGAGCTTGAGCAGCGCCGCCGCGAATACGATCTGCAGCGCGATGCCGGCGATCACCGTGCGCCATGCGACCACGCGCCGGTTTTCGCTGGCGAGCCAGGCCAGCAACAGAATCGCGACAAATCCGAACGCGCTCTGGAGGACTGGGGACAAGATCGACCCGTTGCGCGATGAAGGGCGCTAACTGCGCCGCCAGATGGTGCCCTTCGGCGTATCCTCGAGCGCGATGCTGGCATCGAGCAGTTCCTTGCGAATGCGGTCGGCTTCGACATAGTTTTTCGCTTTCCGCGCAGCAATACGATCCGCGATTAATTGGTCAATTTTCTCCGAAGAGAGTCCAATCTCTACCTTCGGCGGGTAACCGGTAACGTGTAGCTGGGCGTGCGGAACAACAATAACTTGCCGACCCTGCAAAAAATCCATTGGCTTGCGCTGCAGCAGGCCGAGTGTCGCCGCCAGCGATTTGAGCAGCACCGCCGCAGGCCGTGAGCCGCTGCGGTTGACCTCGTTGGCGAGATCGAACAGCACAGCCACCGCTTCGGACGTGTTGAAATCGTCTTCCATCGCTTCCCTGAAGCGCGCCGCGTGCGGCTCGTTCCAGTCCACCGGCCCCGCCGCAACAGCGTGATCCTTGAGCGCGGTGTAGAGCCGCGTCAGCGCCTGGCGCGCATCGTCGAGATGGTGGTCGGAGTAATTGAGGGGGCTGCGGTAATGCGCGCGCAGGATGAAAAAGCGCACCACTTCGGCGTCGTACCTGGCGAGGATTTCGCGTACGGTAAAGAAGTTGCCGAGCGATTTCGACATCTTTTCGTCGTCGACCCGCACAAAGCCGTTGTGCATCCAGTAATTGACGAAAGGGTTTCCCTTATTTTCATCAAATGCGCCTTCGGATTGCGCGATTTCGTTCTCGTGATGCGGGAACTGCAGGTCCTGGCCGCCGCCGTGGATGTCGAAATGCCGGCCGAGCAGCGTGCTCGACATCGCCGAGCACTCGATGTGCCAGCCCGGGCGGCCCTGCCCCCATGGGCTCGGCCACGCCGGCTCGCCCGGCTTGGCGCGCTTCCACAGCACGAAATCGAGCGGATCGCGCTTCGCCAGCGTGACCTCGACACGCTCGCCGGCGTGCAGGTCCTCGAGCGACTTGCCCGACAGCTTGCCGTAGCCCGGGAAATCGCGCACCGAGTAATTGACGTCACCGTCGGGCGCGACGTAGGCGAGCCCCTTCTGCTCGAGCAGCCGGATGATCTCCTGCATCTGCGGAATGTATTCGGTCGCGCGCGGCTCGAAGTCGGGCTTGAGCACGCCGAGCGCGGCGGCGTCCTCGTTCATGGCCTGGATGAACCGCGCAGTGAGTTCATCCAGCGGCTCTTTGTTTTCGGCCGCGCGCTTGATGATCTTGTCGTCGATATCGGTGATGTTGCGCACGTAGGTCACATCCAGGCCCGCGGCGCGCAACCAGCGGGTGACCACGTCGAACACCACCATCACCCGTGCGTGGCCCAGGTGGCAATAGTCGTAAACCGTCATGCCGCAGACGTAAATCCGCACCTGGCCCGGCACGATCGGCCTGAATTCCTGTTTATCGCGGGTCAGCGTGTTGTAGAGCTTGAGCATGGCGGGATGCGGGCTTCCGGCACACCCGACCCTACGCCACGGCAGGCAGGGTTCGCGCCCGCCGGCAGCCTGAAGGGGCGCCGCGAGCGGGCTGGCCGCAGTCAGGGCTGCGGCGGGACGTGTTTAATTTGGCCGGGGTTCTTGGTAAAATTTTTTAAGTTTGGTGAAGTAACACCCTGAAATTACGAAAAGTATAGCACAATGACGCCTATGCCCGCGCCTACCTGGACCGCCCGCATCATCCTGTTGCTCGCCAGCCTGCTGATGGCGCCCTATGTCGGCGCGCAGAGCGACGATTATCAGGAAGCCGCCAAACTGTTTCGTTCCGGCCAGCAAGCGCAAGCGCTCGAACGCGTCGACAGCTTCCTCAAAACCGATCCCAAGGATGCGCGCGCGCGTTTCCTTAAGGGACTGATCCTCACCGAGCAAAGCAAGCCGGCCGATGCAATCAGGATCTTCACCGGCTTGACCGAGGATTATCCCGAGTTGCCGGAACCTTATAACAACCTCGCCGTGCTCTACGCGCAGCAAGGCCAGTACGACAAGGCGCGCAGCGCGCTCGAAATGTCAATCCGCACCCACCCGGGTTATGCGACGGCGTATGAGAACCTTGGGGATATTTATGCCAAGATGGCGTCCCAGGCCTACGCCAAGGCGCTGCAGCTCGACAAAAGCAAATCCGCGGCGCAGACCAAGCTCAAGCTGATCAATGAGCTGTTCTCGAGCAGCACGCGCCCAAAATGACATTTTGCAGCGCCGCTGTTCTTTTCCCCATTCTTTTCGCGAGGTAAGAAACATGAAGATTAGATTGCCGGCTGCGCTCGCCGCGCTTGTTGTTTGCACTGCTGCGCTGGCGGCCGACCCGCAGGTCGAACTGAAGACCAACATGGGCACGATCACGCTCGAGCTGTATGCCGACAAGGCGCCGAAGACGGTCGAAAATTTCCTGCAATACGTGCGCGAAGGCCAGTACAAGGGCACGATTTTTCATCGCGTAATCCCCGGCTTCATGATTCAGGGCGGCGGCTTCACGGTCGACCTCGTGGAGAAGAAAACGCGCGATCCCGTGCAAAACGAGGCAAACAACGGGCTCAAGAACGAGGTCGGCACCATCGCGATGGCACGCAGGCCGGACCCGCACTCTGCGACCGCGCAGTTCTTCATCAATGTCAGCGACAACCAGGCGCTCAATTTCGCGCCCGGCAATCCGGGCTACGCAGTGTTCGGCAAGGTTGTGAAAGGCATGGATGTCGTCAACAAAATCGTCGCGGTCGAAACCGCGCCCGGCGCAGTACCGCCACACCAGAACGTACCACGCAAGCCGGTCGTGATCGAAGACGCGAAGATCGTCGTCCACGCGGGAAAGGCCGTGAAATAAACCGCCGGTTCGCATTCCCTTCACTCATTCACCCTTCACTCCTTCACTCACTTATGGTCAAACTGCATACCAATCACGGCGTCATCACCATCGAACTCGACGCGGCCAGGGCGCCGGCCACGGTCGAGAACTTCCTCAACTACGTCAATAGCGGGCATTTCAACAACACGGTTTTCCATCGCGTCATCGACGGCTTCATGATCCAGGGCGGAGGATTCGAGCCCGGCATGAAGCAAAAGCCGACCGGCGCGCAGATCAGGAACGAAGCCGACAACAAGCTCAAGAACGACAACTACACGCTCGCGATGGCGCGCACCAACGATCCGCATTCGGCCACCGCGCAGTTCTTCATCAATGTCGCCAACAACGACTTCCTCAATCACAAAGCGCCCAATCCGCAGGGCTGGGGCTACTGCGTGTTCGGCAAGGTCACCGCGGGTACCGAGGTGGTCGACAAGATCAAGGGCGTCAAGACCGGCAGCCGCGCCGGCCACCAGGATGTGCCGGTGGAAGACGTGGTGATCGAGAAGGCGGAAGTGGTTTGAATTCGTGAGGAGTGAGGCGTAGAAGCGGGTAAGCTCTAAACCCTTCACCCTTCACCCTTCACCCTTCACCCCTCACCCTTCACCCAAAATGCACAGCATTTTTGTCTCCGATCTCCACCTCTGCCCCACCCGTCCCGCGATCAACCGGATTTTCTTCGACTTCCTGCGCGGCGCGGCCGCCCAGGCTGAAGCGCTCTACATCCTCGGCGATCTTTTCGAGTACTGGGCGGGCGATGATGACGACGATCCGTTCAACGCCTCGGTAGTCGCTGCGCTGCGCGAGCTTGCCGACCGCGGCGTTGCGCTCCACCTGATGCACGGCAACCGCGATTTCCTGATCGGCGATCGGTTTACGGCGGCGTGTCGTGCCGAGCTGCTGCCCGATCCGACGCTGGTTGATATCTACGGTACGCCGACGCTCTTGATGCACGGAGACACGCTGTGCAGCGACGACGTCGGATACCAGAAGTTCAGAACGCGGGTCAGAAACCCGGACTTTCAACGCCAATTCCTGGCGCGGTCGGTGGCGGCACGCAAACAGGAGATCGAAAAACTGCGCGCGCAAAGCGAAGCGACGAAAAAAGTCAAATCAGAAGCGATCATGGACGTGACGCCTGAGGCGGTCGAAGCCGCGCTGCGTGAACACAGCTACCCGCGCCTGATCCACGGCCACACTCATCGACCTGCACTGCACCAGCACGTCGTCAACGGCCACCGCTGCGAGCGTTGGGTGCTATCGGATTGGTATACGAGTGGCAGCTATCTGCAATGCGATACGGCGGGTTGCCGCGTCATCAAACTCGCAACGACGTGAGAGCGCGACAAATATTAATCGTCACGGGCGTCTCCTGGGTGACTCAATCCTCAATCCTGCTTTCACTCCACCCGCAGCTTGGCGTCCTTGATCACCTTGGCCCAGCGCACGGTTTCGGTCTTGATGAATTCCACGCATTGCTCGGGCGTGCTCGACATCGGTTCGTATCCGGCGGCCTGCAACTTTTCACGGGTGTCCGGCATTTCTGCGAGCTTGATCCACTCCGCGTTGAGCCGGACGATGATGTCGCGCGGCGTGCCGGCGGGCACGAGCAAAACGTACCACGTGGTCACCTCGTAGTTGGCGATGCCGGCTTCCCTGGCTGTCGGCACATTGGGCAGATACGCCAGCCGCTCCGCAGCCAACACCGCAAGCGGCCTCACCCGGCCCGCCTTGATATGGGGCAATGTCGGCGGCACACCGATTACCACCATATCGACATGCCCACCCATCATGCTGACCATCGCCTCGTTCGACCCCTTGTAAGGCACGTGGACGATGTTGACTCCGGCCAGACTCTTGAACAGCTCGCTGCCGAGATGGTTGGACGTGCCGAGGCCACCCGAGCCGAAATTGAGTTTGCCGGGATTGGCCTTCGCGAGCTGCACGAGTTCCTTGAGGGTCTTCGCCGGGACCGATGGATGGACGAGCAGCACGTTCGGAATATGCGCGACCATCGTGATCGGGGCGAAATCCTTGATCGGGTCGTAGCCGAGCTTCTTGTAGAGGCTGGGGCTGATCGCGAGCGACGGCGACGCCAACACGATCGAGTAGCCGTCAGGCGCCTGCTTCGCCCCATACTCGGTGCCGACGTTGCCGCCGGCGCCGGGGCGGTTCTCCGGCACCACCGACTGGCCGAGCTGGACCGCGAGCTTCTGCCCGATGATGCGGCCGAGGATGTCGGTCGGGCCGCCCGCCGGGAACGGCAGGATGAAGCGCACCGGCTTGCTCGGGTAGGCGGCCGGTTGCGCGTTTACGGCTGTGGCGCACGTCGCCAGGCACAGCGCTGCGTAGATAGCCTGCCTGAAAACGCGCATGGTCTCCTCGTTTTGACGAACGGCGCAGCTGATTATTATGTGATGCCGTGCGGCATTTTACCGCCTGTCGCGCGCTTGCGGCAGCGGGACATCAACTCGGAAAGCGGCGATTGAGCTCGGCGATCTGTTCGGCAGTCAAAAGCCGCGTCGGCCGTCCCCGCAACGACAGCATCAGGTGCGCGGTCTGCTCGAGCTCTTCGATTGCGTTGACCGCGGCGGTCAGCGATGTTCCCGCGACCACCGGCCCGTGATTCGCGAGCAGCACGGCGTGGTGCTTGCCGGCGAGCTTGCGCACCGCATCGGCGAGCGCGGCGTCGCCCGGCGGGTAATACGGCACCAGCGCCAGTTTGCCGACCTGCATGACCGCGTAGGCGGTGATCGGGGGAAACACATCCGCCGGATTGATGTCGGCCAGGCACGACACCGCGACCGCGTGCAGCGAATGCAGATGCACGACCGCCTCGCTCCTCGGCCGCTCCTGATACATCGCAAGGTGCAGCAACGCTTCCTTCGACGGCGGATCGCCGTCGATGAGCTTGCCGCTGCCGTCGAGCCTGGAAATCCTTGCCGGGTCGAGGCGGCCGAGGCACGAATTGGTCGGGGTCAGCAGAAAATCGCCGCCCGCGAGCCTGACGCTGATATTGCCGGCGCTGCCGTGCGCGAGCCCGCGGTCGTAGAGCGACTTGCCGAGCTCGGCGATTTGCTCGCGTAGCTGGTTTTCGTTCATTGAAGGGTCCGAAACGCCTTGAGAAAAAAATCGTCGCTGCCGAAATTGCCGGACTTCAGCGCAAGCGCGACCGGCTCATCGCCGAGGCTCGCGGTCCACGGCACGCCGGGATCGATCTCGGCGCCGATGCGCAAGCCCTCGACGCCGAGCGCCGTAACTATCGCACCCGCGGTTTCGCCGCCGGCGACTACCAGCCGGCGCACGCCAAGCGCGACCAGCTCCCGCGCAACGTTGCCCAGCGCCTGCTCGACCATGGCGCCTGCCCGCTCGCGCCCAAGCCTGGCCTGCACCTGCTCGACCGCTTGCGGCGCTGCCGTCGAGTAAATCAGGATCGGCTTGCCGCCGAGCCGCGGCTTTGCCCACGCCACCACTTCCGGCACGACATCTTGGCCGCGCGCGAGCGCGAGCGCGTCGATTGCGAAGCTTTCGCAACTGAGCTGCATGGCGGCAACCTGGCGCTGCGTCGCCGCCGAGCAGCTGCCCGCCAGCACGACTGCAGGGCCGTCGATCCTCGGCAGCGCGCCCGCCAGCGCCGCCTTGAGCAATCCCTGCAGCCGGAAATTCCCGGGTAACCCGAGCGCAAGCCCCGAGCCGCCGGTCACGAGCTTGAGGCCGACACACGCAGCACCGATCGCCAGCAGATGTTCATCCGTGATTGCATCGACAATCGCGAGCCGTATCCCGGCCACCTGCAATTCTTGCATTTCGCCGCGGATTGCGCCGGCGCCCTGCTCGACCACGTGGCAGGGAATCAGCCCGACCTTTCCTTTCGCTTGCCGCTGCAGCACGCGCGTCAGCAACGAATCGGTCATCGGATTGAGCGGGTGATGGCGCATGCCCGATTCCGACAGCAATTGGCCGCCGACGAACAGGTAGCCCTGGTAAATCGTGCGCTGGTTGGTCGGAAACGCCGGGCACGCAACGGTAAAGTTCCCGCCGAGGCGCGCCAGCAGCGCTTCCGCGACCGGATCGATGTTGCCGTCGTCGGTCGAATCGAACGTCGAGCAGTATTTGAAAAAATACTGCCGCGCGCCGGCGCGCTCGAGCCAGTCGAGCGATGCCAGTGACAGCGTGATCGCAGCGGCGGCCGGGACCGAGCGCGACTTGAGCGCGATGACTGCCGCATCGGCGGCGGGCGGCGTGAAACCGGCGCGCGGCACGCCGAGCAGCACCACGGTCGACATGCCCCGGCGCGTGAGCGTATTGGCGAGGTCGGTCGCGCCGGTAAAGTCGTCAGCGATGCATCCCAGCAACATAAGGTGTCATTCAAGTACCTGGAACCTGTTTCGCACTCCTCACCCCTTACCGCTTACCGACGAATCCGTTTCCAGTATGGCGAGCGTCGCACGCAACGCCTTCTCATAGCGCGCTTTCTCGCGTGCAATCCCGGCATCATCCCACTGCATGAAGCCCTGCCCGACTTTCATGCCGTAATGGCCGGCGGCGATCATTTGCTCGATCAGCGGACTGGGCCTGGCGTCGTTGCACAACGTCGGAAACACCGCGCGGTAGAGCTTGCAGCTGATGTCCCAGCCCGAGTGCTCCTTCTGCGTGATCGGCCCGCACGCGGCATAGCGGAAGCCGAAGCCGTAACGCACCGCGGCGTCGATGTCCTCCGCCGAGGCGACGCCTTTCTCGATCAGGGAAATTGCTTCGCGCATGAGCGCCGACTGGATGCGGTTGACGAGAAACCCGATCAGGTCCCGGTTGACGCGCACCGGGCGTTTGCCCAGCCGTCGCATCAGCTCGCACATCCGATCGATCAGCTTGGGATCGGTATGCTCGGAGCCGATCACCTCGACCAGCGGCACGAATTGCGCCGGCATCAGGAAATGCAGCCCCAGCATGCGCGATCGGGTCTCCAGCCCGCGCCCGATGTCGCTGATCAACAGGGTCGACGAATTGCTGGTGAGCGGCGCCTGCGCCGGCGCGAGCCGCTCGAGCGCGGCGAAGACCTCTTGTTTGACCGCAATATCCTCGGGCGCGCTTTCGGACACCAGATCGACGCCGTTCCAGGCGACGTCCGTCAGTGCCGCGACCACGCCAATGCGTCCGCCGGCTGGCGCGCCCATGCGCCGCCGGCTGTCTTCCAGGAAAACCGGCAACGCGGCGCGTCGTTTCGCCGACGGCTCGACGATGTCGACCGTCCAGCCGCCCGCGGAGAATACCAGCGCGATGCCGCTGCCCATGGTGCCGCCGCCGATCACGACGGCGCGGGGGATTTGCTCCGACATATCATGTGCCTCCGGTAAGTTGCGGCGTCGCGCCGCGATCGTGGTTCCGGTAACTTGCGCAAAAATTCGGAATCCTGAATCCCGGATCCCGCAGTCAATCCGCGCGCGCTCCCGAATCCTTGACGACTTTCGCCCACTTGACGACCTCGGCCTTCAGATAGTCGGCAAACTGCTGCGGCGTGTTCGGAGTGTAATCGAAGCCGAGCACCGCGAGCCGCTCCTTGACGGCCGCATTTTGCAGCACGTTCGCGATATCGGCATTCAGCTTCGCGACGATCGCGCGCGGCGTCGCGGCCGGCGCGAAGAACGCGATCCAGGTGTAATCGACGTACCCGGGGAACCCCGATTCCGCCGCGGTCGGCACGTCGGGCAGCGCGGGCGAGCGCTGCGGGCTCGTCACCACGATCGCGCGCAACTTGCCGGCCTTGATCAGCGGCATCGCTGCCGGCGTCGCCGTGGCGCCGATCGACACCTGGCCGGCGGTGACTGCGTTGACCGCCGGCGCGGCGCCGCTGTAAGGGATGTGCGTGATGTCGAGTCCCGCCATCGTCTTCAGCAACCGCTCGGCGGTAAGATGCGGCGTGGTGCCGGTGCCGGACGACGCGTACGAAAGCTTCTGCGATTTGCCGAGCGTGATCAACTCCTGCAAATTATTCGCCGGCACCGACGGATGCACGAAAATGAGGTTCGGTATGGACCCGGCGTTGATGACCGGCGCGAAGTCCTTGATCGGGTCGTAGCCCGCGTTGCGGTAGAGGCTCGGATTGACCGCGAATGCGCTGCTCTGCACGAGGATCGTATAGCCGTCCGGCGTCGCGCGCGCGACCATCGCATTGCCGATATTGCCGCTGGCGCCGGGCCGGTTGTCGATCACCACCGTCTGGCCCCACGGTTCGGAGAGCTTCTGGCCGACGACGCGCGCCATGATGTCGACCGGTCCGCCCGGCGGTTGCGCAGCGAGGAATCGCACCGGACGATTCGGATAGGCGGGCTCGGCCGCGTGCGCCGCACCAGCGATGAGAACGAACAACACCAATAAGTAATTCATCGCATCTCCTCCACGGTGGTAATGGTGAATTGAAAATAGAAAATGGTGAAAGGCGATGAGCGCCCCTTGCCTATTCCCTATTCCCTATTTCCCATTCCCTAATCCACTCGAATCCCCGACGACTGGATGATCTTCGCATAAAGCGCGCTTTCCCTGCGCACGAAAACCGCGAGCTGCTCGGGCGTGCTCGCGATCACCTCAGCGCCCTGGTTCGCTAGCCGCCCGCGAATGTCCTGCCGCGCGAGCACTTTGGCGATGTCGCCGTGGACCTTGGCGACGATGTCCCGCGCCGTACCGGCAGGAGCGAACATCCCCATCCAGCCGGTCGCATCGAACTCCGGATACGTTTCTGCAACACTCGCGACTGCCGGCAGCACCGCCGCACGTTTCGCCGAGGAGACCGCGACCGCGCGCACCCGGCCGCTCTTGACGTGCGGCAGCACGCCGACGATATTGGCGAACATCAACTCGACTTGCCCGGAGATGAGATCGACAAAGGCCGGGGCTGCGCCCTTGTACGGCACGTGGTTCATCCGGATGCCGGCCATCGACTGCAGCGCTTCCATGCCGAGATGCTGCAGGTTGCCCACGCCGGCGGAGGCAAAGTTGAGTTGCCCTGGCTTCGCCCCGGCAAGTGCCACCAGCTCCCTCACCGACCTGACCGGCAGCGACGGATGCACCACCAGCACCATGGGCGAGGCGACCATCAGAGTCACCGGCAGCAGGTCTTGTTGCGGATCGTAGGGGAGCTTTTTCTGCAGGCTTGGATTGATGGTGATGGGCCCGGCGTTGCCGAGCAGCAGCGTGTAGCCGTCCGGCGCGGACTTGGCGACCACGTCGGCGCCGATGCCGCCGCCCGCGCCGCCGCGGTTGTCCACCACCACGGCCTGTCCCCACATTTCGGTGAGGCGCTGCCCGACCACGCGCGCGACATCATCGAGCGGCCCGCCCGCCGCATACGGGACGATGACGCGCACCGGCTTGGCCGGATAAGTCTGCGCGGAGGCTTGCCCGGCCCCGACGAAGGACAGCACGGACAGCAGTGCGGCGGCGCGCAGCCGATTCCGGTTTCGCATCGCTAGGAGCAAACGTTCACTTGCTTCGGCGGCGCCGCTTGCAGCGTTTCCGCGAGCCAATCGGCGACGTAGTTCGCCGCGAGCTGGCGGTTGTCGCCCTGGCAATGCTCGGCGCCGCCCTCCTCGACTGTGAAGATCTTGAGCTTCTTGACCTTGGAGCTGATGGTGTCGTACAGCAGCTGGGCGTTGGCGGCCGGCGAAATCGAGTCGCGCTCGCCGTGAATGATGAGGAAGGGGCAGGTGATCTTCTCCGCCACCCCGGCGAGCGTGTATTGCTCCACCTTCTTCATCGCGCTGTCCATGTCCGGCATGCCCATTACCCACGGCAGCTGAAAATGCGGCGCCGACACTTTCGTGCCGCCCGTCTCGAGGATGCGGCGGCGGGTGATCCAGGTTGCGTGGTAATCGAAGTGCGCGCCCCATGCGACTCCCGCCGCGAAGCGCTTCTCGAACGCGGCGGCGCGCGGCGCATAGTAGCCGCCCATGCTGAACGCCATGACGGCGATGCGTTTGGTATCGACGTCGGCACGGCTTGCGACATAATCGTACGCGGCGGCAGCGGGCACCTCATAGTCGTGGCGGCTCGGAATGTTCTGCAGACGCAGCGCCTCGCCCTGGCCCGGCCCGTCGATCGCGAGCGTGTGGATGCCGCGGTTCGCGAGCTCGACGCCGCCGAACAGCACGGAGAGCTCCTTGGTGCTGTCGAGCCCGTCGAAAAAGCACACCGCCGGCGCTTTGCCTTCGACCGGCGCTTTCATGAACCACGCGGGAAGCGTCGTCCCTGCGTACGGCACTTCGACGCGCTCGATGTTCGGATAGCGGAATTTCGTGCCGCGGCGGAAACAGCGCAGGCAGCTGTGATAGAGTTCGGTCTTCTTCGCGCCCGGCGGCACGAAGCGCTCGCCGGCGAAGTAGTAGGTTGCCGCACGCAGGTAGTGCGAACCCGCGCTCGACCGGTGTTGCTCCGCGGCTGCCTCATCGCCCATCCTCTCGACGCGCCGCGCCTCCTTCTCCCACTCGACACCCCACGCCTCATTGTCGCCGACCTTGTCTTTCAAGCGCTGGCCGACGCGGTCGACTTCGCTCATCGCCGAGGCGCCCCATCTCGCCATCTCGATGACGATCATCATCCCCTGCGACCACATGAAGTTCCCGGGAAAGTACTGGAACCAGAATCTGCCGCCCTCCGCCATTTTTGCCGCCTCCGCTTTACGTCGAGCTGCCAGCTTTTCCTGCGCCTGACGACTTACTCGAATCTGAGATTGATACGCCGCGCGAGCTTCCGGTACTTGTCGATGTCGGCGACGAGATAGCGCCTGAACTCATCCGAAGGCAAGCCGACGGGCTCGGCGCCGAGGTTGCCGATCTTTTCCTTTATATCGAGAGCCTGCAGCGCTTTCAGCACTTCGGCGAGCACGCGGTCGGTGTACTCCTTCGGCGTCCTCGCCGGCGCGTAGAGCCCGTACCAACCGCCGATTTCCGCGCCGCGCACGCCGAGTTCGCCGAGCGTCGGCAGCTCCGGCAGCAGATGCGAGCGCTTCGTCCCCATTTGCGCAAGCCCGCGCAGCCGGCCCGCCTTGATCGGCGGCGTCATCGACACCGGGCTCGCGAACATCATGTCGATATGCCCGCCGAGCAGATCGTTGAGCGCCGGCGCCGCGCCTTTGTACGGCACGTGCGTGAGATTCGCGCCGGTGGCGACCTTGAACAGCTCGCCCGCGAGATGCAGCGTGTTGCCGTTGCCCGCGGAGCCGAACGTGAGCTGGCCGGGCTTCGCTTTGGCAAGCGCCACCAGCTCCTTGACCGACTTGGCCGGCACCGACGGGTGCACGCCGAGCACCATGCCGGCCGTCTCCGCGACCAGCGTCAGCACCACGAAATCCTGCAGCGTGTCGTAGGGAAGCTTCGTTTGCAGCGCCGCGTTGGTCGCGTGCGAACCGGTCGTCAGCAGATAAGTGTAGCCGTCGGGCGGACTCCGGGCGACGATCTCGCTGCCAATCATGCTGTTGGCGCCCGGTCGGTTGTCGACGACGATCTGCTGCTTGAGCGCATCACCGACGCGCTGGCCGAGCAACCGTCCCATGGCGTCGGGCGGCCCGCCTGCCGGCCACGGCACGACGAGCCGGATCGGCCGCGCCGGATAGCTCTGCGCAAGAGCATCCGCTGCAACCAGCGCAAGCAGGGTCAAGCATAGAGCGACCCGGCGCGCGGGCGGAAATAACGCTTCACCCTTCACCCTTCACCCTTCACCCTTCACGCATTCACCCCTTCACTTGATCGCCAGCGGATTCACCGGCGAGCCGACCCCGCCGGTAATCGGCAGCGCCGGCGCCACGAACATGAATTCGTAGCGCTTGTCCTGCGCGCAATCCCGCGCCAGATCGCCGAGATAGAAAATCTCGCCGACCGTAAGCCCCATGATCGGGATCGCAATCCAGTGCCACGGCTGATTGGTGTCCTCCGTTTCGTTGGGCCGCACCTCGACGCCCCAGGTATCGGTGACGATCGCCGCGACTTCCTTCCCGTACAGCCAGTCCAGCGTCTCGAATGCAAGCCCCGGCGCGTCGCCGCCCGAGTAGCCGTCCCAGTTCTTGTCGGCGAGCTTGCGCTCGACGTGGCCGGTGCGCACGATCAGGTAATCGCCGCGCCGCACTTCGACCTTCTGCTTCGCCGCCGTGTAATCGAGCATCTCATTGGTAACCGCGAACGCATCGGGCAGCCATTTCCTGCCGAGCGCGCGCGCCACGTCGAGCAGCACGCCGCGCCCCACCATTTTTTCCCTGGTCTTCTCGATGCCGCCCTTCTGCGCGCCGCCGCTGGTGACGTTGCGGCAGTCGTAACCGTTCCACATGAAATCGTAATACATGATGTGGCCGAGGCCGTCCCACTGCGTGCCGCACTGCAACGGCATGATGATGATGTCGTCGGTGCCGCGGATCTTGCGGTGGTCGAGCACGCCCGAATAGGCGTCGGTGCCGGTGCGCGTCATCAGGTGGATCGGATTGAAGCGGCCGAGCGCCGGGTATTTGCTCTTGCCGCCCTGCGGGCCGTGCTGGTCGTAGTTGAGCGCGAGCGACATCACCTTGCCCTTGCGCACGAGGCTTGCGGCCTCGATGATATGCCCGGCCGTCACGAAATTGAGCGTGCCGGTCTCGTCGTGCTTGCCCCAGCGGCCCCAGTTCTTGAGCCGCCTGGCCGCGGCATGAATGTCTTTCCGCGTGAGCCTGCGGTGTTTCTTGTCGGTGGTGTGCTTGATTTTCGGTTTGCGCGCGGCCATGACTCTCGTTCTCCTCTCGTGCTGTGGGAATATGCGGCGGGAATAAAGCGGAACGGGCAGTCTGGCCAATTCCGGGACTGGTGATCCTTGCGGGCTCTGGGTTCGAGTCCTAGGTCGTCATCTGCATCGGCGCGATGGTTCCCGACGCGAGCGTAGCGGGCGTTTCACTGATCGGGAAGTTGAATTCGAGCTTGGTGCCCACCGGGTCATGCAGGAAGACCTGGTAGCCGGCAGTCGGCACGTTCTGTTCCTCGAATGCGACGCCGAGGCGGACCAGGCGTGCGCGGAATTCCGCCGATCCGGTCGCCTTGAACGCGATATGATCGATGCTGCCGCTGTGCTTGTCCTTCACGATCGAGCCTTCCGGAAAACGCGCGCCGACGTGGACGATGGGATTGTCGCCGTCGTACAGCCATAATCCATCAAACAGGAAGGCGGGCCGGTAGCCGCGCTTGAGCCCGAGCACCTCGCCGTAAAATTTCTCGATGGCCGGCAGATCGCGCGGGGAGCAGCGAATGTTCATATGCTGGAAGCCGGCAATCTTCATGCTTTGCCCCTATGGTTCGTGACCCGGCCGGGAAATCCGCCTTGACCGGACAAGGCTTGCCGGTATTCCGGGAATGCTAGCATAACGGCCGCCGCAGACAAGTTATGACGCCGGTTCCCTGCTACGCATCGATTAACCGAACTCGGTCTTGCGGATGCCATCCGGATCCATGGCCCTGATGATGTCGATGATTTCCGGTCCGGGAACCGGGGTCTCACATACGTTCGGTGCAACCAGAAGATCGAAACCGGTTCTCTCCCTGATCTCGTCGACGCTGTGCCCCGGATGATAGGACTGGAGTTGCATGACCCTGCCCGGATTCTTGAAGTTCATCACGCCGAGATTTGATACGATCGCCATCTCGTTTTTCATTTGTTCTTCCGAGCGGTGGTTGTAACCCTGCCCGGTCACGAAATCGACTTCCTCGACAAAAGTCCGGCGCGTGTGCCTGGTGCTCCAGATCACCACTTTCGGGGTAATCGGCATCAGGAACGCCGAGGCCGCGCCTCCTGGCAGCCGAACCTTGGGGTTGTCGATGCTGCCAATGACACTGAGGTTGGTGTTTCCGTGAAGATCGATCTGGGCCGCGCCCAGGAACATCACGTTCAATTCGCCACGTTGCGCCAAATCGAACACCTCATGAAGGCCGAAATATCCCACGGCGTCCTTGTTTTGCCGGGGATCGAATGACGACAGGTAAATCCGGTCCACATCCGGATCCACCCCTTCCGCCCCTGAAATGAAGGTCATATCGGGAGCATGGGACTTTCGCGCGAGACTCATTGCCAATACCGGCAGGGGTGAAGAGACCCCATGCAGAACCGTATCGTAATTTTCAATCTCCATGGACATTGCGTGGATCATCAGATCCGCTATTTCAATTTTGTTATTCACGCGCCGGCCCTGCCATAGACATACTTATCCAAATACTCCTCAAATTGATCCTGATTCGCGGCATCGATGTATTCCCGGATGTGATCATAGTCCGCGTCATAGCGATTGAAGCACGAACATGGATAGGCTCCCTTCGGAGCATGCACCACGGCATCGACGATGAAGTGGGGAATGCTGGTGGCCTCGGGGTTCTTGCGGAATTCTTCGTTAGGGATGATCTCCTCGGCGGTGACTATCACCGTCTTCGCCGCCTTGGCCTTGATCACGTCCTCATACTTTGGCCCCTCGATGCGGACGTTTCCGTATTCGTCGGCCTGCTGAGCGTGGATCACCGCCACGTCCGGTTCAATCGCCCGCACCGCGATCAGCTTCTCTCCGGTAAACGGGTCCTCCATTTGTTGCTGGCTTCCCAGCATTTCGCCGATATCCAGGAGGTCCGAACCGAGCATGCCTTTTACCGGCAGCGATGGGATGCCCATCGCCGCCGCGCGCAACCCGGCGATAATCGGCTGACAAGCCCCTTCCTTTGTAATGATCTCGCCGGATTCGGATTTTTTCCGGAAATTTGGAGCGAAACCAAGCAATTCAAAAGCCAGCAATCCGGCCCGGACCTTCGCCACGCAACCGGCCCCGATCAGAAGATCAAAGTCGATAGCCGGTTCGCGGTCCACCAGCACCAGATCTTTTTTCCCTTGGCGGACTATTTCTCTTAAAAACTCCATGGGCGCCCGGTGAAAAGTGGCGCCACCTGTAGTCATCACATCACCATCTTTGACAAGTTTTGCCGCCTCCTCAAGACTGGACAATACCTTTCTCATCCGGATTTCCTTCTTGATGTTGAATTCGTGATTCGATGTGTCATTTCATCTGCCTCAGCGCTTGTCTGCTTTCCGCTTTTCTTTATTACGTAAGAGAAACTTCTGAACTTTTCCGGCTGAAGTCCTGGGTATTTCCCCGAATTCGATTTCCTTGGGGCACTTGAAGTGAGCTAAACGCTCCCGACAAAAGGCGATGATTTCCTCCTCGGTGGGGAAGGTTCCGGGCTTGGGGTGGACCAGGCACTTGACCACCTCGCCCCACTTTTCGTCAGGCTTTCCGAAACAAACAACCTCATTGACATCGGGGTGCTGGTAGACGCAGTTCTCCACTTCGACGCCGATGATGTTCTCACCGCCGCTGATGATGACGTCCTTGAAGCGATCCTTGACTTCGACATAGCCGTCGGGATGGAAGACGCCGCCGTCCCCGGAATAGAACCAGCCGTCCTTGAATGCCTTGGCGTTCTCCTCGGGAGCCTTGTGATAGCCCTGGACCACATCGTTTCCCCGCATGATGATCTCGCCGACGGTCTTGCCGTCCCAGGGCACATCGTTACCGTCGCTGCCGACAATTCTGATATAGCCGGCGGTGATGTCGGGCACGCCCTGGCGCATCTTCATCGCGAGCCGCTGTTCGTCGGGCAGGGCGTCCCATTCGGGGTGCCATTCACAGATGGTGAAGGGGCCATAGGTTTCAGTAAGGCCGTAGGCGTGGCGGATTTCACCGCTCTTGTTTTCCATGCTGCGTAACATGGTCGCCGGCGGAGGGGCGGCGGCGACATTCATAATTACCTTGTTGGGGAATTTGTCGATGCCGTTTTCGTCCATGTACTGACCAAGCCGGTGGAAGACGATCGGGGCGCCGGCCATGTGTGTTACGCCGTGTTTCTTGATCAGCCTCCATATGTGATCGGGTTCGGGGGCCGGCAAGCAGACATTGGTCGCCCCCATGCCCGACGTAACCCAGGTCCAGCACCAGCCGTTGCAATGGAACATGGGCAGGGTCCACAGATACACCGAATAGGCATTGACCGAATGTTCGATGATCTTGGCAATGGCGTGAAGGTAAGCGCTGCGGTGGGAGTAGACACAACCCTTGGGGGTGCCTGTGGTGCCGCTGGTGTAGTCGATGGCGATGATATCGTTCTCGTCCTTGAGCCCCAGCCTGACGTATTCGTCGCCGGCCTTGGCGATGAATTCCTCGTAGCCGACACCCGGCAGTTCCTTGGCCGGCGTTTCCCCATAGGTGTCGCGACCGTCGAAGACATTGATGTAGACCTCGACATTGGGCAGGGCATCCGGGTTGACCCGATCGGCGACCCCGGCATCGACGAACATGACCCGGGCCTCGGAGAGGTTGACGATAGTGGCGATCTCCGGGGCGCTGAGGCGATAGTTGATGGCGACGATGGCGCCGCCGGTCAAGGGGATACCATAGTGGGCCTCGAGTAAGGGCGGAAAATTGCGGGACAGGAAGGCGACGTTGTCGCCTCTTTTAACACCGAGGCCCTTAAGAGCGTTGCTCAACCGGTTAACCCGGTCAAAAAATTCCTTCCACGTCCAGCACTTGTCTTTGTCGATAACCGCGATCCTGTCCGGCATCACGTAAGCGATCCGCTCAAGAAAACTCAGTGGCGTTAATGGCTCGTACCACGCCTTTAATTCACCTTTCATCTAGCCCTCCTTCGTTTTGGCGGTTCGCCGCGACTGCGGCGGCCGACCTCGCCTCTCGCCTCCCGCCTCACTCCGCCCTGATGCCGGCGGCCTTGATGAGCTTCGCGTACTTCGCCATCTCGGACTTGATGAACGCGCCGAACTGCTCGGGCGTGCTGCCGACCGGCTCCGCGCCTTCGCGCGCGAAGCGCTCTTTCACTTCCGGCACGCCCAGGATTTTCACGATTTCGGCATGCAGCCGCCTGATGACAGGGCGCGGCGTTCCCGCCGGCGCCAGCACGCCATGCCAGATGCTGCTCTCGTAACCCGGCACCGTTTCGGCGATCGCCGGCACCTCGGGCAGTCCCGGAATGCGTTTGTCGGTGGTCACGGCGAGCGCCTTCAGCCTGCCCGTTTTCACGAACGGCAATGCCGCGATCATCGGACCCGACATCAGCTGCACCTGCCCCCCGATGATGTCGGTGAGCGCCGGCCCGCCGCCCTTGTAGGGAATGTGCGTCATGTCGACCCCGGCCATCAGCTTGAAGAGTTCCATCGCGAGGTGCGCGGCGCTGCCGTTGCCGGAGGACGCGAAGGTGACGTGGCCCGGCTTCGCTTTCGCGAGCGCGATCAGTTCCCGGATGGAGTTCGCCGGCACGCCCGGATTGGCCACCAGCAGGAGCGCGATCGTGTTCAGTTGCGTGACCGGCGCGAAGTCGCGCAGCGGGTCGTACGCGAGCCTCGGATACAGGCCCGGGTTCACCGCCACCGCGGCCGGCAGCGTGAAGGTCAGCGTGTAACCGTCCGGCGCAGCCCTCGCGCCCAGCTCCGTGCCGATGATCGCGCTAGCGCCGCCGCGGTTGTCGATGACGATCTGCTGGCCCAGGCTCTCCGCGAGCCGCTGCGAGATGGCGCGCGCCACCGTGTCCGTACCGCCGCCTGGCGGAAACGGCACGATGAGGCGGATCGGCTTGGTTGGATACGTCTGCGCGAGAGCATTCGTTGCAACCAACGTAAGCACGATCAAGCAGCACGCGACCCGACACGCAGCCGGCAGTAGCGCTTTATCCTTCACCCTTCACCCTTCACTCTTGCTCTTTCCGTCTCTCGCCTCTCGCCTCTCCCTTTACGCCTTACGCCTCACACCTTTCGCTCTTTTTGCCGCCGGTTTCCGGCTGCGCTGCTTGTCAAAGTATTCGCGCGCCGTCCTGAACCCGCCGAGCGCCGCCGGGTAGCCGCAATAAATCGCCGACTGCAGCAGGATTTCGCGGATCTCGTTCCTGGTGACGCCGTTGCGCAGCGCGCCCGCGATATGCAGTTCGAGTTCGTCGGCTTTGCCCAGCGCAACGAGAAACGCGATGTTCAGCATGCTGCGAATCCTGCGCGGCAGGCCGGGACGCGCCCACACCATGCCCCATGCGGATTTCGTCGCCAGCATCTGCATCGGCAGCGTGAAATCGTCGGCATTCCTGAATTGCCTGTCCACGTACTCGGCGCTCAGCACCTGCTTGCGCACTTTCAAGCCCGCCTCGAACAGCTTGTCCTTCATTGGTTCTCCTTTTAGTGGTGAATAGGAAATAGTAAATGGGAAATCGGAAAGTTCGACAAACCCATTACCTATTCCCTTTTTCCCGTTCCCTGCGCTATTCAGCGCGTATCCCTGCCGCCTTGATCACCTTGCCCCACTTGGCGATCTCGGACTTGATGTAAGCGCCGAATTCATCCGGCGAGCTGCCGACCGGCTCGAAGCCCTGCGCGAGCAGCCGCTCTTTCGTTTCCGGCGCGCTCAGGATCTTCACGATTTCGCCGTGCAGCCTCGTCACGACCGGCTTCGGCGTGCGCGCCGGCGCGAGCACGCCGTACCACGTTGCCGCCTCATAATCCTTGACGCCCGTCTCGGCGATCGTCGGCAACCCGGGCATCGCCTGCGAGCGCCTGGCGCTGGTCACGGCGACCGGTCGCACCTTGCCCGCCTTCACGTGCGGCATCGCCGCCGGCATGGTCGCGAACATGATCTGCATCTGGCCGGAGAGCAAATCCACGAGCGCGGGCCCGCCGCCTTTGTACGGCACGTGCACGATGTTGATGCCGGCGAGGATCGCCAGCAGTTCGCCCGCGAGGTGCGAGGAACTGCCGATCCCCGCGGAAGGATAGTTGAGCGCGCCGGGTTTCGCCGTGGCGAGCGCGATCAGGTCCCGCACCGTCTTGACGGGCAGCGACGGATGCACGACCAGGATATTCGGCGTCGAGGCAACCAGGCTGACGGGCTCGAAGTCCCTCACCGGATCGAACGCGAGCTTGCTGTAAAGACTGACGTTGATCGCATTGGGAGCGACATTGCCCATCAGGATCGTGTAGCCGTCCGGCGCCGCCCTGGCGGCGAGTTCGGTGCCGATGTTGCCCGTCGCGCCGCCGCGATTGTCGACCACCACCGTCTGCCCGAAGCTCTCGCCGAGTTTCTGCGCGACCATGCGCCCGACAATGTCGGTGCCGCCGCCCGGCGGATAGCCAACGATCATGCGGATCGATTTCGCCGGATAAGTCTGTGCGAGGGCAGCACTACTCGCACATGTGGCGAGAAGAAAAAAACCGAAAAACAGACTGGAACCGCCGATGAACACCGATGAACACCGATAACGACTCACGATCATCTCAAAATACCTCATGGCCATCAGTGCTTTGTTTTTCATCGGCGTTCATCGGCGGTTAACTTGTATTGGACGTAAGCTCACGTTGTCAGCGGCAGCGTGACCGTGCTGCCGCTCGCAGCTGAACGCTGAATCGCGAGCGTCGCTTCCAGGTTCACGCGCGCTTCCCGCGGCGTCGCCAGCACGCATTGCCTGCCGGTGGCGAGATGGTCGAGCCAGGCGCGCGTTTCGTTGGCGAGCGGGCCCCAGAAATCTCCGAGCGCCCAGTCCCCCGGCGTGCCGCTGCCCAGAAACACCATGTTGACGTTATGTTCGGGCAGATAGACGTGCGAAACGCCCTGGTTGGAGTACATGAGCTGATCGGCGTGATCGTCGTCGAGGATCATCACGCCGTCGGTGCCGAGTATTTCCACGCGCGCCGCGTGGCCGAGCGACGGATATTTTTCGGGCAGCGCGTAGCTGACTCCCAGATTGACCACGGCGCCATTGGCGTAGGTCAGTATCGCCCAGGTCACGTCGTCGACAGCGTAGCCCGCCTGCTCGAGCACTCCTTTCTGGCCGCGCGCGAACACCTCGACCGGCGCAGTTCCCTCGAGCAGCCAGTTCATGAGATCGACGTAATAGGTCAAGGCGTCCACCACCGGAGTCGCTTCCGGGTTGCGCTTCAACATCGCGAGCGCCTGCGAGCGGGAATTGAAAACGCGCGCCGCTGCGCCGACGATTTTGCCGACCCGCCCCTGCACGATCTGCTCTTTTGCAAGCAGGTAGCGGTCCTTGTAGCGCCGGCTGTAGCCGACGCGCACATTTGCCTTCGCCTTGTTGACCGCGGCGATGATGCGGTCGGCGTCCTTGAGATTCAGCGCGAGCGGCTTTTCCACCAGCACCGGCTTGCCGAGCTCGATCGCGGCGAGCACCGGCGCCACGTGCTCGCCCTCGCTGGTCGACACGATTGCCGCGTTGACTTCGGGCCGGGCAATCACTGCGCGGTTGTCGGCGGAATAAAATTGCGCCCCCACTTTCTCCGCGAGCTTTTGCGCCGCCGCGCGGTCGAGATCGGATACGGCGATGAAATTCACCGCCGGATGCGCCGCCGCGAGTTCGGCGCGCAGCGTGCCGATGCGGCCCGAGCCGACAATGGCGAGCCCGATTTGCCTGCGTTCGATGATTTACTCCTCTCCAGATCAGACCATCATGTAACCGCCGATAAACGCCGATAGACGCCGATGAAATACAAAAAACAGAAAAAGCAGACGATATTTAAAGCGGGCCTGACCGATCTGGTTATAGTAATTCGTTCTTGACCTTATCCGCGTTCATCGGCGTTTATCGGCGGTTCCGTATGGTTGCAGGATGCTACTCGATCTTCAGATTCCGCGTCTTGATCACCTTGCCCCACTTCGCCGCTTCGGCCTTGATGAACGTGGCGAATTCCTCGGGGCTGTCGCCGACCGGTTCGGCACCTTGCGCGACCAGGCGCTCTCTGACGTCCGGCAATTTGAGGATACGCACGATCTCCCTGTTGAGCTTGTTCACGACGTCCCTGGGCGTGCCGGCCGGCGCGGCGAAACCGAACCAGCCCGCCGCCTCGTAGCCGGGCAAAGCGGCCTCGGCGATGGTCGGCAGCTCGGGCAGCTGCGCCGAGCGTTTCGCGGTCGTCACCGCGAGCGGACGCAGCTTGCCGGCCTTGACCTGCGGCAGCGCGGTCGGCATGGCGTCGAACATCGCATGCACCTGGCCGCTGATCATGTCGATATGCGCGAGCGGGCTCGATTTGTAGGCGACGTGCTCCATGCTGACGCCCGCCATCGACTTGAACAGCTCGGCGGACAGATGGATGGTCCCGCCCGCGCCCGCTGAGGCGTAAGTGAGCTTGCCCGGATTGGCCTTGCCGTAGGCGATCAGCTCTTTCACCGATTTCGCGGGCAGCGACGGGCTGACGATCAGCACGTTGGTCGTCTTCACCATGTTCGTGATCGGCGCGAATGCAGTCGCGCTGTCGTACGGCATCTGCGAATACAGGCTCTGGTTGATCGCGAGCACGCTCGCCGCGCCGAGCACGATGGTGTAGCCGTCCGGCGGCGCTTTCGCGACCAGATCGGTGCCGATGTTGCCGCCCGCCCCGGGGCGATTGTCCACCACCACTTGCTGGCCCCAGCTCTCGGCCATGCGCGCCGCCATCGTGCGCGCCAGGATATCGGTATTGCTGCCCGCACCGAACGGCACCACCAGGCGGATCGGCTTCGCCGGATAATCCGCGGCCGCGGCATAGGGCGCCGCGAACAGCAGCAGAGCGTGCAAGATTAATCGTTTCATGTATGCTTGAGATAAAAGCACAGCCCGGTCTTTTTCCGCGTTACGAACCCGTCGCCGATCCCGTGCGCTGATTGTAGACGTACCGCGCCGCACGCGCGAGCGCGTACGCGGGTAATATAAGGCAAGGAGATCTCACCCGTGCCCGAAAACAACGCGCGAAAGTTTAACCCGCTCCGGTTCCGGGTCAAGATCGTGAACGTCTCGTGGCGCGACCTCGCGGTGACGCTCGGTCCGATACTGCTCGTCAGCGCGGCCGCAATCTGGGTCGCGTTCCATTTCGTGCGTCCCGCGCCGCCCGACATGATTTCGATCACGAGCGGGCCCGAGAACAGCACCTTTCAGACCACGGCCGAGCAATACCGCAAGATACTCGCGCGCAACGGCGTGAAACTGGAAATTCTGCCGTCGCAAGGCGCGCTCGAAAACCTCACGCGGCTGAACGATCCCAACTTCCAGGTCGACGTCGGATTTGTCCAGGGCGGGCTCGCCAACGCCGAGCAGACCAACGATCTGGTGTCGCTCGGCAGCGTGTTTTACGAGCCGCTCGCGGTGTTTTATCGCTCCGCCAAGCCGTTGAGCCGGCTGTCCGAGCTGCACGGCAAGCGCCTGGCGGTGGGCCATGAAGGCGGCGGGACCCACGCACTGGCGTTGATTCTGCTCAAGGCGAACGGCATCGACGCGCACGGGCCGACCAAGCTGCTCAACCTGGGCGGCGAAGACGCGGCGCAGGCGCTGCTCAAGCACAAAGTCGACGCCGCGTTCCTGATGGGGGATTCCGCCTCGCCGCCGATAATGCGCAAGCTCCTGCACACGCCGGGGCTCCGCTTGTTCGATTTCGCGCAAGCGGAAGCCTACGCGCGCCGCTATCGTTACCTGAGCAAACTGGAAATTCCGATGGGGTCGCTTGATTTCGGCAAAAACATGCCGCGGAAAGATCTCTCCCTGATCGGCCCCACGGCGGAACTCGTCGCGCGGCCCGATCTGCACCCGGCGGTGTCCGATCTGCTGATCGAGGCGGCGCGCGAAGTGCACGGCCGCGCCACGCTGCTGCAGAAGGCGGGCGAGTTTCCCGCGCCGCTCGAGCACGAGTTCCGCATCAGCGACGACGCGGCGCGCTATTACAAATCGGGCAAGAGTTTTCTGTACCGGTATCTGCCGTTCTGGCTCGCAAGCCTGGCCGATCGCACGCTGGTGGTGCTGGTGCCCATCATTGTCGTGCTGATCCCGGGCATGCGGATGGTGCCGGCGCTCTACCGCTGGCGCATCCGTTCGCGCATCTACGAGCACTACGGCGAGTTATTGGCGCTCGAACGGGACACCCTCGCGCAACCGGAGCCCGGCCAGCGCACGGAATTGCTCAAGCGCCTGGACGACATCGAGAAGCGGGTCAACGAGAGCCGGATTCCGCTCTCGTTCGCCGATCAGTTCTACGTGCTGCGCCAGCACATCATCTTCGTGCGCGAGCGGCTCGCGGCGGGCACGGCCGGGTCTTGAGGAATTAAACTTTCGCTTTTTCCGGCGCGGCAACGACGTCCTTCGCCGCCCCGCCCCACCCGTTCGCCGTGATGTCGACCACGACGCCGTTCGGGTCGCGGTACTTCACTTCGTAAAAGCCGCCGCCCTCAACCGGCTCTCCCATCCAGTACTTTCCGCCCTGGGCCTCGATCGCCTTCCTCGTCTTGGCGACGTCGTCGACCCAGAAGCCGATGTGATGGATGCCGACGAAATCGCAGCCACGGTCCTCGCCGGCGGCCTCGACGGTCTTGTAATCGAGCAGCGCGAGGTTGATCACGCCATCGCTCAGATACACGCCGCGCGCGTTCTCCCAGTCGGTCTCGCCGACCTTCTTCATCCCGAACACCCGCATGTAGAACTCAGCTGCCTTGTGGGGATCCGGGACTTGCATTGCAATGTGGCGCAGCTTGCCCATGGTTTATCTCCTCACGCCTGGAAATCGTATTGGGTGCCGGCGGAATTATAGATGATTCGCTTCGGCAGGCGCCGCTGCAGCGCTTCGATGGTCGCAATTCCGCTTTCCAACAGGGTATTCGATACCTTGATCGTGTGGCAAATAAATGCCGCGATCCCATCCATCTCCTGTGGGTTCGCCATTGATTTGATCCAAGTCAAGATGCGCGGGCGGTGGCTACCTCAAAGTAATAGCCGCGCAACACGTAAAGCGGGGCGTAATCGGTATTCATCGCTTCCCTTCCCCAACGCCAGATGGCCACGGCAAAGAAAATTCGCGGGTTACTTGTGGACGCAGCGAAAGCTAAGGCGATCGTTCGGATCGCCTCGCTGACGCTCGCCCTGGCGGCGGGATCGCCGGCGGTCGCGCAGACGTCGGCAGTAGACAGCTACGATCCGCTGTCGGTCCACGCGCTTGCGCCGAAATCCCAGCTCGGTGACGTGGACGCTGCTTCGATCTGCAATTTCAGCGGGCAGAGCGGACGCGCGTTGTCGCTCGCCGACGTGGTGGACAGGGCGCTTTGCAACAATCCGCAGACTCACGCGGCATGGGCGAACGCGCGGGCGCAGGCTGCGCAGGTCGGGATCGCGCGCTCGGCATACCTGCCGACGCTTACCGGCACCGGGTCGGTGACCCTGAACGAGACCAACGGAGGCGTGCGATCCGCGGGCGCGCAAATAAGCAACGCCACACGCTATACGCAAGAAACCGCCGGGCTGACCCTTGGTTATCTGCTCTATGATTTCGGCGCGCGCAAGGCGAGCCTCGAGAGCGCGCTGCAAACGCTCTCCGCCCTGAATTTCACGCAGGACGCCGCCGTCCAATCGGTGTTCCTGAAAGCGGAGCAGGCTTACTACCAGCTGTTCGCCGCGCAGGCTGCGGTCGTGTCGTCGAAGGAAGCGGAACGTTCCGGCCTGGAAAGCTTCAAGGCCGCCGCGGCGCGCCTTGACGCCGGAGCAGGAACCATCGCCGATAAACTGCAGGCCCAGACCGCGTACTCGCAAGCAGTCCTCAATCGCATCCAGGCCGAAGGCAATTCCAAAAATGCGCAAGGCGTTCTCGCGAACGTCATGGGGCTGGACGCGCATCAGCCGCTGGATGTCATTACTCCCGAAATTCGGCAGCCCGACGCCGCGTTCGAGCGTGACTTGAGTCAACTGATCGACGATGCGCGCAAGCGGCGCCCGGATCTCGCTGCCGCGGAAGCGCAGGTCAAGGCCGCGCGCGCCAACATCGACGCGGCGAAAGCCGCGGGTTTGCCGACGCTTTCGCTCGCGGGCGGCTTCAACTATACCGATTCGAACAGTTTCGATCCGTTCCGCACGTCTTCATTGGGCGTGACGGTCAGCATCCCGTTGTTTACCGGATTCAACCGGACCTATCAGGTGCAATCGGCGCAGGCCAGGCTCGAAAACCAGATCGCGGCGAGGAACACGGTGAGCCTGCAGATCGCCCTCGATGTGTGGCAGGCCTACCAGAACCTCGCCACCGGGACGCAGTCCGTGAGAAGCAGCGCGGACCTGGTGGCGAGCGCCACCGAGTCGGAGCGCGTTGCGCTGGGGCGCTACAAGGCGGGCGCGGGAACCATCATCGATCTGCTGAACGCCCAGTCGGCGCTCGCGAGTGCGCGCCTGCAGAACATCCAGGCGCTGTATAACTGGTACATCGCGAAAGCGACGCTCGCCCAATCGCTGGGGCAGCTCGATCTGACGGAATTGGGCGCGCTGCAATCGAAACCATGATCCATGCCATCAGGCTGCGTTCCACATGAAAATCCGCGCTTTGCTTTTCAATAAATTGACGCTGTTGTTCGCGACAGCGATCGTGATCGGACTCGGTTATTGGTACTGGCAAGTCAACTACGGCGAGTCGGCGGCGAAGCGCTACAAGACCCAGGCCGTGGAGATGGGAGACGTAACTCGAACGGTGTCGGCAAACGGGACGCTGAATCCGGTCGTGTTGGTAAACGTCGGCACCCAGGTTTCCGGTACAGTAAAAAAACTGCACGTCGATTTCAATGACCGTGTGCGGGCGGGGCAGGTGCTGCTCGAACTCGATCCCGCGTTGTACGCGGCGCAGGTCGATCAAAGCGAGGCGAACCTGCACAACGCTGAGGCCACGCTTGAGCTTGCACGCGCCAACGAGGCGAGAAGTCGCACCTTGTTTGATCAACAGTTCATCTCCAGGCAGGATTTGGACACGGCCGTACAGGCCCTGAAGTCCGCTGCGGCACAGGTGGAGCTCGCGAAGGCCCAGCTTGCCAAGGATCGAACGAACCTCAATTACTCGGTAATCCGCTCGCCGGTATCGGGTGTGGTCGTTAACCGGACTGTAGATGTTGGTCAAACCGTGGCTGCAAGCTTCCAGACGCCGACCTTGTTTCAGATCGCTCAGGATCTCAGCAAGATGCAAATCGACTCGAGCTTTGCCGAAGCCGATGTCGGTGTGATCCGCGTCGGGCAGCCGGTGCGGTTCAACGTTGACGCTTTCCCGAACCGCTCCTTCAGCGCGCAAGTCAGGCAGATTCGGTTGAATGCAACGACGCAGCAGAACGTCGTGACCTATGATGTCGTGGTGGGGGTTGATAACCCGGAGCAGATCCTGATGCCGGGCATGACCGCATACGTGAACGTGATCGTCGCCCAGCGCAAGAACGTGCTGCTCGTGCCGAATGCGGCGCTGCGCTTTAACCCGCAGCAGGCGCAGGAGAGGACGCCCATCGCGAAAGGCAAAGGCGACAAGGAAGAAGCGGCAACCGGGACTGTTTACGTGCTGGAGGCCGAGCGGTTGCGGCCGGTCAAGATCAAGACCGGCATTGCGGACAGTCGTTTTACGGAGGTGTTGTCCGGCGATTTGAAGGTCGGCGACCATGTCGTCGTCGGCGAGGTCGAACCCGGCGCCGCGGGCCAGACGCCGAGTACGTTGCGCATGAGGATGTTTTGATGCCGCATGAGCCCCTCATCCGCATTTCGCACGTGGATAAGCAATACGAGACCGCAGCCGGGCCGGTGCCGGTGCTTAACGATGTAACGCTAGCGATACAACCCACGGAATTCGTTGCGATCATGGGACCGTCCGGCTCCGGCAAGTCGACGTTCATGAATATTCTCGGTTGCCTGGATCTGACGACGCGCGGGACGTACATCCTCGACGGCAGCGACGTGAGCACGCTCGACACGGACGCGCTTGCCCGGCTGCGCAACAAGACGATAGGCTTTGTGTTCCAGGGCTACAATCTGCTGCCGCGGGCCACGCTGGTGGACAACGTGTCGCTGCCGCTGATTTATGCCGGGGTCGCCAGGGTCGAACGCACGAGGCGGGCGCTGGAGCTCTTGAACAAAGTAGGGCTCGGCAAATACGGGGACTCTCTTCCCAATCAAATTTCGGGCGGCCAGCAGCAGCGCATTGCGATCGCGCGCGCGCTCGTCAATAAGCCGCGGTTGATTCTCGCAGACGAGCCGACGGGCAACCTCGACTCGAAGACCAGCCACGAGATCATGAAGCTGTTTGCGGAGCTCAATCGCGCGGAGGGCATGACGATCGTGCTCGTGACCCATGAGCGCGACATTGCGGCTTATGCCAAGCGGCTGGTGAAGTTCATCGATGGGCGCGTGACGCACGACGGCGCCGTCGAGGCTCGCTTTATGGAGGAAACCCCGGCGTGATCGGTGCGATGTTGAGCGAAGCATGGCATGCGATGGGGGCCAACCGGATGCGCGCCTTCCTGACCATGCTGGGCATGATGATCGGCGTCGCGGCGGTGATCATGATGCTGGCCATCGGGCGCGGCGCCCAGTACGTGGTGGATGAGTCGATTGCGTCGATGGGCAGCAATCTCTTCATTATCCTGTCCGGCACCGCGACCTCGGGCGGCGTGCGCCTAGGCACGGGCGCAATTCCAACGCTGAAAGCCACGGATGCGGATGCGATCGCGGAGTTGCCTTCGATTGCGGCCGTGGCGCCGGCCGCGCCGGGCACTGCGCAGCTCGTATACGGCTCGAATAACTGGAGCACATTGGTGGTGGGGACGAGCCCGAGCGCTTTAAGCATACGCGACTGGAGCATTTCTGCGGGGTACGCGTTTACGGATGCCGACGTGCGCGCCGCGACGCGCGTGGTGCTGCTCGGACAAACCGTCGTGCGCAACCTGTTCGGCAACGAGAGCCCGCTGGGCAAGACCATACGCATCAAACAAAGCCCGTTCATCGTGATCGGAGTACTGGCGATCAAAGGGCAGAGCCTGGACGGGCGCGACCAGGATGATACGGCGATGATTCCGGTCACCACCGCACAGCGCAAACTGTTCGGCAGCCAGTTCCCCGGCACTGTGCGTTTCATCATGGCGCAGGCGGCCTCGGCTGCTGCAATGCCATCCGCCGAGAAGGAAATGACGGAATTGTTGCGGCAGCGGCATCACTTGCCGGACAGGGCGGAGAATGACTTCGATATCCGTAACCTCACCGCGCTGGCCAATGCCGCAGCGCAGACTGCGCGCGTGATGTCGCTCATGCTGGGCGCGATTGCGTCCGTATCGTTGCTCGTCGGCGGTATCGGCATCATGAACATCATGCTGGTGTCCGTGACCGAGCGCACGCGCGAAATCGGCATCCGGGTTGCGATAGGCGCGCGTGAGAGGGACATTCTGCTGCAGTTCCTGCTGGAGGCGATCATTCTCTCGCTGATTGGCTGCCTCGTCGGTGTTTTTTCCGGAGTCGGGTCGGCTGTCCTCGTCAACTGGATCGCGAATACCGCGGTGGTGATTACCCTGAGCTCAGTCGCCCTGGCCTTTGTGGTCGCCGCGAGCGTCGGGGTGTTTTTCGGCTTCTATCCCGCCAACAAGGCGGCCCGCCTGAAACCGATCGACGCGTTGCGGTATCAATAGCGGTGATCATTTCGCAAAAACGCCCGGCCATTGGCGCGAGGCTGACGCGTGCCGACAACAGGATCTGATCGATTGTCGAATCCAGTCATGGAAGCGACCGATACCAAAGACCTGAAGACCGGCAATCGGCTGCCGGCGGCCCGCACGACCCTCGCGGTCAGGACTGAATTTCTCACTAAACGCTTTGCGGCATTAGTTGCTGTCAATCGGGTCAGCCTGGGCGTGCCGGAAGGAACAATATTCGGCTTGCTGGGCACGAACGGGGCGGGAAAAACGACCGTGATCAAAATGTTGACGACGCTGCTGGCGCCGACCGAAGGCAACGCGGAGGTGGCTGGGCTGGATGTTGTGAAGGAGCCCGAAGCGGTGCGTCGACGTATCGGTTATGTCTCTCAGATGCTGTCGGCCGATGGCGAGCTGACGGGATACGAGAACCTGCTGATCTCGGCCAAGCTCTATGGGATCGGCCGTGCTGATCGTGCGCAGCATATTGCGCAGGCCCTGAAATTCATGGAGCTCTCCGACGTGGCTGACAAGCTGGTCAGCCACTATTCCGGCGGCATGATCCGGCGTCTGGAAATAGCTCAGTCGATGCTGCACAGGCCGCAAGTATTGTTTCTGGACGAACCCACCGTCGGCCTTGACCCTGTGGCAAGGCGCGCGGTATGGCAGCGCATTCGTGATCTACGCAATGAATTCGGAACGACCATCGTACTGACTACCCATGACATGAGCGAAGCCGACGAGCTTTGCGATATTGTGGGTTTCATGCACGTCGGACGTCTCGAGACACTGGGCCCTCCCGCGCAGCTCAAAGCGGAGCTCGGAGCCGAGGCAACACTCGATGATGTGTTTATTCACTACACCGGCACTTCAATCGCGGAAAGAGGAGGTTATCAGGATGTTGCCCGTACACGCCGCACCGCCGAACGCCTGGAATAACACGGTGAATTATTTCAAGCACATATTTGCGGTAGCGGAAGCCGACGTCCGCAAGCTGCGTCACGACCCATGGGAACTGTTTACCCGAATGGTGCAGCCGATGCTGTGGTTGCTCATTTTCGGCGAAGTCTTCACGCGAGCCCACGTAATCCCGACCGGCAGCATGAGTTACCTGGATTTCATCACGCCCGGCATCCTTGCCCAGAGCGTCCTCTTTGTCGCTATATTTTATGGCGTATCCGTCATTTGGGAGCGCGACCTCGGTATCCTCCACAAGATGCTGGTCAGCCCGACTCCGCGCTCAGCGCTGGTGCTCGGACGCGCGCTCTCATCCGGTGTGCGTGGACTCTCCCAGGGCGTAGTGGTTTACGCTATCGCGGCAATGCTTGGCGTTGATCTGCGCATCAGCTTCGGCTCTGTCCTGGGAGTCATTGTCGCCGTGATGGCGGGAGCGGCAATTTTTTCGACGTTCTCTTTAATTGCCGCATGCATAGTCAAGACGAGAGAGCGTTTCATGGGCATCGGCCAGGTATTGACCATGCCGCTTTTTTTTGCCAGCAATGCAATCTACCCGATCGACATGATGCCCCAATGGTTGCGTCATGTTGCGGCAGTCAATCCGCTAAGCTATGAGGTTGATGCGCTGCGCACGCTGATGATCAACGGCGGGATCAGCTCGTTCGGCCTGGAAGCTGATTTTGTCGTCCAGGGTCTGGCGCTGACCGTATTGGTGGCAATCGCCACCAGGTTGTATCCGACATTAGTCAACTAGGCAGCCATGAACGTGTCCGTGGCGAACTCGTAGTCAAGCGGCCATCGGGGTGTAAAAGAGTGCCCGGCAATGACCTTTATACGCGGCAGCGCTGAGACTAATTTCCCTTGCCCACCGCCCTGCCCTGTGCCGCTCCACCGACACTCGCTTGACCGGCGGCGGCGCCCGTCCCGGTCACTATGCCTCGACCATAGGCGTTGCCGCGGCCCATGTTCGCCGCGTCGGCTCCCGATGCGCCCACGTGTCCTCCCGCGCCGGTCACAATGCCTGATTCGGATCTTGTGGCCGCATTGCCACCCGCCGCTGTAACGGTGGTCGAGCTGCCGGTTTTTACCGCGGGTTGCGCAGTGACTTGAGCGTTGGCGGCCTTGATACCGCTGATCACCGGCCCCAGTTTAAAGCCGAGCGAGTTTGCGATTTGCCCCCAGCCCATGCCCTGGCTGCGCAGCTGCAAGACACCCGTGAGCGTCGCCGTCTTGCCGGTACTCGTGGTGACCGTTCCACCCGCCAGCGCCGCCTGAAGCTGTTGCGCGGTCGGTTGCGTGATGCCGAGACTTGCGAGCTGCTGCTTGGCCAATGCCAACGAGATGAAAACATTGCCATACCCCATCTTGCCGGTGGACGGCGTAAACGTCGTCGATGTGGTTGCCCCCTTCGCATCCGTCGTCGTCAGGGTAATCGCCGTTCCGTTACGCAAGCCCGCAACCAAAGCGTCGGAGTTGGCCGTGGAGCCCGCAAACCCGCTGAATTCGGAGCTTATCCTGTCGGAAACGACAGCCGCGCCGCGGGTTGACGTCAATGAATCCGTTTGCCTGGCCTGCGTCGTCAGCGTGGTCTCGTTGCTTTCTGCCGCCAAAGTTGCCGTAGCGACTATCGAGAGCGCGCCCGTGAATATCAAGGTTGATGCAATCGAAGCAATATGCCGTTTCATGTTCCACCTCCATTAACTGGCACCGAGCACTTTCTCGGTCTGAATAATGATTTCGGTCGCGGTCGCGGCGTCCATGAGCGCGCCGTTTCGCGCAATTGAACGCATGCGGGTCGTGTTGGGACTGATGGACTCCAGTTCAATCTCGATATCCCGGTCGGAAGCGCGTGCTTTGATGAGCATCCCGTTTTCAGTTTTTTCCTTGGATCCAACCTTGATGTCCATGCGGCCAAGAGCGGACACCACCGCGGCTTGAACTTTGGATAGCGGCGCGGTAAACGTTCGGTATGAGATTCCCGAGAGCGTGTGCTGAATACCGGTGGCCGAGCCCACGCCAAAAACGGTGAGCGAAACCGGATCACACCCCGACAACGCAACAACCGCGACTAACGCCAGCCAACGGAGAATTGATATTTGCCGGCCGCGCTCCATGACCTGCCTGTATTCTTCTCGCGCCATCGAACACGCCCCCAATTTCCGGAACGAAGATCGCCATCGGTGACTTACCTGGCAAGGTGACCAGTTTGACCTAG
>JAHFRL010000239.1 GCA_023266235.1 Betaproteobacteria bacterium
GCCGAGGATGCGCGCCGGATCGGAAGTGATACGCGCGAGTCCCTGCGCGAGCGGCAGCCGTGATTCCTCGGCCCATTTCAATGCCAGCGGCAGCAGCAGCTCGACGCCGGTGGCGCCGGTTTCCGCCTCGCCGAACGGCAATTGCTTGGCATCGTCGTCAACCGGCGCGTGATCTGAACACAGCGCATCGACCGTGCCGTCGGCAAGCGCGGCACGCAGCGCGTCGCGGTCGCGCTGGCTGCGCAACGGCGGCGTCAAATGGCAGTTGGGATCGAAATAGCCGATGTCCATTTCGGACAGATGCGCGTGATGGACCGCGACGTCGCAGCTCACCTTGAGGCCGAGGTTTTTGGCCTGCCGCACCATGTCGACGCCTTCCGCGCTCGACAGCCGGCACAGATGGATGCGCGCACCGGTTTCGCGTGCGAGCAGCAATATCATTGACAGCGCAACTGTCTCGGCGCACACCGGGATCGCGGCAAGCCCAAGCCGGGTCGCGACTTGGCCGTCGTGCGCGACGCCGCCGCGCGCGAGCCCCGCATCCTGCGGCCGCAGCCACACCGGAAAATCGAACGTCGCCGCATATTGCAGCGCGCGCAGCAGCAGCTGCGTGTCGCTGAGCGGTGCATCAGCGTGCGAGAACGCAACGCAGCCGGCGTCGGTGAGCTCCGCCATTTCGGTGAGTTGCGTGCCCTTGAGGCCGATGGTCAGCGCGCCGACCGGATAGACGCGCGCCTGGTTCAGGTTCTGGGCGCGGAACTTGAGCATTTCGATCAGCCCCGGTTCGTCGAGCGGCGGATCGGTGTCGGGCGGGCAGGCGAGACTCGTGACGCCACCGGCCGCAGCGGCGTCCATTTCCGACTCGAGCGTGGCCATGTATTCGAATCCCGGCTCGCGCAGCCGCACCGCGAGATCGACCAGCCCCGGACACACCACGAGACCATTCGCGTCGATGGTGCGGTTGGCGTTGTAGCCGTGCGGCGCGGCGCCGACGCCGACGATCTTGCCGGCGGCGATGTACACGTCCTTCATCGCATCAGTGCCGTTCGCCGGGTCGATCAGCCGGCCGTTTTTGATGTGGATCTTCATGACAGTGACGAATGCAAAGTGCAGAGTGCAGAGTGAAAGACGTCCATTCGCTGTGGCGGGTTTCGTTTTTCACTCATCATTCTGCACTCATCACTCCGTATCGTTTTTCAGTTCCCCGCCAAAATGCTCATCACCGCCATGCGGATCGCGATGCCGAAGGTTACCTGCGGCAGGATCACCGACTGGCTGCCGTCAGCGACGTCCGAGTCGATTTCGACGCCACGGTTCATCGGTCCTGGATGCAGCACGATCGCGTCTGGCTTCGCCAGCGCGAGCTTGTCGGCGGTCAAGCCGTAAAACTTGAAAAACTCCTGCGGCGACGGCAAAAATGAGCCCTGCATGCGTTCGTTCTGCAGCCGCAGCATCATTACCACGTCAACGTCTTTCAGTCCCTTCGCCATGTCGTGATAAACATGCACGCCGAGGTTGTCGACGTTGGACGGCAGCAGTGTCTTGGGGCCGATCACGCGCAGTTCCGGCACGCCGAGCGTCGTCAGCGCGTGGATCTGCGAGCGCGCCACACGCGAATGCAGGATGTCGCCGACGATTGCCACGCGCAGCTTGGTGAAGTCCCGCTTGTAGTGGCGGATGGTGAACATGTCGAGCAGCCCTTGCGTCGGGTGCGCATGGCGGCCGTCGCCGGCATTGATGACATGGATGTCCTCGCCGACGTGGCGCGCGATCAGGTACGGCGCGCCGCTCTGGCTGTGGCGCACGATAAACATGTTGGCCTGCATCGCCGCCAGATTGGCGACGGTATCGAGCACGCTCTCGCCCTTGGTCTGCGATGAAATATTGATCGCAAGATTGATGACGTCGGCGGAGAGCCGCTTGGCGGCGATTTCGAATGTGGTGCGCGTGCGCGTCGAGGGCTCGAAGAACAGGTTGAAAATCGCCTTGCCGCGCAGCAGCGGTACTTTTTTCACCTCGCGCTGGGTGACGCCGACGAACGACTGCGCAGTGTCGAGGATCTGCCGCAGGATCTCGACGGGCAGCCCGTCGATCGACAGCAGGTGGTGCAGTTCGCCGTTCTTGTTGAGCTGCGGGTTGTTGTTGAGAAACATTGCTCGTCCGGTTTCTGTTCAGTCCCGGCTCAGCGCAAGGCTGAGCCGTCCCTGTGCATCGCGCCTGAGTTCTATGCTTTGTTGCGCCGGCAGCGCGAGCGTCGTTCCCACGAATTGCGCCGCGATCGGCAGCTCACGCCCGCCGCGATCGACGAGCGCCGCGAGCCGGATGCTCGCCGGCCGGCCGTAGTCGAACAGTTCGTTCATCGCCGCGCGTATCGTGCGTCCGGTGTAGAGCACGTCGTCGACCAGAATCAGCTCGCGGCCTTCGACTTCGAACGGAATCTGCGACGGCTGGACCTCGTGTTTGAGCCCCTTGCGCTGGAAGTCGTCACGGTAGAACGACACGTCAAGCGAGCCATACGGCACCTCGAGTTTCAGCTCCTGGTGCAGGCGCTCGGCCAGCCAGGCGCCGCCGGTGACGATGCCGATCAAGCCGGTCTGCGCCGAGACGTGCGGGCGCATCTGTGCCGTGAGCGCGGCGAGCAGCTTCTCGGCATCGGGCAGCGCGGTCGCGGTCATTGTTTGGTTCCCGTCACCTGCGCGGCCGCGCCGTGGTGTCGAAGTAGGCTTGCAGTATCTGTTGCGCCGCGACCCGGTCAACGAGCGGCTTGCGCTTGCGGGCGGCAACGCCGGCTTCGGCCAGACTCGACTCGGCGGCAACCGAGGTCAGACGCTCGTCGATGAGTTCGACCGGCAACGCGAAGCGCGCGCCAAGTTCACGCGCGAATTTACGCGCCAAGCGCGACAACTCGTGCTCCGCGCCATCGAGATGGGCGGGCAGTCCGACCACCAGCAGCGACGGCTGCCATTCCTTGATCAGCGCTGCGATCGCGGCGTAACGTCGTTTGCTGTCGGCGGCATCGATGGTTGCCAGCGGGTGCGCGATGCCGATGGTCATGTCACCGAGCGCTGCGCCGATGCGTTTTTCGCCGAAATCAAACGCGAGCACGGTGGTGCTCGCGCACTGTTGAGTTTTGAATTTTGAATGCTGAGTTGACGACTTATGAGCCATCGTCAGCGGCTGCTCTTTTGGTTCGGTCTCAACATTCAGCATTTAACATTCATCACAGAATACTCAAGTCATGCGTGTCCCGCGCTCTCCGACAGGCTCGCGTAATTGACACCGAGCATCTCCATCGCTGTGGCGAGCCGCTCCTCGGCCGGCAACTCGAACATGACGTCGTGGCGCGCCGCGACGGTAAGCCAGGCGTTCTGCGCGAGCTCGTACTCGAGCTGGCCCGGCGCCCAGCCGGCGTAGCCGAGCGTGACCAGGATCTGGCGCGGGCCCTCGCCGCGCGCCACCGCCTGCAGGATGTCCTTGGAAGTGGTGAGACCGATTTCAGAGCTCACCGCCAGAGTCGACAGCCATTTGCCGAGCGGCTCGTGCA
>JAHFRL010000240.1 GCA_023266235.1 Betaproteobacteria bacterium
AAGAAACCACATATCGAACCTCCCTGTCCGTGGAAGCTATCGCCAGTCGCCGCGCAACGCCAACACCGTCTGCTGCAGCCCTTCGGGCGTCACGTTTTCCGGCGGCACCGGCTCGCCGACTGCGAGCGCAATTCTCGACAGCGGCGCGCGCCGGAACGGACGCGACATCGCCGGGCCGTCCTTGCGGCTGAAAAAACTGCCCCACAACCCGCGCAATGCGAGCGGCACCACCCTGACCGGCGTGCGCCCGATGATGCGGGTAATGCCGGTGCGAAACGGGTAAAGCTCGCCGTTGTCGGTGATGCGGCCTTCGGGAAAAATACCGACCAGATCGCCGTTACGGAGCGCGCTCGCGATTTCGTCGTACGCGTGCTCCAGCAGCTGCGGGTTCTCTTTCACCGGTGCAATCGGGATCGTCTTGCTGGTGCGGAATACGAAGTTCAGCACCGGCACGCGGAAGATATTGTGGTCCATCACGAAACGGATCGGACGGCGGCACGCCGCCGCGATAATCAATGCATCGACGAAGCTCACGTGGTTGCACACCAGCACGGCCGGCCCTTCGTCGGGAATTTTCTCCAACCCGCTTTTTTCGAGACGGTAAATCGAGTGGATCAGCAGCCACACCAGAAACCGCATCAGGAATTCCGGCACCAGGGTGTAGATGTAGATCGCGACTGCCGCGTTGAGCAGCGCAGTGGCGAGGAACACGTGAGGAATGGTGAAGCCCGCCTCGAGCATGGCGACCGCCATCAGCGCCGACAGCACGATGAACAGCGCATTGAGAATGTTGTTGCCGGCGATCACGCGCGACTGATGTGCCGGATCGCTGCGGCTTTGCACCAGCGCATACAGCGGCACGATGTAGAAGCCGCCGAACATCCCGATCAGCAGCAGGTCGGCGAGCATGCGACTATGGGCGTGATCGGCCAGGAAATCGAAGACGGCGATACCCGCGCCGGGTGCTGCGGCAGGCGTCGCGAAATAAAGGTCGACCGCAAATACCGTCAGTCCGATCGAACCGAAAGGCACCAGGCCGATCTCGATTTTGTGGCCCGACAAGCGCTCGCACAGCAGTGAACCCGTGCCGATGCCGATTGAGAACATCGCCAGCAGCAGCATGTAGGTGCCCTCTTCGCCACCCAGATAATCGCGCGCGTAGAGAGGGAACTGCGCAAGAAACGTCGCACCGAGGAACCAGAACCAGGAAATGCCGAGCACCGACAGAAACACCGTGCGATTGCGCTTGAGGAACGACAGGTTGTGCAACGTTGCAGTGAGCGGGTTCCAATTGATGCCCAGTTCCGGCGCCGGCGGCGGCGAGTTCGGTATCGTGCGGCTCGCGAGCCATCCCAGCACCGCGATGCTGATGGTACCGATGCAAACCAGCATGACGCCGGACGTTCCGGCGCTGATCAGCACGATGCCGAGGACGGTGCCGATCAGAATCGCGACGAACGTGCCGGTATCGACCAGCGCATTGCCGCCGACCAGCTCGTCCTGCTTCAGATGCTGCGGCAGAATTGCATACTTGATCGGGCCGAACAGCGCCGAGTGCAGCCCCATCAGAAACAGCGCGGCGAGCAGCAACTCAAGACGGTGCGAAAGAAAGCCGATCGACCCGATTATCATGATCGAGATCTCGAACAGCTTCACGTACTGGATGTAGCGCGACTTCTCGTACTTGTCGGCGAGCTGCCCGGCGGTCGCCGAGAACAGGAAAAACGGCAAAATGAACAATGCGCCGCCAAGAATAATCAGCGTGTTTGAATCGGCCACTGCTACCTGCGTAACCTGGAACGTGAGCAACGTGATCAATGCATTCTTGTAGACGTTGTCGTTGAACGCACCGAGAAACTGGGTCAGGAAAAACGGCGCAAAGCGACGTTCTCGCAGCAGTTGGAATTGATTATTGGTATTCAATCCGCGCTCCCTATGGCTAATCTATCACCCTTTGCTGGCGGTCTTAAGCCCCGCGTGGATCCTGTTGCCCGTAATGAACGTCGCGAAAAGCGAGCATATCGAGCAACCGCTGCTCTCGCGCATCGTCGAACCCGCAGCGGCATTCGATTTGCTCCGGATTTTCGTACGTCCCGAACAACATGTCCCACCAAACTATATCGCTATAGTTGTTTTTGTGCCGTCCATACTGATGATGTATGCGATGCATTTCCGGCCGTTGGAAAAAATAGCCGATCCAATGCGGTGTCCTGACGCTGGCGTGATAAAAGAACTCCCCGATCGCGGTGCACAAGGTGTAAACCGCACCCGCTTCAAGGTTCAAGCCCAGCACGGTATAAACCAGCAGGCTGCCGATGATCGAGTTCAGCGTCATTTCGAGCGGATGTTTATAGAACGACGTCGCAACCTCGATCCGCTGCGCGCTGTGGTGGATCTGATGGAGCATGCGCCACAGGAAGTCCGACTCGTGACGCACGCGGTGCCACCAGTAAAACACGAAAGTCGCAATGAAGTATGCGACGAGCCCACCGCTTATCGGACCGACGGTCTGCGACAACGAAAATATCGACCACGAGGCAAGCCAGCGTTCCCAGGTAACGCCGGCCGTCAGGACGATACAAAACTGGGCAACATTGATCGCCAACGCGCGCAACGGCCAGGTACGCACCTTGGGTTGCGGCCAGCCGGTAATCACTCGTTCCAGCACAAACCACAGTAAAGCAACAACCATGATTAATTTGAGCACATGGGTCTCCGCCGCTTTATTACAACTATATTACTAATTATTTAGTTATGTAGGACAAAAATTTCAAGCCTTGCGCTTGATGTAATCGATCACCGTTTCCATCGCCTCAATCAGAAATGCTTTGTTGATCCAGAAATATACTTCCTTGCCCCGCTTCTCGCTTTGCAGTACGCCCGCATCGCGGAGGGTCTTTAAGTGATGCGACACCGCAGAACGGCTGAGCGTCGACACCTCCACGATCCGGCCAACGTTCAGATGCTCGCCCGGCGCAAATGTCAGCAGTATGCGTTGGCGATGTTCGTCGCCGAGCGCGGTATAGGCCTTGGCGATAGTGCGCCATTCCTTCGGGATAGCGCGCATGTAGTTTCGATTCATAACTATATTCTTGGTTATATGGTTATGTTTGTCAAGCCCCGTATGCGCCGTACAACCCGAAATTTGATCTAATGGATTGTTTTTACGTCGAAACCGGCGAGGTCAGCGGCCGGTTGCCAGCAGTGTAATGCCCCAGCCGACGCCGAATCCTGTGACGTCCGACGCGACCGCCCCGAGCCCGCCCTTGCAGCTGCTGCCAGACAAATCAACGTGGATCCAGGGCGTGTTGCCGACGAAACGTTTGAGAAAACGCGCCGCCAGGATGTGGTCCGCCTCGCCCTCGAGCGTGCACTGCTTGACGTCGGCGATCTTGCTGTCGAGCGCGCTGTCGTAATCGGCATCCAGCGGAAACACGCATACGCGCTCGCCCGACGCCCTGCCTGCCGCCACCGCCCGCGCCGCCAATTCGTCCGATGTCGCGAACACGCCACTGTAGCGATCG
>JAHFRL010000002.1 GCA_023266235.1 Betaproteobacteria bacterium
ACTATCCCGTGACCAGGAATATTCCGAGTCAACTGCAGCGGCCGCCTGTTGCTAGGGCCAGTTGACGCAATTTACGCGGCATATTCCTTGGCTTCACAGTCCCTTGAGAAAGGTAAGCAGTTGGTCATCAGGTCGAAAGCGGCCGATCCGACCGGGTTGCGGTTCAACCTTATCTAGGGCGGCTTGCTTCATCTCGAGATTTGCATCGAGATAGATCTGCGTAGTCTCGATCGACTCATGTCCGAGCCACAAGGCGATCACGCTACGTTCCACCCCTGCCTGCAGAAGCTCCATCGCCGTCGTGTGACGCAGCACGTGCGCAGTTACGTGCTTGCTTCCCAGCGACCTACAGGTCTGGCAGGCATGCGCAACGTGTTTTGCCAGCAGATACTGCACGCCATCGGCGCTCAGGCGAACACCTCGCGCACTGGGAAAGACGATCGCATCATCGCTGGTTTCGATTTCGCGCAACCAGGCTCGCAGGACATCCGCTGTGGCCTTGGTCAACGGCGTTGATCGCTCCTTACGGCCCTTGCCAACCACACGCACATGGGCTCCGGTGCCCAGACAAACACCACTGCGACACAAGCCGGTGATCTCCGACAAGCGTAATCCCGTCTGAACTGCAAGCAGCATAAGTGCGTGATCACGCCGTCCTGAGCGTGAGCCCAGATCCGGGGCGCGCAGCAGTGCGTCGACCTCGTCTCTTGTGAGAAATCCGATCTGCGTACGGGTGAATCGCTTGTTCGGAATGGCCAGCACCCGTTGAATTTGCGCCGCGTGGGATGGCAACTCAAAGGACGCATACCGAAAGAACGAACGAATGGCGGTCAGTCGCAGGTTTCGGCTTCCAGCGCTGATGCCGCGACTCGTTTGCAGATCTTCGAGGAACGCGGCGATCAACGGTGCATCGATTTGCTCGAAGGCCAACTTCTGCGGTGCAACGCCGAGCCGCTTGTGCGCGAACTGCAAGAGCAGCCGAAAGCTGTCTCGATACGAGCCGATAGTGTGTGGGCTGGCCTGGCGTTGCTGCATCAACCGACGCGTGAAAAATCCTTGCAGTAGCGAGGGAAAACTCGGCTTGGTCATTGCCGACCCTCCCAGCGTTGCTCCATACGAGTCATCGCCAGCGTCATGAGTTGGGGGTGAGCGCTGAGGTACCAGTAGGTGTCGCTGACATGCACATGCCCCAGGTAGGTCGACAGCACCGGCAGGCGGCGCTCGACATCCTGACCCGATCGGTACCAACCCAGCAGGGTTTCGACAGCGAATCGATGGCGAAAGTCGTGCAGGCGCGGTCCATGGCTGTCATGCATCCCGCGCAGTCCTGTCTGGCGTGACAAGCGGTAGAAAGTGCGACGCACGTCGCCGCCGTCGAGTTGATGGCCCGTTCGGGTTACAAAAAAATGGGTTGCATCGCAGTCACACAGATGGCTTGCTCGGTGCGTCCGATAGTTTGCCAAGATGTCCCGGGTCGATGTGTGAATCGGCACCAACCGGGATTTGCCGAACTTGGTGCCACGCACGGTGAGCACACCGGTGTCGAGATCGACATCGTCGAGCTTCAACCGTAGCGCCTCACCCACGCGCAGACCGGTCACGCTCAACAGGCCCAGCAGCGCGTGGTACGTCCATCGTCGCAGCTCCGTGCCTGCTGACAATTGCAGCGCATGTTCCAGCAGGCGCTCAATCTCGTCGAGCGAATAGAGATAGGGATGGGCTCGTGCCGCTCGAAACGGCAGCAAGCCGGGCGGCGGAATCTCGGTGTTGGGGTCACTGGCGACGTGATGGCGCGCGAAACATCTCACGTGGCTCAGGCGCTGTGCCCAGAGCGCCGGCTGTGCATTGCTGGGCTGCTGCGCCCAGTCCAGTGCCAGTTGCGTGGTGATGCGCTCAGTGTTCTGCTGCTCCATGAACGATGCGAACTTTGCGAGCACCATCCCGGCATCGCGCAGCTTGAACCCCAGGTTTCGTCTCAACGCCAGATAGTCGTGGATCGCCTTGGTCAGTGGCTTCATTGGACACCTCCTGGCCAAGGAAGGGCCAATGTTTGCAAGGACACAAGATCGACCTTGGCGTAAATCGTGGTGGTTTGCTGGTTGCGATGGCGCAGGATCTCTGCGATCTCGCCGAGCGAGGCGCCGCCACCAAGCATCTGCGTAGCCAGCGAATGACGCAACAAATGGGCACCCTTGGTGGGAGAATCGATTCCAGCGCGCTGTAGGGCACGGAGCACTATGCAACTGACGGCACTCGGACCGCGCAGTGCGCGCCGGGGTGCACGGGCTTGAATGAACACGTTGCGTGCGGCACACGCGGGGCGCCAATGGCGCAAGTAGTCAGCCAAGGCCGCTCCGACATCGGATGGAAGCGGCAGATGGTCTACACGTTGTGCCGGGCCTCGGATTTGAATAACGCCCACGGTCCAATCGATGTCATCGAGCGTCAGGTCGACCACTTCGCTGGCACGCAGCCCGAGTCGTGAGACCAACAGCAGCATCGCGTAATCACGATTACCGGCGACGCTTTGTTGGTCGCACCCGGCAAGCAAGCTTTGCACCTGCGCGGGCGATATCGTCTTGGGAATCCCGGCCTTCGACCAGTTCGCCACGGTCGGCACGCAAGAATGCAGGTCGGCGACGATCTCACCGCGATAACGCCCGTACTGCAGAAACGAACGCAAAGCTGTGGTCATGACCTGGGCGCGCTTCGGATGGTGCAAGCGGGTCGCTTCGGCCGTCACAAAACGAATCACATCTGTCGCGGTAAGCTGATTGAGCAGAACCTCTGCTTTGCCAAAAACGCTGTCAAGAAAGCGGCCGACCGAATCGCCGTACAAGCGAATCGACGCTGCGGCCAGCCCGCGTTCTTGCAACAAATAATGTTCGAATTCCTGTCGGACTCGACGAGCTGGCGCAATCGCAGTCTCCTGCACGGCGCTTGCCTTGTACCCATCGGGAGCAACAAGCCGGCCGAACGCATGGAGCGTGAAGGCGTCGCCACGCCTACGTCGTCTGTGCAGCCAACGATCATTGAGGTAGTCGGTTGCATGCGTCTCAGAGAGGCTGTGGCCCTTGATCCTGCACTGATCAAGCCAGGTAGCGTAATCATTGACCAGCCGGGTCGACAGCTTCACCGAGGTCGCTGCGTACCCTTGAGCCTGCAGTTGCTCGACAAACGCTTGAACGAAAGCCGAACACGAACCCTGCTGCACCTGGCAGCGCGGGTCACTGAATGTATGAATCATGATCATCTCCAGTCGCACCACGAAGCGTGGCTGGTGATGAAACTATGCCGAGCGAAATGCGTCAACTGACCCTTGCAACAGACGGCCGCTGCAGTTGACTCGGCATATTCCCCGTCTCGGAATAGTGGCGCAGGCTGTGCGGAGTGATCTTTTTTTTAGTCCGCAATCCTGTGCCACTTGGCGCAACGTGTTCTGCACGCCACCCCGATCCAAAGGGCTGGGGGCGCAGTGCGCGGCTGCCAGAC
>JAHFRL010000145.1 GCA_023266235.1 Betaproteobacteria bacterium
TTCATCGTGGTCGGCTGGCCGTCGTTGCGTCTTGGAAAGTTGCGGTTATACGAGGTCACGATGGTATTGGGAACGGCAGAGACTTCCTTCGACCTGCGCCACTGGCCGATGCACGGTCCACAGGCATTGGCGAGCACGGTGCCGTTGATATCCAGCAGCGAGCGCATCTGCCCGTCGCGCTCGATCGTCGCGCGCACCTGCTCCGAACCCGGCGTAACCAGGTAAGGCACGGCCGCTTTGATGCCATGCGCCTTGGCCTGTTCAGCAACATCCGCCGAGCGGCTCATGTCTTCATAGGAAGAGTTGGTGCAACTGCCGATCAGCGCGGTCGAGATTTTGTCGGGGAAACCATTCTTTGCATCGGCCACTTCGGCGGCGAGCTTCGAAATCGGGCGCGCTCTATCCGGAGAGTGCGGTCCCACCACGTGCGGCTCCAGCGTCGACAGATCGAGCCTGACCACGCGGTCGTAGTATTTTTCGGGATCGGCCTCGACTTCCGGGTCCGGTTCCAGCAAGTGCTTGTACTTCTCGATCAGCGGCACCAGGTCGCCCCGGGCCGTCGCCCGCAGGTAAGTGGACATGCGATCGTCAGCGGGGAACATCGAAGTCGTTGCCCCGAGTTCCGCGCCCATATTGGTGATCGTCGCCTTGCCGGTAGCGCTGATGGTGCGCGCGCCGGGACCGATGTATTCGACAATGGCGTTGGTGCCTCCGGAAACGGTCAGTGCGCCCGCCACATACAGAATGACGTCCTTGGGAGAAGTCCATCCGCTCATCCTGCCCGTCAGGTACACCGCGATGTGTTTCGGGTACAGCACTTCCCACGGCAGCCCGGCAATCGTCTCGACCGCGTCGGCCCCGCCAACCCCGACCGAGCATGCCCCGAGGCCGCCGGCGTTGGGCGTGTGCGAGTCCGTGCCAATGATCAATTCGCCTGGGAAGGCATAATTCTCCAGCACGACCTGGTGAATGATTCCCGCCCCCGGCCCCCAGAAACCCGCGCCGAACCTGGCGGCTGCGGAACGCAGGAAGTCATAGACTTCCGTATTTTCCGCGAGCGATTCGCGCAGGTCTTTTCCGCCCTCGACCCGGGCCTGGATCAGATGATCGCAGTGGATGGTGGTAGGCACCGCGACTTTGGCGCGCCGGGTTTGCATGAACTGGAGCATGCCGGTCTGTCCGAGCACGTCCTGAAAAACGACGCGGTCGGGGCGCAGAAACAGATAGCTTTTGCCAGGCTCCAGATCCTGGTTTTCAGGGTCGTCAAGGTGTCCCAGCAAGACCTTGTCCGCCAAGGTCAACGATTTACCCAAACGGCGGCGGACCACCTTGAGATTGCGCGCCATGGTCGCGTAGACCTTGGCTGCCATTTCAGGAGTTGATTCGATAATAGTAACCATTCTCTAGCCCTCCCAGCCTTTCTTCAACGCGCAATCAGCTGCTGGCGATCGACCCAGCCAGCGAAAATCATCGGCAAGAACGCGAACGCGGATGGCGCAGAATCCGTCCCCAAAGTCTACCCCTGATCTTCAACCGAATAAATGGACGCTGCGGCTGCCAAAGCGACGCGCCGCTATGCCCTTGCCTGGTTGACGGGAATATCCGCCTGGATTTCGAAGACGAGCCGCTGGTGCGCCTGCCGCAGACCGGATTCAACCGCGTCCGGCGACATTGCCCGCGCGAAAATGAAGCCCAGGTAGCTCGCGCCTTCCGGCGGCGGCGCGATGATCTGACCCCGGCTGGCGGTGATCTGGATGTCGCTGATGGCGGCGACCTGCAGCGCGGCTTCGAGGTTGTGCGCACCCAGAAAAATACCGCGTCCGGGAATCGGGATCATCATCACGCCGCTGGCCTCCCCATGTTGCGTCTGCGGCAATGGCCGGTCAAGAATGTGGCGCAGGATCAATTCTTCCAGGCTCATGCCCAGCGCATGCCGCAGCATCCTGCCGCACAGCCCGCCGATGGAGCGCGCGGCGATTTCCAGCAGCCATATTCCCCGTTCGTTCACGCGCATTTCGGCATGGACGGGGCCGCTGGTGAGCCCGGCCAGTTCACAGGCGCGTTGCGCCGTTTGGACGATCTCGTCCTGCTTCGCTTGCGGCAGGCGTGACGGCATGACGTACAGGGTTTCCTCGAAATAGGGGCCGTCCAACGGATCGGGTTTGTCGAATAGCGCCAGCACGCGCAACCGCCCGTCCTGCAGCAGCCCTTCCAGCGCATGTTCGCGGCCGGGGATGAAGCTTTCCACGACCAAGCCAAGCTTGGCGGCGTCACGGTCAGCTTTGACCTGTATGCCATGCACCCATCGCACGGCTTGCGCGAATGCCTGCGGCGTGTCGGCGCGAATCACGCCGCGGCTGGCGGCAAGCCGGCGCGCTTTGACGACCACTGGAAACTGCAGCGGCGGCAGCAGCGTTGCGGCGTGAGCGTCGTTGCCGAGGTGATAAAAATCCGGACAGTTAAGGCCGCCGCTTTGCAGCAAGCGGCGAAACGCCAGCTTGTCGCGCGTCCGCCGCACCGCCGCCGGCGGATTGCCCGGCAGGTGCAGGCGTTCGCGCAGCAGCGCCGCCAGTTCCACGCCGGTGTCGTCCACCGCCAGCACCGCGTCCGGCTTGCGCCCCAGCGCGGCCAGCACCTGCTTCACCGCGACTTCAGGCTGATCGAACGGCACCGATTGAATCGGGCTCATGCCCCATAGCGGCGCGAGTCGATGGCAATAATCCGCGGCACCGATGATTTCCACATCGAGTTTATTCGCGGCGGCGAGGAAATCGGCGTTACGGTAACTGGTGGCCGGCAACAGCAGCAGAATGCGCTTCATGGCCGGCCGCTCAAAAGCTTTGCAGTTGCTGCTCGGTGGGCTCGGCGCAGCAGTACCAGGGCTCGGACAGGCGTGCGATAGGTTCGCCAAAATCCGCTCGAGTAAGCGGCGGCGCCAAGAGGCCGAGCGCGTCGTGCGCGAGCCGCCAGATTCGCTCGAATATGTCGCTGCGCGCTAATCCCTGCTGATCGCCGGGCGCGGCACGGGCCTGCACCGCCTGCTGCAAAGCGTCCACGCGGGGATCGGCATGCCGCCACGGATAGCCGAGCAATTTCGCATCGAACGCCTCTATCATTTCCCGGAAACCGGACAACTGCAGCAAATAGGAGCCTTCCGGCACAAGCAGGCGGATGCAAAGCTGAATCGGCGGCACCGCCTCCGCTAAATGCAAGCGCGCCAGCGTGCGCAGCAGGTCGAGGTAGCCCTCCAACGTTGTCCAGGGCGTGAATGGCACAAACGTCGGCGCCAGGAATATGCCGGCTTCACGGCACAGTTGCAAAGCGCGTACGAAATCGGCGTGTGTGTGGTTTTTGGCGAGGTACTCCAGCACCTTGTCGTCCACCGACTCGACCGCCGCGGTAATGAATAGACAACCCGCCGCCCTCAGCCGGGGAAGCAGTCCGGCGTGGTCGATGAGGTGCTGAATCTTGATGGTGGCGTCGAAGCTCAGGTCGGGAAATTCGGCGTGCATCGCCGCCAGCACTTTCATGGCATGGGTCGGACCGTTGAAAAAATCCGGGTCGCCGAAGGAAATATGCGCCGCGCCGGCTTGCACCTGCTGCGAGATGTCCGCCAGCACCACCTCGACCGGCACCACGCGGAACTTGCCCTGATATACCGGCACCACCGGGCAGTGGCGGCACAAATGTTTGCAGCCTCGGCTCGCCTCGACGAAGCCGGCCATTTTTTCACCGCCGTCCGGCAATATCAAATAGGCATAGCGTTGCAGGTGTGGCAGGCCGGAACGGTCGGGCGCGATAAATACGATCTTATTAAGGTTCACCAGCGGTTCGATTTGCGCATCGCACGCGTCCCCGTCGCGCAGCCGCTGCGCCAGGCTAACCACCCCTGGCTCGAATTCGCCGCCCAGAATGGTTTTCACGCCGAGGCCACGCAGCAGCTTTTGGTTCATCGGCGCATACAGGCCGTACACGCACAAATGCGCCCGCGGCGCCATTTCACGGATGCGCGGAATGGCCTCGACCGCGATGCGGGTGGCGGTATGCATGCCGACATACAACGCCACCAGCTTCGCGCCGGCAAGCAGTGCCGGATCGAGTTTTTGCAAAGAGAGGTCGATGCACTGCACGTTGAATCCGGCCTGCTTCAACCATGCGGACGGCTCGGCCAAGGCGAACGGCTGCCGGCCCAGCTCATAGGAGTTGATCAGCACGACCTTGAACGGCGTAGCCGGGTCTGGCCAGTTTTCTTCGCTTGCGCTGTTCAGCAGGCAGGAATCGTTGCAGCTATCCATGCGCGGCTATTTCGACTTGGGACGTTGTGCGGATGCGCCCGGCATGGGCTCGCGGCTTGCGCCTGCTTCTTCCATGCGCCGCAGGTAGTGTCGCCACATTTCGTCCTGGTTCATACCCAGGCTATAGATGTAATCCCAGGAATAAATACCGGTATCGTGCCCGTCGGAAAATACCGGTTGCACCGCATACGTACCAACCGGCTCGATCCGGGTGATCTCGATATTCTGCTTGCCGATTTGCAGAACTTCCTGTCCCGGCCCGTGGCCGCGCACTTCCGCCGAGGGTGAATAAACGCGCAAGAACTCATAGGGCAATTTAAAGTGCCTGCCGTCGGCGAAAGCAATTTCCAGCACGCGCGATTTTTGATGCAGCTTGATTTCAGTCGGAGACGGGGTATTTTTGTCCGGGCCTGCCATGAAAGTTCCTTTTCTTCGGCGGATTCCATGCTTGAATCAATCCCAGCGGTCGTCGCGTACCTGGACCTCGCCGTTTTCGAGGCGCACGGGGAATCGGCGTTTAGCTGCGTTTGTCTGCGGTTTCGATTGGGTTTAGACCGCCACGACTTCGATGTCGGGCTCAATCGAGCGCACCAGATTTTCAATGCCGGTGAGCGTGCCCGAGATCGAGCTCGGACAACTGCCGCACGCGCCCTGGTAGTGGACGGTAAGCCGGGCGCCCTCGAGACCGAGCACGTACAGATCGCCGCCGTCGCCCTGCAGGTACGGACGCACCTGCTCGTCGAGCAGCGCGTTGATTTTGTCGAGCCGCTGCTGATCTTCCGGACTCAGATCGGCGACCGCGGTGGCGGCGGCGCTGGCGGCAAGTTGCGCGGACTGCTGGTCCGCCGCCGGCGCGGCGCGGATCGGCTCCGCGAGTTTGCGCGTCAACTCCTGCCAGTCGGCGCCGCCGTCCTGCGTGACCGTGATCCAGTGGTCGACATAGAACACGTTGGTCACGTGCTCGATCGCGAACAGCGTCGAAGCGAGCGGATCGTCGCGCGCCTCATCGGCGTTGTCGTACGAGCGCGTTATCCCCCAGGTCAGCGGCTCCTTGAGGATGAACTTCATCGCGTTCGGGTTGGGCGTGCCCTCGATTTCGGCGATCTTCGGCATGGCAGTAAAACAGCGTTGAGTGCCTGATGTTTAGTGTTTAGTGATAGGCGTCGGATGTGAGCGGTTAATCAAGCATTCAGCGCTCAACATTAAGCATTGCTTTTTCACGCATCGCCGATCGGCGCGTGCATGGGATCGTCTTCCGACTCGGTCGAAGTGCTGGCGACCGAGTTGAATGCCGCATGCAGCGTATGCCATGGCAGGATCGCGCATTTGACGCGCGTCGGCAGGTCGCGCACGCCGGCGAACACCGTGAGCCGCCCGAGGCGATGCGGTTGGCCGGCGAGATCGAGCTTGCCGGTCGCCATGTCGCGGAATTCCCGGATCAGCGTCTCGGCATCCTGCCGCGTTCCGCCCTTGATCGTTGTCGTCATCATCGACGCCGAGGCCTTGCAGATTGCGCACGACTCGCCCTGAAACGCGATGCCGTCGATGCGGTCGCCATCGAGATTCAGCGTCACGCTGATGTGATCGCCGCACAGCGGGTTGTGGCCTTCCGCATGGTGGCTCCAGTGCTCGAGCGCGCCGTAGTTGCGCGGCTTTTTGTTGTGGTCGAGGATGACCTCCTGGTAGAGGGCTTTCGGATCGGCCATCAGGTAAAAACCTTCTGCACGTTACGGATGCCCGCGATCAGCGTATCGACTTCCGCCATGGTGTTGTAGAACGCAAACGACGCGCGCGACGTCGCCGGCACCCTGAAGCGCTGCATCACCGGCTGCGCGCAGTGGTGGCCGGTGCGGATTGCGACCCCGTCCTGATTGAGCAGCGTGCCGACATCGTGCGGGTGCACGCCGTCGATGGCGAACGACAGCACTGCGGCCTTCTTCTCGGCGGTCCCGATGATGCGCACGCCCGGCATGCGGTTTACCTGCTCGGTCGCATGGCCGAGCAGGTCGAGCTCGTGCGCGGCGATCCGCTCCATGCCGATCGCCGACAGGTAATCGACCGCAGCGCCGAGCCCGATCGCCGCAGCGATCGGCGGCGTGCCGGCTTCGAATTTGTGCGGAATCGTGTTGTAGGTGGTCTTCTCGAACGTTACCGACAGGATCATGTCGCCGCCGCCCTTGAAAGGCTGCATGCTTTCGAGCAGCGCGGCCTTGCCGTAGAGGATGCCGATGCCGGTCGGACCGCACAGCTTGTGCCCCGAAAACGCGTAAAAATCGCAGTCGAGGTCCTGCACGTCGAGTCGCATGTGCGGTGCCGCCTGCGCGCCGTCGACCAGCACCGGCACGCCGCGCGCATGCGCGAACGCGATCATGTGCTTGACCGGATTGATGGTGCCGAGCGCGTTCGACACGTGCATCACGCCGACGAACCTGGTGCGCTCGTTGAAGAGCTTCTCATAGTCGTCGATCAGCAACTCGCCGGCGTCGTTGATCGGCACCACGCGGATTTTCGCGCCCTTCTCTTCGGCCAGCATCTGCCACGGCACGATGTTCGAGTGGTGTTCGAGCGTGGTCAGGACGATTTCGTCGCCGGCACCGATAAACTTGCGGCCATAGCCGTGCATCACCAGGTTGATCGCATCGGTGGTGCCGCTGGTGAAGATCACCTCGCGCTCTTCGCGCGCATTGATGAACTGCTGCAGTTTGCGGCGCGCCTCTTCGTATTCGCGGGTCGCGGTCTCGGACAGGTAATGCACCGCGCGATTGATATTGGCGTGCTGCGTCGTCCGGTAGCGCACCAGGCGGTCGATCACCGGCTGCGGCATCTGGCTCGAAGCCGCGTTGTCGAGATAGACCAGCGGCTTGCCGTTGACCTTGAGCTTTAAAATAGGGAAGTCGGCGCGGATGCGCTCGACGTCGAAAGCGGACGTCGATCGTGATTTGAGTGCAATCGGGGTTGCGGTCATGGTTAGCGGTTGGTTTGTTCGAGCACTGTCTGCTCGAGCCGATGCTTGAGAGACGCGACCGGAATGCGGTCGATGATTTCGGCGCCGAACGCGTACGTCAACAGATTTCGCGCCGCGGCGTCCGTCAGCCCGCGGCTTCTCAGATAAAACACTTCCTCGGCGTCGAGCTGGCCGACCGTCGCGCCGTGGGCACACTTGACGTCGTCGGCAAAGATTTCGAGCTGCGGCTTGGTATCGACGCGCGCCTTGCCGGTCAGCAGCAGGTTGCGACTCGACTGTGACGAGTCTGTGCGTTGCGCGCCCTGGCGTACCATGATCTTGCCATTGAACACCGCATGTGCGGCGCCGGCGACGATACACTTATGCAACTGCCGGCTTACGCCATGCGGCTGCGCGTGGTCGATGCAGGTATGAGAGTCGGCGAGCTGGTGGTCAGCAATCAGCGCGAGGCCGTCGATCGTGCACTCGGCGCCTTCGGCCGCCTGCAGTACGTTCAGGTTGTAGCGCGAGATGCGCGCGCCCAGCGCGACGCTGACCGACCGGTAACAGCTCGCGTGCGCGAGCGACACGGCACAGTTGGCGATATGGAACGCTTCACCGCTATCGCGTTGCACGCGGACATGATTCACGTGAGCGTCGTCGGAAAGTGCGATCTCGGTCACCGCGTTGGTGAAATACGCCGCCTCCTGCAATGCGACGAAATCCTCGACGACCATCACCGCGCTGCCGGACTCGGCAACCACCAGGCAGCGCGGGTAGCTTGCGATCTCTTTCTGCGTCGCGATGAACAGCAGATGCACCGGCGCCGCTACTGATGCGTTGCGCGGAACGACGATCAAAGCGCCATCCTGCAGAAATGCAGTATTGAGCGCGGCGAAAACATTACCCTGGAATTCGGCATGGCGGCTGAGGTGCGGTTCGATTGCCATGCCGTGCGTAATCACGCCTGCCGCCAGATTCTCGAGCACGATGCCGGCCTTGTTGAACGAGAGCTGCGGCGCGTAAACGCCATCGATAAACACCAACCGCGCGCCGGCCTCGGGCAGCACGAAACTCTCGACGTTAGCGGCATCGAGTCGGGACGCGCTGCGTGCCGGCTGGAACGGAATTTTAGTCAGCGGAGAAATGTCGGTAAAGCGCCATTCCTCGTCGCGCGTGGTCGGCACCGTCAGCGCACCGACACGATCAACCGCGTCAGCGCGCAGCCGGTTCAGCCATGCAAGCGGACTGTCGGGAAGCGCCGGCTGCCCTTGCAGCAGGTTAGCGAGATAGCTGTTGGTCGCAACTTCGGTCATGCGGTCACCCTTACAGCCGCTTTATGTTCAGCGCCGACCCAGTCGTAGCCATGCGTCTCGAGTTCGAGAGCGAGATCCTTGCCGCCGGTCTTGATGATGCTCCCGCCATCCATGACGTGCACGTAATCGGGCACGATGTAGTTGAGCAGGCGCTGGTAGTGCGTGACCAGTACGATCGCGTTGTCTTTGTTGGCAAGCTGGTTGACGCCGCCGGCAACGACCCTCAGCGCATCGATATCAAGCCCGGAATCGGTTTCGTCGAGGATGCCGAGCCGCGGCTCGAGCAACGCCAATTGCAGGATTTCGTTGCGCTTTTTCTCGCCGCCGGAGAAGCCCTCGTTGACGCTGCGGTCGAGAAAATCGGGATTCATCTCGAGCAGTTTCATTTTCTCGCGCACGAAATCGTCGAATTCGAGCGGATCGAGTTCGTCCTTGCCGCGCTGCGTTTGCACCGTGTTGTAGGCGAGCCGCAGGAACTGGCTGTTGGCGACCCCTGGTATTTCGATCGGGTACTGGAAACCGAGAAACAACCCGGCGCGCGCCCGCTCTTCGGGCTTGAGCTCGAACAGATTTTTGCCTTCGAACGCGACCGTGCCGCCCGTCACTTCGTACGCGGGATGGCCGGCGAGCACCTTGGCGAATGTGCTCTTGCCGGAACCGTTCGGCCCCATGATCGCGTGCACTTCGCCGCTTTTGACCGTGAGGTCGATGCCCTTGAGAATTTCGATACCGTTGACGGTCGCGCGCAGCCCGCGCACTTCGAGCAGCGTTTTGCTGTCCTGGTAAATCATCCGACGCTTCCTTCGAGCTTGAGACCGAGCAGCTTGGTCGCCTCGACCGCGAACTCCATCGGCAATTGTTGAAACACGTCCTTGCAGAATCCGTTGATGATCATCGAAACCGCTTCCTCGGCGCCGATGCCGCGCTGCGCGAAGTAGAACAGCTGGTCTTCACCGATCTTGGAGGTCGACGCCTCGTGCTCGACCTGGGCGCTCTGGTTGTTGACCTGAATATACGGAAAGGTATTGGCGCCGCACCGGTCGCCGATCAGCATGGAGTCGCATTGCGAGTAATTGCGCGCGCCAGCGGCAGTCAGCGCGATCCTGACCAGCCCGCGGTAGCTGTTATTCGAGCGGCCGGCTGATATGCCCTTGCTGACGATGGTGCTGCGCGTGTTCTTGCCGAGATGGACCATCTTGGTACCGGTATCGGCCTGCTGATAATGATTGGTCAGCGCGACCGAGTAGAACTCGCCGACCGAATTGTCGCCGCGCAGCACGCAGCTCGGATATTTCCAGGTGATCGCTGAGCCGGTCTCGACCTGCGTCCACGAAATGCGCGAATTCACGCCCTTGCACAGGCCGCGCTTGGTCACGAAGTTGTAGATGCCGCCGACGCCCTTCTCGTCGCCCGCGTACCAGTTCTGTACCGTCGAGTACTTGATGGCGGCGTTGTCGAGCGCGACCAGCTCGACCACCGCAGCGTGCAGCTGATTGGTATCAAACTTCGGCGCCGTACAGCCTTCCAGATACGACACCGACGCGCCCTCCTCGGCGATGATGAGCGTGCGCTCGAACTGGCCCGACTCCTGCGTGTTGATGCGGAAATAAGTCGACAGGTCCATCGGGCATTTGACGCCCTTGGGAATGAAACAAAACGAGCCGTCGGTGAACACCGCCGAATTGAGGGCCGCGTAATAATTGTCACCGACCGGCACTACCGTACCGAGGTACTGTTTCACGAGCTCGGGATGCTGGTGCACGGCTTCCGAGATCGAACCAAAAATGATGCCGACCTCGGCGAGCTTCGCTTTGTAGGTGGTCGCCACCGATACGCTGTCGAAAATCACGTCGACCGCGACGCCGGCCAGCGCCGCGCGCTCGTTCATCGGCACGCCGAGCTTCTCGAACGTGCGCAGCAACTCGGGATCGACTTCGTCCATGCTGGCGAGTTTTTTCTTCGGCTTGGGCGCCGAGTAATAGCTGATCGCCTGGAAATCAATCTTCGGATAATGCACGTTAGGCCACTGCGGCTCTTTCATCGTCAGCCATTGCCGGTAGGCCTTGAGGCGGAATTCGAGCAGCCACTCGGGCTCGTTCTTCTTGCCCGAAATCAGCCGGATGGTGTCTTCGCTCAGTCCCTTCGGCGCGACGTCGGACTCGATGTCCGTGACGAAGCCGTGCTTGTATGGCTGATTGACCAGGTGTTGCAGTGCTGTACTCATTTCAATCTCAAATTTAAATTCGTAAACCGCGAAGGACGCTAAGGAAAATCAAAGGGGGAGCAGAAAGTCCTTAATTAAATCGTGGGCCTTTGCGATTCAAGATTTCGTCGTTTCCTTCACGCTGAAGCTCTCACCGCAGCCGCAAGTGCTGTCGACGTTGGGGTTCTCGAACTTGAACGTCTGCTTGAGTCCTTCTTTCACGAAATCGATCCTGGAGCCGTCGAGAAACGACAGGCTGTCGGCGTCAGTCAGCACTTTCGCGGCGTGCAGCTCGAACACCTGGTCGCCCGCCCTCACTTCGTCGGCATAGTCGAAGGTGTACGCAAAACCGGAACAACCGACTTTCTTGACGCCCACGCGCAAGCCGAGTCCTCTGCCGCGTTTGGCAAGCTGGTATTG